>JBBIRT010000077.1:0-7419 GCA_037441725.1 Deltaproteobacteria bacterium | reverse complement strand
CAGCCAGATAAAGCAGGGCAAATTTCATACTGCTGTATTCGATATTGTATCCACAGGCCAACTCTGCCTCTGCCTCAGGCATATCAAAAGGAATCTTGTTCATCTCGGCCAGACCACAGATGATATAGAGGATGAAGGCCAGGGGTTGATACCAGAGGTTCCAAGCCCAGAATCCACCCTCTTGGAGTCGAACGATCTCTGTCAACCTCAAACTTTGTGACAGAATCAGAACCCCAACAATTGAAAGACCCAAGGCCACTTCATAACTGATCATCTGGGCTGCAGCCCGAAGAGACCCTATCAAACCATATTTATTTCCTGAGGACCAGCCTCCTAATACGATTCCAAACTCCCCAAGGGAGGCAATTCCAAAGATATAAAGGAGTCCTACATCGATATCAGCAATTCGTAATTTTACGACCCAGTTGGTTCCTGGAATAGTAAATTGATTCCCAAAGGGGATCACTGCAAAAAGACTTAAGGAGGCCACGATGGTAATGATGGGGGCAAGAATAAAGACCGCTTTATCTGCCCTTCCTGGAATGAGGTCTTCTTTAAAAAGGGCTTTAAAAAGGTCTGCAAAGGGTTGAAGCAATCCAAAGGGACCGCAGCGGTTTGGTCCATATCGAAGCTGGATGCGGCCTGCCATCTTTCGCATAAACCAGGTCTCATAGGCTACGATGACCCATAGGCAGCCAAAGACCACGATGCTTTTTACAACGATCTAAATGAGAAGATATAACAATTGCATCCTGTTTCTCCTCTAAGGAGCTTTCTAAGGAAAGCCAAAAATCTTAAATTGCTTAGATAATAATGAGATTATCTTTTCTCTATTCTCCCGATAAAAAATTTATATTCTGGGTTTTTACTATTTGAATCATATCCTGATATCAGAAGATTGTTTATAAAAACAGGGAAAAAGTGATTGACATAGTAGGCCACCCCTTTAGGGACCGCTCCTGAAATTTTACAGACCGTCTCCACCTCTCCTCGGGGTGATATGACCTTTACCTGTCCTCCATCCTCAAGCTTTGCCTTTAATGCATCATCAGGATGGACTTCAATATAGGAATCTGACAAGACTTTAGCTAACCCCTTGGCCCTCTTGGTCGTCGTTCCAATTCCATAATGGTAATGAAACCCTCTGGGAATGATCCATAAGGGATAGGTCCCATTGGGGATCTCCATTTGACCTCTATATTCAGTTGGATGAAATTTCAATTTCCATCCATTCCTCGAAGACCATCGAAGACCTTCTTTTTCGAGGTTTGAATAAGTCATCTTCGCATAGGATGGAACCAAGGAGGCGATCTCTTCCATAATCTCACCGGGGTTCTGATATTGCATGGGATAACCCATCCTTGTCGAAAGTTCACAAAGGATCTTCCAATCAGGCTGGGAATCCCCTATGGGTGAGATGGCCTTTCGGACCCTTTGCACCCTTTTCTCCATATTGGTGAAGGTTCCATCTTTTTCTGCAAAACTCACCCCAGGTAACATCACATGGGCATAATTTCCAATATGGGTCATGAACATATCCTGAACGACTAAAAACTCTAATCGGTGGAGTCCATTCTTCACTCTTTCAAGATTAGGAAGCGTAAGAAAGGGATCTTCTCCAAAGATATAAAGGGCCTTGATCTCTCCCTCGAGGATCTTGTCAAACATTTCCATATAGGAAAAACCTATTTGATCAGGAATCTGTCTATCCCATGTCTCCTCAAACCTTCTTCTCGCTTCTGGATCATCCACCCTTAGATAACCTGGTAGAAATTCGGAAAGAGTACCCATGTCCATTGAGCCCTGGGCATTATTCTGCGTCAAGAGGGGATAGAGCCTTTCGGGCTCACTTTCTTTATCACCCGTAAGGAGGGCCAGGTTACAAAGGGCCCTAACCATCTCAGTTCCATTCATATGTTGGATGACCCCTGAGCCAAAGACAATGGCCCTCTTTTTAGCTAAGAGATAGAGCTGGGCTGCTCTTTGCAAATCGACAGGAGAAATCCCAGAAGCGTTTTGAACAAATTCTAATGAAAAACTTTCAACAGAAGAACGAAGGGCCTCAAACCCTTCTGTCTCAGAACGGATTCCCTTCTCAATGAGAAGGCGAATCAAGCCGTTGATCCAAGCCATATCCGTTCCAGGTAAAGGTCTCAGCCATAGATCGGCCCATTTCTCCCATTGAGTCTTTCTGGGATCCACCAAAATGATTTTGGCATTATTTTTCCGGAAGGCCTCTCTCATCTTGTTGCTGAAAATGAGATGATCCTCATATGGATCAGCACCAATGAGGAGGATAAGATCAGCCTGGGTGATTTCATCCATCGAATGAGTCATGGCCCCATGCCCAAATGAGGCCATCATTCCAAAGAGAGAGGATCCACTGGATAATCGTGTTCCACTATCAAGATGGTTGCTTCCAACACAAGCCCTCATCCATTTTTGAAAGAGATAATTTTCTTCGTTGGTGGCCCTGGAGGAAGAGATCCCTCCAATGCTCTGGGCACCGTATCGATCTTTGATCTCCTTCAGTTTGGTGGCGACCAATTCCAGTGCTTCTTCCCACGAGACTTCTCTAAATACCCCCGATTCTTTTACGAGGGGTTTTTTAAGCCTTTCAGGATGCTGGACGAAGTCAAACCCAAATCTTCCTTTCACACACAGGCTTCCCTGATTGCTTCCTGCTTCCTCTTGGGTAGTCACCTTAACCACTTCTCGATCGGCGAGGGTGTTAAGTTCTAATTGACAACCACAGGCACAAAAGGTGCAGGTGGTCTTTGTTCTTTTTAATTGCCACGTTCGGCCTTTAATCGAGCTGAGATTCTCGGTCAATGCTCCGACTGGACACACATGGAGACATTCACCACAAGAGATACAATTCTCTTTTCGAACGGCTTGGACATGGGAGAGAAAACCACGTTCTGCTGCTTCAAGGACATCTGCTCCCGGTACCTCTAAACAGGCCTGAATGCATCGAAGACACATCACACACCGATCAAACCATTGCCGGATCAAAGGGGTTCCAAAGGGAAAGGTTGGAAACTCCCTCTTCTCTGGAGGATATTCATTCTTTTCGATTCCGAATTCATAGGTTCGATTCTGGAGTTGACACTCTCCTCCAGCATCACAGACAGGGCAATCCAATGGATGGTTGACCAGCAATAGTTTCAAAGCCTCTCGCCTCATCTTTTCAACGCGTTCGGTGCGGGTATGAACCACCATCCCTTCCCCAACAGGAGTGGCACAGGAAGCCATGGGCATCTCTGCTCCCTCAATATCGACCAGGCAGAGACGACAGGATTTAAGCAGGCTTAATCTTTCGTGGTAACAGAGGGTGGGAATATAAATTCCATTCTCCTTAGCAACCTCGAGGATGGTCTGGTCTGGCCTTGCTGAAACCTCTTTTCCATCAATGGTCAACTTTAACATGCTTAATTTGATCCTCCAACCCTAAAACAATTAAAATGCCGAAATCAAAGCCCACGAAACAAATTTAAGATCTGGTTCGGCATGATAAGATGGGGTTTATTAGACTGCAAATAATCCTACCCGAACACATCTCAGGCAGCGTTCAGCTTCCTTCTGAGCCACCGAGATGGAAAATCCCTCCTCGACCTCATCAAAGACCCATTTCCTGGATTCAGGGGGAAGTAACTTCAACATGGCCCTATTTAATCCACCCGGAATTCCAATCTTTTCATTTTTATTATAAACCTTAATCCTTTCCATTAGGGCTTCGAGACGCTCTTCTTCAGATTCTTTAACTTCCATCCCTCGGAGGAAAAGGTCAATCTTTTCAGCAGCCCTTTTCCCGTGTCCAGCTGCACGGACTAAAACATCTGGTCCAGTGACACAATCTCCAGCAGAAAAGATTCCTGGTCGGCTGGTCATAAAAGTCCCCTCTTGAACCGCAATGGTCGACCGCCTCGTTGTTTTTATTCCATCTTTTTCTTCAAGAAACGAAAGGTCAATGGCTTGGCCAATTGCTGGGATCAAGATATCCGTTTCGATGAAAAACTCCGATCCCTTAATGGGGACAGGTCTTCGCCTTCCTGACTCATCTGGCTCTCCCAACTCCATTCGGATACACTCCACACCCACCACCTTTCCCTCTTTCTCAACGATCCGAACTGGATTGCAAAGATAATGGAATTTTACCCCTTCTTCCTCTGCGTCGTGAATCTCCACCCGATCTGCAGGCATCTCCTTCTTCGTCCTACGATAAACCAAATTCACGTCTGTCTTGCCAATGCGAAAAGAGGATCGGACGCAATCAATGGCCACATTACCGCCTCCGACGACCACAACCTTTTTCCCCTCCGGATAGGGATCTCTCCCAAGATTGATTTCTAAGAGATAGAAAACACCTGGGATAAATCCCTTATATCCCTTATCCTCTCCTTCCACGCCCATAGGGGTGTTGGTCTGGGCTCCAACCCCAATGAAGATGGCCTTGTATCCCTGCTCAAATATTTGAGAAAGGGTGATATCCTTACCGACTTGGGTATGATATCGGATCTCCACCCCTAATTTCTCCACTATCCCTGCTTCATATCTCAGGATATCTCTCGGAAGTCGATAATCAGGAATCCCTACCGCAGCCATTCCACCAGGCTCTCCCAATCGCTCGAAGATGGTGACCGAATAACCTTTCAAGGCAAGGTAATAGGCGCAAGAGAGACCTGCTGGACCTGCTCCGATGATGGCAACCTTTTCCAACCTCTTTTCACCCTTCTGGATTTGAGGTTTTCTTCTCTTATCTAACTCATAATCAGCAACAAATCGTTTTAACCATTTAATCGAAATACATTCATCTACATTTCCCCTTCGACAATTATCTTCGCAGGGTCGGATACAGACCCTTCCTAAAACTCCTGGTAGGCAGGTCGCCTCCCTGATGGCAGAAAGGGATTCTTCAAATCTACCTTCTTTGATTAGTTCAATATAACGAGTAATGGGAAGATGCGAAGGACAGGCGCTTTCACAGGGAGCTGTCACTTTGATCTTATATTCCTGGCGAGGGACCTTCTTTTGCAACTGGATAGCGCCGGAAAATTGCTCTTCAAAATAATGGATCGCATCTAATATCGGCTTTGGACCGGTCTGCCCAAGGTTGCATTTGGAACTCTTTCTGATGGTCTCGCCTAAATACTTTATTTGGTTTAAGTCTTCTACTTTGCCCTGACCCTCAGCAATACGATTCAATAAGGTAACCATGATTCGGGTTCCAACCCGACAGGGGGTACACTTTCCACAGGACTCTTTCTGAACGGCCTCCATATAAGCCCGGGTTAAATCGATGATATCCACTTCATTATCCCGGATCACAATTCCATCCCATCCGATAAAGGCTTTGATCTTTCTCTCCTGATCAAATTCAGGAGGCAGACTAAGAGTGGGAACAGGTTGTCTTTCAGCTTCAGATTTTCCCCGATTATCGATGACCTCTCCACCCCAACTGCTAAAAAGGATATCTGTCATAAAAACCTCTTCTTCAAGTAGAATCTTATTGATTCCTACCTATCGATTTCTCCAAGGACGATATCAATGCTTCCAATCGTGGAAATCACATCTGCCACCAGCCCTCCTTCGATCATTTTCGGAAGGGCACTCAAGTTGGCAAAAGAAGGGGTTCGAATTCTAAATCGATAGGGATGATTAGATCCATCACTCACGATATAAAATCCTAACTCCCCTTTCGATGCCTCAACACTTGCATAGACCTCGCCCACGGGTGGTCTAAAGCCTTCTGAAACTATTTTGAACTGGCGGATCAATGAAGCGATATCCCGGGTAACCTCATCCTTCGGAGGCAAGGTAACCCGAGGATCATTGGCAAGAATTGGCCCTTTGGGCAGTCGTTCCAAGGCCTGTTTTACAATGTGATTAGACCATTCCATCTCTCTTAACCGAACGATATATCGATCATAAACATCCCCTACTGATCCTATTGGAATATCAAAGTCAAACTGGTCATAACTTGAATAAGGAAAGGCCTTTCTCACATCATATTTCACCCCTGAACCTCTTAAGGTCGGTCCGGTCACGCCCCAACTGATCGCATCCTCTTTTGAGATAATCCCAATTTGCTTCGTCGTTTTTCACAAGATGATGTACTTGGTCAGAAGGGTCTCATATTCTTTAATACGCTCAGGAAAGACCTGAACAAAAGCCTTGATCTTCTCCTCGATTCCCTCTGGGAGGTCTTTTGAAAGCCCACCAATCCTTAAGTAAGTGGGGGTGAGTCTCCCTCCTGCTACCTCCTCAAAAATCCTTAGCACCTGCTCCCTTTCCCTAAAGGTATAGAAGATGAGTGTCATTGCACCGATATCAAGGGCATGACTTCCCAGCCAGATGAGATGGGCAGCAATCCTTTGAAGCTCTGCCATCATGACTCGGATATACTGAGCCCTTGGGGGAACCTCAAGACCCAGAAGCTTTTCGACTGCAAGAACATAGGCCAAATTATTTCCCATGGCATTGGTATAATCCAATCGGTCAGTGAAGGGAATCGACTGATGATAGGTCTTGCTTTCAGCCAATTTCTCAATCCCCCGATGGAGATGGCCGATATGAGGAGTTGCCTTTACAATGACCTCTCCATCCAATTCCAATACAATTCTCAAAACCCCATGAGTGGCAGGGTGTTGAGGTCCCATATTGATCGTCATCAATCGTGTTTCTGCCATTTCAAACCTCAGGAATAAAGGGCTTGTCGAAATCCGGCCCTTCGGTGGGATAATCCTTCCTTAAAGGATAGCCTTCAAAGCCATCCCAGAGAAGAATTCTTCTGAGATCGGGGTGATTCTCAAAAAGAATTCCAAAAAGATCATAGGCCTCCCGCTCATACCAATTGGCAACCTTCCAGATCGATTCAACACTCGAGATCGATTCATTTTCTCCTACCCTCGTTCTAATCCTCACCCTTTGATTATATTTCAGGGAGCATAAATGGTAGACCACTTCAAAGCGGGGAGTTTGAGGAAAGAGATCAAGACCGCACAGGTCTGTGAGGAGCTGATACTGGAGATCTGGATCAGAATAGAGAAATTTACTGATCGATAAGATCTCCTCTTTTGGAACGACAATCGTTACCTCACCTCGAAAGGATACTACCTCTAATATGGAATTTGGAAATTTTTCTCTCAATTTTTTTACAGTAAGATTATTTTCCACCATTTCCCTTTCCTCTTATCCCTTCATCTCAAGGCTGCTGAGAACATCCTTCCGGTTGGCGAGGCTCTCTCCCTCAATCTTCTTTTGGAGTTTCACCCAGGCCGCAAGAAGGGCCTCTGGTTTTGGAGGACATCCAGGGATATAGAAGTCTACTGGAAGGATCTGGTCCACCCCCTGCACGACACTATAGCTCTTAAAAATTCCACCTGAGCAGGCACAGGCTCCGAAGGCAACCACCCATTT
>JBBIRT010000076.1:0-15911 GCA_037441725.1 Deltaproteobacteria bacterium | reverse complement strand
ATGTCTGGTGCCCCAAAAGATCGATGGTTTATTGGTGGCCTGCCGAGCCTTCTCCTCCTCGGATAGCATCAACCATCACTTTAATATCATTCCCCACTGCATCTGCTATGGACAGGCAGCAGGCACTGCTGCAGCCATAGCAGCAAAAAAAGGCATTCAACCCAGAAATGTGAATTATAAAGAACTGCGAGAGAATCTGATCCAACAGGGGGTTCAGCTTCCCCAGGCAAAGTAGTAAAAAGAGACTTTTTACCTTCTAAACTGAAGAGGAGAATTTTTCGACTCCCTGCTTCAAGACGATGTCGTAATTGAACGACTGGCCTCTCTCCTTGTAAAGGGCCATTTTTCCATATTACGACACAGCCTCTTTAAGGGGTGGGGTGGAAAGTTTATTCACTTCCTTTTCAATCTTTGACAATGGAGGGATATGATCTCATGGGAGAAAAATTGGGAGAGCTTTATAAGGAAAGGGAGAAGAGGATTTTTGATGCCATTCAGTTAAAAGTACCGGATAGGGTTCCCATTAGTGCCTTTGGGAGTTTTTTCTCTGCAAAATATTATGGGTTCAGCTGCAGGGATGTGATGTACGATCCCAATAAGGCTGAGGAGGCGGCCCTTCGTTTTCTTCAAGAGTTCCAGCCCGATACAGGGGAGAACCCTTTCATGTTCACCTATCTGGGCCCACAACTTGAATCCATCGGATATAATCGTCTTGCCTGGCCAGGGCATGGTCTGGATGAAATGTCTTCCTACCAGTTCTTGGAAAGGGAGATGATGAAAGAGGAAGAATATGATGAATATCTTTATGATCCAACAGACTTTGTGATTCGAAAGGTCTGGCCTCGAATCTTTGACTCCCTTAAACCATTTGAAAAACTTCCTCCCTTGCAGATGGTTACGGATTACATGGGCGTTGGGACCTTCATAGCCTTTGCAGATCCCGAAATACAGAGTGCCTTAGAGGCAATGGTAAGAACAGGCAAGGTCGTTCAAGAAGCATTCGGGGCAGCCATGAAATTTGATCAGAAGCTCGTTGAACTTGGATTTCCTGTCATCATGGGAAGTGCTGCCCTTGTTCCTTTTGACTACATCTCTGATATTCTTAGAGGGACAAAAGGGGCAATGGTAGACATGAGACGCTCCCCTGATAAGCTCATTGCCATGATCGAAAAGGTTTACCCATTGATGATTCGAAGTGGATTGATGGCGAAATGGGGAAATAAGAAAGGTGTATTTATTCCTCTCCATAAAGGGCTGGACGGTTTTATGTCTCCTGAGCAGTTTAAGACCTTCTACTGGCCTTGGCTAAAAAAGATGATTGAGACCTTCGTGGCTGAAGATCTCATCCCCATGATATTATGGGAAGGTCATTGCGATACCCGTCTGGAGTGGATTGGTGATATTCCAAAAGGAAAAGCCGTATACATGTTTGAAAGGACCGATCTCTTCAAAGCCAAAGAGGTTTTGGGAGATGTGGTATGTCTTCAAGGGAACGTGCCCCTCTCCATGTTGGTGGGGGGGACTCCAGATGATGTGAGGGATTACTGTAAGAGGCTTATCAAAGTCGTGGGGAAGGGAGGGGGATTTATCATGGCTCCTGCAACGGCTTTAGATGATGCCAAACCTGAGAATGTAAAGGCCATGTTTGAAACCACCAAGGAGTATGGAATTTATAGTTGAGATCATTTAATGTTCACTATCATCGTTGAGGAAACTCTTATTTTATAGGAATTTTATAAAATTTAAGTTCCTCCTCCTCCAATTTCAAGGCCAAAAAGGCAAGCCAATTCTTATCATCCTGTTCAGGATAGTCAGCTCTAAAAAACCCAAAAGGAGCCTTTCGACTTTCTGTTCTTTCTCGAGAGGCTAAAAAGATCATCTCAGCATTATCGATGATCGATCTTACTTCCAAACAGCGCATCAATTCATGGGGATTCTTGGCTCTAAATGAAACATTCCGTTTGATCTCTTTTAAACGTTCAATTCCCCTGCTCAACATCGGGGCGGATCTGACCTCTCCCGCATAGTGATCAACAATATTTTGAACAGCCATTTCGACCTCGCGCCAATGGAGTCCGTTTTTATTTCCCATCATATGAGAATATAACTCTTTTAAGGACTCCACCCTCTCTAAATTCACTTTTAAAAATGCTTTCTGCTTCATTGCTTCTATGGCTGCCCTCTCGCCTGCCCTCCAGCCCATGGTAAATGCCCCTGGAGAGCACATCCAGGGTACCCCTCCAACATCATCGCCAGCTGCGAAAAGATTTTTAACTTCTGTTTCAAGGTTTTGGTTGACCCAGACCCCTGAGGCAGCAGTCCCCGCCATCTCTCTGCTATTGGGAAGCCATTCTAATTTATCCTTCCTGAAATCAAAACCCTCCTGATTTTTCAAATAATCAAGGAATAGAAACCCCTTTCCCTCATTTTGGATAGACCATTCAATATAACGGATCTCCTCTTCTGTCCCTCCGGTGAGATCGAGGTAGAATGGCCCTCCTCCTTGTCGATGAAGTTGAAAGTAAGGGGGACGGGCCTGGAAGGTTTTTAAAAACTTCTCTCTGGACTCCTTTGCATCGACCTTCTCAATACCCAGTTTACTCCAATCATAAAAATTGGTTCTGGGAACGATGACTTCTCCTTTTGGGCCGACAACTGAGGCTGCTGGTTGAACCGTGTTCCTTGGAGACCCCAAGTTTAACTCAAAGTTGCCGATAGAGAACGTTGCTGGAGAATAAAATTCCATATTAATAATAGGGATCCCCACTCGAAAGGCCATGGATCTTCCGTCACCTGTTTCGTTGACAGGGATTCGATGATTTCCCCATATACCCGTAACAGTTCGAGACAATCGATTGGCCCGGCCTGTGGATAGGACCACTGCTTTTGCTTTGAAAAAATAGATTTTACCATCATTCGTCCCGACGCCAAGGGCTCCAGAGATCTGTTGATCGGTATGGAGAAGCTCTACGACCATCACACGATTGACGATTGCCACCCTCCTTTTTTTAGCCTCTTTGGTCAATATTAGCTTTAAGTCCCTACCATCAAAGTTGAAAGTAGTTGGCATACTATGGAATTGATGGACGATTCTGAATTTTTCAGGAAGAGGGCTATCTTCGTACCTGAAATTCACACCAAACTTTTCAAGATCGAGCACCCTCTCATAGCTCTCATTGGCAACCATGTAAAGTAGTTCTTTATTAATGAGGCCTCGTGCAATCCCCTGCGAATGGTCTTCGATCAGATCATCGATCATCCAGCCCATTTTTTGGTGGATCGGAGGAATATAACCCCAAACATGATCTATCCCTGTCCCAGCACACCCACTGCTCACCGTGTTAGCTTTTTCAACAAGAGTAACCTTTACCCCATACTCACTGGCTTTGATGGCTGCCATGCAGCCTGCCAATCCACCCCCGATGACTAATACATCGGTTTCTATTGGAACAACTTCAGTAATAGAATTCATGAATTTGACTCCTTTGTCATTAGAACGATAAACGTTAAACGATGAACAATAAACATTAAACGATAAACGATGAACAATAAACAGTTACAGTTCGTTTTCCATTGTTCATCGTTCAACGTTTTTATCTGCCCTTGCCTCTTAGGATGGAGACCCTCATTGGAAGGGGAGGTACTACCTTGATGGCACCTTTATCCCTGAGTGGGCAATGGATAAAACAGGCGCCATCATAGGCACATTCCTCTGGGTATACTACCTGTGGGGGTTTCCCCTTTTCAGGGTTTGGTTGTAGAATTTCCATTAAACAGACCTCAACACATTGATTACATCCTTTACAAATTTCGTCATTGAAGACAATGGGTCTTAACATTGATGACTCCTTCTATGGGGATCATCCGCCAGAGGGAGGTCGGGTATTGGGGGGAGGTGGGTTCTTCATCCCAAGGCGGAAATATTCTCCTGTATCCTTACGCTTCCAATTTACAGAAATATTTTGACATAAGGGGTGAGTCATAGTGATTGCTCCTGGTCTTGGACATTCCTCTATACAGGTCCCACAGAACCAGCATTCTTCAGGGTAAAGCACAATAGGAGGTTTCTTCTTCTCCGGGTTTGGCATCATCACATCCGTAGGACAGATCTCGACACAGAGGTTACAACCATTACAGATGTCAGGATTGAATCTCTGTCCTTTGTTCGGAGTGGGTGGATTAGGGATCATATATACTTTTTGATTCATTTTTAAACTCCTTTCTCGAGATCACCCTCCATTCCTCCCATAAGGGAAGAAAGGTAGAAGAGAGTTATTTGGCATGAAGTATGTAATTTTCTTCATAATCTGGGGCATAGGGTGGTTTTAAATGAAAATCGAGGGGAAGGTCTCTTACCTTCACGCTGCCCCCTTCTTGCCGAATCACCAAAAACTTCTCCCATTCCGGTGGGTCCATTTGTGGATAGTCCAACCTATAGAAATCAAGGTAAACGCTACTGCATTTCCTCGCCCGGGAGGCCTCCATAATCATTTCCCCCACAGCGATCAGGGAATGGCATTCCAGAGTGCGACCCAATTCATGGGGGTTTGCGGCATAGGCAGTGGCTGCTTCATTTTCCTTCATCTCTCTGAGTAATCTCAGTCCATGAAGAAGGGTAAATTCATTTTTATATTTATTACAATAATCCTGCATGACTCGGGCAATCGCATAGTTTAGCTCTTTCCAACCCACTCCCTCTTTCTTCTGTTTAATGGGTCGATAAGCCCAGTTTTTTTCTTCCTCCACCTGTTTTCGATTCAACACGGGTTCAGCTGCCCTTTTTGCATAGCTGGCTGCCTTCCGTCCGGCAAATCTTCCAGTCGTATGGGCTTCGCCATGACATCCTCCCCCGAAGATAGTGGAACCCCATGCAGCGTAGAGGCCCTCAAGAGAAGTTCTTAGATCCCAATCCACTAAGAAACCTCCGCCTGCTAAGCTCCTCAGGTGGGGAATAGGGTTCCCACCCCAAAAATTGGAATTCTGGTATCCCTCAGGAATCAACACTGGAGCCTGAAGCATATCCTTATCAGGATCGAACCCTGCTTTGGTAAAGGTGTCATAGATTGGAATTCGAGTTTTTCCTTCATTTCCGACCATCATTCCAAATATAACCCTCCGTTCCAATTCAGGCATACGGGTCAAATCTGCATAGAGAGGCAATGTAAACTCCCCATTACGAATCCGTTCAGGGAGATCGCGGGTCAGATCATTGAGGACATATGGTTTAAGATAATAATGGAGTCCTATTCCGATGCCAAGCTGAAACCTCTGTTCTGGGGATGGAAGGAATCGCTCCTGTATGGTCTTGAGTTCTCTTCCATAGGGGTCAAACCAGGGAACCTCCTTCCCATTCGCATCAACGATTGGAGTTCCATGATAGGTGTTGCTTGTATTACCCATGCTGTACGGTGCATAGCCAAAACCTGTAAGTCGACCTGGACCTGTCTGCTCCATCAGGACAAACTCAGCCCCTGCTTTCCAGCCGAGAAAGTATCCCACTCCAGCGCTGTTCATATTAGCCATCGATCCTGCAGCGGTTAATTCTGGTGCAAACGAAAAGAGGCGAGCTGCTCCCCCGGTGGTGATGATCGTTGCCTTTGATTTAAATACATAGAATTCTCCTGTCCTTGTATTGATCCCAGTGGCTCCAACCACTTTGGCTCCCTGTTTGCCTCCCTCGGTAAGAAGTCCTGTGACCAACACCCGATTAAAAATTCTTACCCCTAATCGCCTCATCTCGTTATAGAGACATGGCTTGATGTTAAAACCCCAGATACGAATGACATGGCGGCTCTTGTAGTCGTAAGCAAACATGAGTTTTGTCTCTTCGTCTCTGAAATCCGCACCCTTGAATTCATCCTTCACATCTCGGATCTGAACGCCCATCTCTTCACACTCGAGAAGGGTGTCCCAACCTTCTTTGCAAACAATGTAGCGGGCAATTCCATTGGAATAGCCATGGGCGCACTCCAACACCGCTTGGGTATAGTCGAGAGGAGTGACCTTTGAACAAGGATTGGTACAGGCCCCATGCCAGTGGTCAACCCCAGCCCCTCCAGAGCCACTCCTTTTTGCATGACCCACTTCAGTGAGGACAACATTAGCTCCATTTCTTGCAGCACTGATTGCAGCATGACAGCCTGCAACCCCACCTCCTACAATGAGGACATCTGTGTTCACTTCGTTCTCTTTCTCATATTGAATAGGGTATGGCCATTCAGGGACTGATCCGTTTATCTCTACATATTCATTCCATGTTGTCATATATGTTCTCCTCCGATTCATAACTCCCTTTGCCTCCCCTTAGATTAAGTCATTGCGACTCGAAACCGAGGGGAGGTTAGGAGGGGTTATTTTTTTCTCTTAATTTACTTCCTCTTCTCCATCCAGTCCTGATGGGAGTACCAGACGACGGAATGTATTTTTATATAGTCCGTATGCACCCAGGGTTGTAATACACCCATCATAGCAGACCTCCAAAGGGGAATGATCATGGCATCCTCGCTTGCCTGCTTAATCGCTGCTTGGAGGGCTACTTTAAAATCAGCTGGATCATAGGTCTTCAGGGCTTTTTCACACAATGAAAGGAATTCTGGTGTTTTGGCAATGAAACCGTAACGGTAAGTCCAAGGCCTTGGACCGAAGTGAACGAAAATATCCGTTGCGTCGGGATTGATGCCTGATGCAGCAAGCACGAGGTCTGTCCAGCCTGTCGGAGAAAAAACTGCTGCGAAGTACCTACCCATATCGCAGATATCGATATTCACTTTGAAACCGGCCTCATCGAGATATCTTTTCAGAGCAATGGCAGCATCCTGCTGAGTATCCATGGCAAGCAATTTGGTCTCAAGGCCATTAGGGTAACCTGCCTCAGCGAGGAGCTGTCTGGCCTTCTCGGGATTGTAGGGCCGAGGGTTATAACCCTTGATGTAGGCCGGTGAATTGGAAGGTTCAAGATGAGTCAAGGGCTCGTACTTACCGAATCCAATTGACTTTGCAATGGCCGGGCGGTCAATAGCATATTCCAGAGCCTCACGCACCTTCTTGTTCACATAGGGCGACTTGGGGTCTTTGGCATTGGCTGGCAGAAGCGCCCAGAACATACCGGGCCCCCAGTTTATTTTAAAACCCTTCTTCTCAAGATCGAGCACTTGGGCCACTCTGTCAGTGTCTCCCCAGAAGTCGGCTTCTTTTGTCTCCATCAACATCGAGGCAGTTACCGGGTTAGGTACCCAGCGGATTTCTATGCCATCAAGTAGGGGATAACCTTTTCGCCAATAGTCTTTATTCTTCTCAAACCTCAAGAGATTGTCTCGTTTGAATTCGACTACTTTGAAGGGACCTGTTCCAACCGAGTTAAACCTCGCCCATTCTTTTCCGCCGTTCTTTTCAAATGCAGTGGGTGAGATGTGTTGTCCCCAGCCATAGATGTAAGGAGACCAAGTGGTAATATCTGTGCAATTGAGCCTAAGAGTATATTCGTCAAGGACCTCTACAGACTTTATAAGGTCACCATCGATTTGCGACTTTGTATCCAACCTCAATTGAAAGTTCCATCTGGCAGCCTCGGCATTAAAAGGGGTGCCGTCATGGAACTTCACTCCCTTCCGAAGGTGAAAGGTGACAGTATTATTCTTTAAATCCAATTCCCAGGACCGGGCGAGCCAAGGGATAACATTCCCCTTAGCATCCCAATCGATCAGCCTTTCACATGATGGGAGGGCGTTAATAGAGTCTGCTGGAGCCCACTCCGGTGGGTAGCCAACATTCTTGGGGAAGGTGGGTCTGATCATCTTCAGGATACCACCTCTTACCACATTGGCCGGAGGGGGATCGTCTGTACTGGATAGCGGAGGGTTGATGGTTATTACTTGTTTTGTTTGAGCGGTTGAGGATGGAACAAGGTTGAGTAACATCCCTATCCCAATGGTCAAAATGAATAATCCAACTGATAATTTTTTTAGAAAAGACATTTTGAATTCCTCCTTTCTTCTTTGTTAAGACTTCAATCTTTTCTCTCTTTCCTCCCTAAACATTTTGAATCAATTTCTGATGACCCTCCAACCCTGTTCCAAGAAGAGATGATGTTTGATTGGAGTTAAAGATTGATACAAGCGACTTCGTGCCCTGTATTCACCTCTTTAAGGGGTGGAATCACTTGACTGCACTCAGGTATGGCCTTAAAACAACGGGGATGGAAACTACAGCCAGGAGGAGGGTTCAAAGGACTGGGTACTTCGCCCCTTAAGATGATGCGTTCACGTTTTTCTTCAACAAAAGGGTCTGCGATTGGGACAGCAGAGAGGAGGGCCTTGGTATAAGGGTGAAGGGGGTTACTATAGAGGATATTCGAATCAGTAATCTCAACAATCCGACCCAAATACATGACCGCTACCCTGTTGCTGATATGTCGTACGACTGAGAGATCGTGGGCTATAAAAAGATAGCTTAGTCCTTTAAATCCTTCTTGCAATTCCTCAAGGAGATTGATGATTTGTGCTTGGATGGAAACGTCCAGGGCTGAAATGGGCTCATCACAGATGATCAAGGAGGGTTCAGAGGCAAGAGCCCGAGCCACACCAATGCGTTGTCTCTGGCCTCCACTAAACTCATGGGGAAAACGATCTTTCATACTTGGATCTAATCCAACCTTTCGGAAGAGTTCTTCCACTTTTTCTCTATATTCAGAAGGACTTTTGACCAAGGAGTGGATTTTTAGAGGTTCACCAACAATATTGCCTGCGCTCTGACGGGGGTCCAGGGAACTATAAGGGTCCTGAAAGATAAGAGCCACTTTCCTACGGATGTTTCTTATCTTTTCCTCAGGAAGGTTTGTAATATCTTCTCCCTCAAATAGGATCTGTCCATCAGTGGGTTGATAAAGCCTGATGATACATCGGCCAACGGTCGTCTTACCGCATCCACTTTCGCCCACCAGGCCTAATGTTTCTCCTTTTTTTAATTTGAAGGTGACCCCATCCACGGCTTTGACATCGGCGACTTTCCTTCGTAAAAGTCCTCGGGTCACCGGAAAGTACATCTTCAGGTCTCTGACGTCTAAAATCGTTTCGTTAAGTTGAGAGCTCACTTTTTTTCTCCTTGTCGTTTAAGAAACAACCGACGTAGTGTTGATTTCCGATATGGGTCAGAGGGGGCCAAGGCTCTTTTGAACATCTCTCAGACCCCTCGGCACATCTTGGATAAAAGGCACAGGTAGGACGCATATTGATCAAATTTGGAGGTAACCCCTCGATCGGAACCAACTTTCTCCCTTTCTCCTCATCAAGCCTTGGGATACATTTCAAAAGCCCTACGGTATAGGGATGTCTGGGATTGGCAAAGATGTCTTTGGTGGAACCTGACTCAACAATCCGACCTGCATACATGATGTATATCCTCTTGGCATACCGTGCCACTACTCCAAGGTTGTGGGTGACAATAATGAGGGAGGCATGAAATCGTTCGACCATATCTTTCATCAACTCTAAAAGTTGTGCCTGAGTGGTCACATCCAATGCGGTGGTTGGTTCATCAGCGATGAGGATTTTTGGATTACATGAAATTCCCATGGCAATCATTACCCTCTGTCGCATCCCTCCACTGAATTGATGAGGATAGTCATCGATTCGATTTTCTGCATCTGGAATCCCCACCATCCCAAGGAGCTCGATGGCCCTTTTTCTTGCCGATTCTTTGTCCATCTTCAAGTGTAACTCTAAGGTTTCTGTTAATTGACGCCCAATGGTGAGGACAGGGTTGAGTGAGGTCATTGGTTCCTGGAAGATCATTGCGATCTTGGCGCCGCGGATCGATCGCATTTCAGGTCCATTGGGCTCGTATTGAAGCAGATTCTGGCCTTCAAAAATGACCTCACCTCCAACAATCTTACCGGGGGAAGCAATCAATTGCATGACGGAGAGCTGGCTGACCGATTTACCACATCCACTTTCTCCTACCAAACCCACAATCTCTTGTTCATCAATATGGAATGAAATACCATCCACGGCTTTGACGATGCCACCCTCGGTATGAAATTGTGTTGCGAGATTTTTTACTTCCAGTAGTGTTGACATTCTCTTTCCCTCACTTTAAAGGGTGTTCAACCTCTTTTTATTTTTAGAGTAATCCTCTCAGTCTCGGGTCCAGGGCATCTCTCAGCCCATCGCCAACCATATTGAATGCAAAGACGACCAGCATGATGGCCAGACCAGGAGCAAAAGAGAGAACAGGATTCATTAAAAGGTATTGATAACCATCGGCAACCATGGAACCCCATGCTGCTCCTGGTGGTTTAATTCCGATGCCAAGAAAACTTAGGCCTGATTCAGCCAGGATGAGATTCCCTAACATCAATGTGACCAGTACGATCATCGGAGGTGAAGCATTGGGGAGAACATGTTTGAAGATGGTGCGGGCATGACTGGAACCCATTGCTTTTTCAGCTAAGATGTAGTCATTCTCCCTCACACTTAGGGTCAACCCATGCATGAACCTTGCATATCCAGGGAGGGTGGCAAAGCTCAATGCGATAATGACATTTTGAATACCACTACCCAGAACCGAAGCCAGTAGGAGGGCTAACAAGAGCATTGGAAAACCCATCAACGCATCCATTGCCCTCATGATAATCATATTTGTGATTCCACCAAAATACCCTGCAACCAATCCTAAGGAGGCTCCTACCAAGGCAGCAATCCCCACCGATAGGAAACCCACCATCAATGCCGTTCTCGATCCATAGATCAGACGGCTTAATGTATCTCTTCCCTGGATATCTGTACCCAAGATATATTTTTTACAGGGTGGAGAGAGGGAGTCAGACATTTTCCCTCTATAAGGGTCGTGGGGGGCCAACCAGGGAGCAAAGATGGCTGTAAATACTAACAGAGCCAGGATGACGAGTCCGAAAATGACCAATTTGCGCTGGAAAAAGACTCTTCGAAAACGGCGCCATTCACTAACAGAGGGTGGTGCCTCTGAGGCGCCTAAAAGGGTTGACTGCTTTTCTGGCATGAGCTAATATTCTCCAATCCGTAGAATAGGTTCTTTGGGTTAAGGCTACGGTTACAAAGTTCGTTTCGTCTCTCGTTCAAGGGTTACGTGAAGATTCTTATCCATACCTAATCCTCGGATCGAGCCATCCATAAGAGATATCAACAATGAGATTGGCCAGGATGATGATTGTCGAGATGACCAAGGTACCAGACTGAACCACAACATAATCCTGGGCAAAGACGCTGGTGACAAGGAGTCGGCCTACCCCTGGGATGGCAAAAACGGTTTCTACCAGTACAGATCCACCAAAGACAATACCAATTCCAATCCCAAGGAGTGTGATCACCGGGATGAGGCTATTTTTCAAGGCATGTCTCATAATGATTACACGTTCTTTCAAACCCTTAGACCAGGCAGTACGAATATAGTCCTGTTTGATCACCTCGAGCATACTCGACCTTGTCTGTCGAGCGATAAAGGCCAACCCCGTGATGGAAAGGCAGATACAGGGCATGACCATCTGCTTGAGGCTCAACCAGAGATTCTCAAAGGGTGAGGTGAAACCTGCAATTGGAAGCCATCCGAGTTTGAGACCAAAGGCATACATCAACAACAGTCCCAGCCAAAAAACAGGAATGGTAATACCGATATTGGCAAAGGCTGTGGTCACTGTATCGATCCAGGTGCCTCGTCTGATGGCAGCCAGTAGTCCCAACAGGATGCCCAAAGAGTTTCCAATCACATAGGCCACCAGACCCAATTGCAGGGTAACTGGGAATCGTTCCAGCATAAGTTTACTGACCTTCTCATGGTAGTGGATTGAAGTCCCAAGGTTTCCCTGAAAGATCCCAGTCAACCAATTCACATATTGGATCACAATAGGTCTATCTAATCCATACTCATGTCGAAGGACTTCTAACTCTTTCTCCGTGATGGTCGTTCCACTGCCAGCTTGTTGTCCCAGGAAAATGATCAAGGGGTCACCAGGAAGAAGACGCATCGCAAAAAAGACGATCAAGGTGACAATGAAAAGGATTACGACTGCCATGAGAAGACGGCGGATGATATAGGTCGTCATAACTGAGCCTCTTATGAGAATCTGCCTTAAATCATATCACTTATGGAAAGCCCTCAACATTTCTTCAGGGCTTAAATTGGGATCGTGTTAAAAAGAAAGGGTACAATGCCCATATCATCAGAGAGACGCACATCAAAACTCTAATATTGAAAATCGAGCTTTATGCTTCTTAAAAAGTGGGTCAGTCCACTTCCAACCAAGATAGATGAAGTAAAACGATACGGGCATCGTTACCGTAAGCGTATGCTTTTCCAAAAGGTTAATGTTTCTCCATCCAAACCTCTTCTGTCTGCCACCTGACAAATCCTTGCTCATATTGGGTACTATGGACCCAGGGTTGTTGCATGGTAGCAGCAACAGGATCATAAACCGGGATCACCAGGGCATTGTCCGTGATATAACGGACGAGCTTTCTGGTAATGGCTGCCTGTTCTTTAATATCCGTTAGTTTCTGAGCCTGCTTATCCATCTCAGCCTGTTCTGGGGTGTGGCCGAGGTAAGAGAGGTCTGTAAAGGGCTCAGTACTGAACCATCGCATATAGGTCATGAGGTAGTTGGTATCCCGACCCGTGATCCATAGATGAAGGTCTTGATCCGGTCCTGGCGGAGTCCAGTAGATCGTTCCAAAGAACCTTCCTGGATCGGCTACATCCAGATCGATCTGGAACCCTGCTGCATCGAGATACTGTTTTATGGCTGTACCCGCATCTCTGGCTTCTGGAGTGAAAAAGACGAGGAGTTTTGCCTTTAAGCCATTGGGGTAACCAGCTTCGACCAATAATTTTTTTGCTTTCTCGGGATTATAGGGACGAGGATTATAATTGGGATCATAACCCCATTCCCCTTCAGGGGGTAAGCTCTTCAAGGGTTTCCAAAGGCCGAATCCGAGTGCCTTTGCAATAGCCTCTTTGTCGAGGGCATATTCAATGGCTTCGCGGAGTCTCTTATCCTGCCATTTTGATTTTGGGTGGGCTGTATTGATCCAGATTGAATTTCCCAAAGCAGGCCAGGAATGTTGCCTCTTAAAGCCTTTATTCAATAAGTCGAGCTGGTCTTTTGCCGGTGCCCCACCCCATGCATCGGCCTGTTTAGCCTGCATCATGGCTGAAGCGGTGACAGGATCAGGAATATACTTCACCTCGATCCCATCCAGATAGGGTCTGTCCTTTCGCCAATAGTTTGGGTTTTTTGTCCATATGAGGTGAACATCCCGTTTATATTCTTTCAACATAAAAGGGCCAGTTCCTACGATATTGGTTCGTGCCCATTCTTTGCCCTTTTCGAGGTCTCCACCCGATGCCTTTTCCCATGCAGCTTTGGAGGTGATGACCGGCCACCATCCCCAGGTGGGGATAAGCTGGTTACTGTATTCATTTAATTCCATCACCAGGGTGTATTTATCTACCACCTTCATGCTCTTGAGGTATTTTGAATAGGGGAGGGCTTTGGCATCAAGGATCTGCTGGATATTCCAGCGAACCACTTCTGCATCCAATTCTGAACCATCATGAAATTTCACACCCTTACGGATATACCACGTGATCTTCAGATTTTTTACATCTTCCACAACTTTCTCAGCCAGAACAGGTTCCACCCCACTTCCAACCTGACGTTCCCGTGTTGTGTCGACCAATCTTTCTCCTGCAGGGAAGATGGCAGAGTGATCCCCAGGACCCATCATCGGAACGTAACTCATCACCTGAGGGCCAGAGGGGACAATCATTCTTAAAATTCCTCCATATTGGGGTTTGGGTTGAGCAGAACCAGAATAGACCATTCCTAATATGAAAGCCGTTGCCATTAGAATGATGAATAATCCTTTCTTCATTTCTATCTAACCTCCTTTCTGTTTTTAGATTAATATTGATCCTCCGATCATTAGATAGAGTAATAGATGAGGGTGATTTTTAATAATGAAAGGTACTAAAAAATTATTTTTGTAAATAGAATCTTGCACAGGAAATGGCATGAGATGAAGATGACGAATTGACTTCATTTTAAATATGATGAATAAATTTTGTCAAGAGTTGACCCAATGAATGATCCCTCCTCCCTTGTTTTAAGAAGGGAGGAGGGATCTTATATCATTTAATGCTTATCCATCCACTCATCATAGGTTTTTCTTGCAACCATCATCTCTTTGTAATAAGTGGTATGGACATAGGGTTGAATGATGTAAGCAGCCGGTGCCAAATATAATGGAATCACCAAACATTCATCAGCCATCAATCGAACCAATTTCTTTGCCCATTCTTTCTGACCCGCCTCATCATAGGCATGATAGGCCTGCCTACACATCTCAATCAATTCCTTAGGCCTCTCAAAGCTGGCATAATTGGCAAAAGGGTCTGGACCAAATTGACGGAAAAATGTGGCAAGGTAGTTGAAATCTAATCCAGTTAAAAAGAGGGCCAAATCTTGCCAACCCTGTACCCAAATTGAAGAGAAGAAGCGGCCAGGGTCAGCCATATCCATGGAAACTTCAATGCCCACTTCACGAAGATGGGCTGCAATTGCTTCAGCCTCTTCAGGCCATGTCCCAACCGCCATGGCTAACAACTTAAGCTTGAGACCACTGGGATAACCTGCTTCAGCCAGTAGCTTTTTCGCCTTCTCAGGATCGTAGGGCCTACCCTTATAATTTGGGTCAAAACCCCATTCACCTGGAGGAGCCACCATGGTCAATGGAACATAATAACCAAAGCCCAAGGCCTTTGCTATTGCCGGCTTATTAAGGGCGTACTCCAAGGCTTCACGTAGTCTCTTGTCTTTGAACTTTGAATCAGGACTTTTATTATTGATATAGATCATCCTCGGAAGACCAAAACCACTCTATCTGATAAACCCCTTTTTCTCTAATTCAGCTTGATGTTTTACAGGAGGCTGGTACCACATATCCGCTTGCTTGGCCTGTAGCATGGCTGAAGCGGTGACAGGATCCGGGATATACCTTACCTCAATACCATCCAGATAAGGTTTGCCTTTTTGCCAGTATTGTTCAAATTTAGTCCACTTGATATAGTCGTCTCGTTTATATTCCACCAGTTTGAAAGGGCCTGTTCCTACACAGTTTGCTCTGGCCCAAGCCTTACTTTTTTCGAAGTCACCCCCACCTGCCTTCTCCCAAGCAGCTTTGGAATAGATTGGCACCCACCCAAGACCATCGAGGAATTGGTTATTGAAATCGTTTAGACGGAGAACCATGGTATAGGGATCCACGACATCAATGGACGATACGGTGGGTCCAAATTGAAGCCGTTTCGCCTCTTTATAGGTTTTATACCAGAAGGCCGCAACGTCAGCAGTTAAATCAGAGCCGTCATGAAACTTTACTCCTTTTCGGATATGGAAGGTGATCGTTTTTTTATTCCGATCCACATCCACCTTCTCAGCTAAATGGGGATGGATCTGTTTATCCGGTTGGTTGTACTCCATCATTCTTTCTACACCAGGAAGGACTGCAATTTCATCACCCGGTCCCATCTCTGGAAGCCAGCCCAACACCCTTGGACCATTGGCATCAATCTGTCTTAAAATTCCTCCATAGACAGGTTTCTGTTGAGCAGAACTGGTAATGATGATTCCAATAGTTAGAATCATTGCCATGACGATGATGAGTAAAAATTTTTTCATAGATTCGTTCGCCTCCTTTTTAATTATTTCTTTGATTCCTTTCTCCTCTTAAACATCAGGTTTATTGGAGAATGGAAAATTAATGTAATAGAAATACGGGAAATGTATAATATCCCACCCGAATAATTTGTCAAGCAAAAAATTTGAGAGGTCTGAAA
Organism: Deltaproteobacteria bacterium; assembly: GCA_037441725.1. Taxonomy (GTDB): domain Bacteria; phylum Desulfobacterota; class BSN033; order BSN033; family UBA1163; genus JBBIRT01. The sequence goes on along the minus strand of JBBIRT010000076.1, from coordinate 47 downwards.
AACTTCCAAGAATGAATGGAGAGGTGTAATTCCAAAACTTTTGAATG
>JBBIRT010000075.1:0-16362 GCA_037441725.1 Deltaproteobacteria bacterium | reverse complement strand
GAGCAACTGACTCTTAATCAGTAGGTTGCAGGTTCGATTCCTGCACGGCTCACCACGAACCCTTTGAAATTTAATCTAATCCACTCTATATTTTCGCTGTCGAGAATTAATTTCTCTTCTTATAAACCTGCTTTTAATCAAACCCCCTCTATTAGAGCAATAAATTAAAGAGAAATTGAAAGCTCTATAAAAGAATTAAATTTGGATTCTTAGGAAATTAAGTTCCACTTCTATAGTTTCTTAAAAAATTCATCTTTTATAAAAATTAATTTCTTTAATAACTTAACATAAGTTCTCAATATGGTACCATATTTGCAGTTAACAAAGAATTATTTATTGACATTTATGACAAAATGATCGATATTTGTCGTCAATTTAATTAGATCTTTTCAAAGGGTTTTATAGAGATATTTTGAAGATGGAGAGGGGATATTAATTCGAAAAGTCGAATTTTAAATTATTTTAAATTTTAAACTTAAAAAGCTTTTAATCGCTTTTAACTCTTCGAATTTCTTTCCTGAGCAAATCTCTTTATCTTCTTAAAAATTCTATCTCTATGATAAAAGGGAGGAATCATTCCATTTAAAAGCATTACATTGGAGCATTAGGAGGGAACAATGATAAGAAGGATAATTCTGTCTCTGTCCATTTTTTTCATTTCAAGCATTATTGCCATCTCTGCTTTTCCTTGTGATCATCGGTTTGATGAGAGCACGAGAAGAGTTGGCTTTACTACAGTGACATGGAGATCTGATTTTCATATCCATGACTATCTTGTGGGTGATCCCATTACTTTTAAGGTCATCTGGAAGGTGAGGAGAGGGGCTGCGATCTTTCGTGACTTCTCACTCATTGGTTTCACTCCGAAGTCGAAGAGAGACCCTGTGGAGGGAGAACTGATTGGAGTAAGGTTGATCCATGATTCAGAAGAGGGTCAGGGTGAGATTGAGGTAGATTTTAAATTCACTGGACTTCATCGCGCAGGTTGGAACCATGAGATCGGGAATGCCCATTTCAGGTTGCTGCTCAATATTGACAGGGATAAAGATGGGCGTTTCGATAGGGTCGCAGGTTATGAAGTCAATGTCCATGTGGAGACAAGAAAAGGGAAAGATAATCTTCCTCCTGTGGTTGATGCCGGGCCTGATCAGACCGTCATCCTCCCCAATTCTGTCATTTTAAATGGTACAGTGAGTGATGATGGTTTACCCGTTTGGGGGACATTGTCTATGGTTTGGACAAAAGTGAGTGGCCCTGGAGATGTTTCCTTCAATCATTCAAACACCGCCGTCACCACAGCTACCTTTAGCCAAGCAGGGACTTATATCCTTCGACTGACAGCCAATGATTCCCAGCTTTTTAACAGTGATGATGTGACCATTACTGTCAAACCTGCAAATAAGCCTCCAGTTGCCGATGCTGGAGAGGATCAAACTGTAATCCTTCCATCCGGTCAAAAGACTGTAGAGGTGACCCTCGACGGGTCAGGATCAAATGATCCGGATGGATCAATTATGGGTTACCTTTGGACGGGCCTCCCCGACCCTGAAGACATGATAAAGCCAAAGGTTCTCTTACCTGCAGGTGTTCATACTTTTAACCTAACCGTCTCCGATGACAAGGGAGCGTATAGTGAATCTATGGAGGTAACCATTCGAGTTTTAGGTCCACCTATGTTCATTCTTCCACCCCCTGTCACTAATGACCCAGTTCTAAGCTTAAAGGGTCTCTCTCTGCCTGGTGCTGAAATTATTGTTCGAAATGGGGATAACGAAAAGAGGGAGGTTTCTGAACATGGGTTCTTTGAAATTTCTTTAGCCTTAACTGAAGGAGCAAATCAGTTTCAGATATTTTCGGAGTTTAATGGATTCCAGAGTGAGGCGGTTACAATATCGGTGACTTATACAAGTGAAACCAGCCTCTATCTTGAAAGCATTTCTTCTCCATCAGGAATGGCAGGTTCTATTTTGACTTTAAGGGGGAGCGGATTTACACCCGACAAGAAGATCATGGGAGTCCATTTTAAAGGAACAGCGATTGAAGGAGGAACAGCGTTCGAAGGAGAGGGTCTTGTTCTCGATGCAACTGAAAATACATTGACCGTTGTAGTCCCCTTTATTTTCCTAAAGAGTGATGAAGATATTTCCATCTATGTCCATGACAGCAGTCGGATCTCAAATTCCATAACCTTTCACGTCATCCCTTCGGTTGATCGAACACCCGATATAGCAGGGAATGAAATGACATATCAGTTTAACCTTATTGCCACTCAGGTTGAGAGGGCCATGGCCAAGTTAGAGCAACTCACAAGACCTCGAGTTCCGGCTGAGACATGGAATCTCATTGAAGAGAATATAGACCGATTAAGACAGTTTGTGAATCGTTTTAAGGATCAAATGGTCTCCATTCCAAGTGATGAGGTAAAATCCTCTATTGATGCAGCCTTCAGTAGCGACCTCTTTCTGGTCATCAATCAGAAATTGGAACAGATTAACGAAATCCTCAGCCATTCCACCGATGGGGAAGCAATCTGTAATGTGAATGAGGTCATCGAGATTCTCAACTCCCTGATAGAGCCATTAGCAGATATCGAGGATACCCTGGATTGGGTCATCCCCGCCTTATATGTGACTGCAGGAGCCAATGGCGTTGCCTGCTTCTTTGGGTGTGTCCCCTGTTGTGGGTTAGCGGTTTTTATGGCCGTTGATGTCATTCCAGTGATGGAAACAATTAACGGAATTATCGAGGCGATCCTTTCGGTTCTCGGTTCGATTGAAGATATCTTTCATGCTGTTGTCCCTTCCACCCCTTCAGATTGGAAGGTCATTTCTTCAGGACCTTTTCCTGGAATCGATTCGCACTTCCTTTACACCTCAACAGAGAATACCCTAAGCCTTTACGCCAATTTTACAAATCATGGTTTTCGGGAACTCGTTGGAAGGAATATAAGGGTGAATATTCCGGATGCTTTTGGTGCATTTAGTGTGATTGAAGCCATTACAGGGATCGATCTTGAGAGGGAGGTTGAGAATGCCTTAGGACGCTCCTTATTCAATTTCATCCTCGATCTTGCCGGTATCGACGATATCAGTGTGTCCATCACCGATGTACTTGTTCCTTCAACCCTTGAGAGAAGAGATAAAAACAATTTCTTAATTTCCATTGAAGATGAAGGAACATCTGCAGAAGTTCACAGGGTGTTGGCCGGGTCTTCGATAGGTTCTGTTGACCTTGACATTAGAGGCTCGTGTGGTTCTTATGATTATCCGAAAAGGACAAATTGTAAACAATCCATGAATGATGTCTGTCTTGAATGGGAACAGGTCTATCCTGATGATTACACGGTTGAGATTATCGAGACCCCCTCGGTTACATCCTTCGACTGGCATGATAGTGACCAGTATTGGGTTTTGGATGACTGGACCGTAATCGGAAAGGGGTTTAGCAATAATGTGAATCACTTTACTGCATATTTGAATGGCGAGCCGATCTGGCTCTGTGGCCTCACGAGAGATGAATTCACACTCTGCGGGATCAGGAAACCCGGATGGCTTTCTGTGGCGGTAAAGGATATGAATGGACAGCGGCGTGAGAGCACACCGATCTTTGTGATGCCACCCCCTGATCATCAGGCATATACGGGTTTTTATTCAAACTCCGGGTTTGTGGGTGACACAGTGCTTGCTCCAGGAAATATTTTCACTCCTTACCCGGAAGATGTCACCATCGATTTTATAGATCGCAATGGGATGGGGCTTGCAACCATCCATCCGGATCGAACCTGGGTCCATACTTATACTGAATTTGACGTGGTCGGTTTCAGGATTCCTGAGGCATTATACGGACAGGAGGGTGAGGAGTTAAGGGTTCGCATCAAAGTTGGTCCACCTGGAACTCCTTGCAATAGCTATAATTGCACTGAGAGCTCCTTTAATCTACGTGAGGAGGAAAGTATCGCACTCAATGACCAGGATATGACTGCCCATGGGCGCTCATCTTCATACTTAAGGAGTGCTGTGATTGGCGATCTTGATGGTGACGGTGAAAATGACCTCATCATAGGTGTGCCTGAGGAACGAAACTTCGGCAACGCCATAGGTGCTGTCTATATCGCTTTTGGTCCGGTCAGGTGCCAGACATTGATAAGAGGAGATCGTTCGACGGAGATGGTAGATCTTCTGGATAGCTCATGCTGGGACGTCAAAATCATAGGCGATCCGAGGGATGCCCATGAAGGAGGCAATAGCCGCAGGATTGGAAATAGCCTTGCCGTGGGTGATGTCGATGGGGATAGCATTGCAGATCTTCTTATCGGGACAACCGACCAGAATGATTTGGATGAGCATACACCGAATATTCTCATCCAGCCCACCTCTCCAGGTCATATACCAGGGAAGGCCTACCTCTTTTATGGTAGAACGCGTCAAGAGTGGATGAAAGGTCAATCAAATGCTATTTATCACACAGAGATCAGTGGAAGAGAATCGTGGGGTTATGATGTAAAATTTTTTGGAGACAATGATCGAGAATTAGGGTACCAAGTGGCCATAGGGAGTCTCAAGAATGATCTTTGGGCTGACATGGTGATATCAGCCCCCACGGATTCTGTGATCCCTGATACGCCTAATCAGCTTTTGGCAAGGACCTATGTGATCTTTGGAAGGGCTGTACGTTTAATGGGAGATATTGAACTCGGTAATCCTCTGGCAGGCTTACGGGATTCAATGACTATTGAAGAGCAGAATTTCTTTCAGATCGAGATAAGAAACTTTGAAAATATGGAGTATACGCAATACAAGGGCAATGGTTTGGGGAAATCTATTGCCATTGGGGATGTGAATGGGGATCGTGTCGATGATCTTCTTCTCAGTGCCCCCCAGCATTCGAGGGTTCCTGGAGGAAGCCAATTATATATGAGACAAGGCGCAGCTTATCTTTTCTATGGGGGATTTTCGTTTTACAGCCACACTTCTCGCGCGGTCGGGCCCACAGGGGATCAAGATGCCCTCATTGAGGGTCCACCTGTATTCCAGGTGGATGAGAAGAGTGGTTTTGCCCGCAGCCTTGCCATTTTGGATTTAAATCATGATGGGAAAGGAGAGCTTTTCTTCGGAGCTCCAGCAGCAAAACTTAATTATCGAATTTTGCCTCATTGTTTGAGCACAATTATCGAGCCAATGCCGATTGAGGAGACCGAAATCGGCCGTGTTTATATGGTAAATGGAGCCAATTTAAATCTGAATGGTTGGAGATATATTGAGGGATTGAATGACCTTACCATCCATGGTTCACCTACCCTCTCGCAATTCGGTGCCGCCTTAGGTTCAGCGGATTTAAATGGAGATGGGATCAAGGATCTGATCGTGGGAGCACCAGGTAGATGGGGCACATCCGCTGTTGGCCGTGTCTGGATCATGTATGGTAAGGAAGCTCCTGAATGGGTTAGCACGAATGGCTCAGATGTCCTCAACCTCTTTGAGCGCCAGTGGTATTATGACACAATTGAATTTTATGAGCCCTATGAAGAGAATCTATTTGGATGCGGACGACCCCTTGGAGAGATCGTGAGTGACTTCAGTATCAACAGTGATTCCCCTGCCACTTATTATTCCAACTTTGGAAGTTTTATTGCCACTGACGATTTAGGACCCTATTCGGGTGAGGATGTATTGATCATAAATCCATTTGCTTCCGGGCCTGCCAATCCAAATAATCCTTCAGAACCACCGCGTGACCATTCAGGGATGCTCTACCTCTTTTATCAAACCCGTTTCATCTCAGGAGATGTGATTTCAGATATGCAACCCATTGACCTGGGTGACTCGAACCCCACCCAGATCATCGGTGGTCTAATAGAGAACGGGGATCCAGAAGATGGCTATCAATGGAACTGTGATGGAAACCTTATAAGCCTGGACCTGGATGAGGTCACATCCAGTGGAGAATTGATCAACCCCAATCCAAGTCTTAAAGTTTTCCTCTATCAAATGAACACAGGGATGGAAATTTTACAGGGAACCGGAGGTTTTTTGAATGCAAGGGAACCTAAGGACGGGATCTGCGGTCTGATCATTCAATCCCTCTCGGCATCTCCAATACAGTACAGAGGGGTATTACTCCTGCAACCAAGATTGTCGGTTAGCCCCATTAGCATTGATGTTGGTGAGACAGGAACAGTGGGATCTTTTTCGATCTCGAACACAGGCAGTGGAACGTTAAGCTGGAGCATCACGGCCGACCTTCCGATGTGGTTAACTATTGTCTCCCCTATGAATGGAGAGACGGCTGCTGGAGAGACCTCAGCCGTTATTTTAAATGTTAATCGTAATATGATGGTTGTGGGAAATTACAGCCATCATATAACCATTAGTTCTAATGGTGGAAATGGCAGTGTCAAAGTAACCATGGCTGTCCCTGAGCCCTCTGTCCCAATGCTTTCTGTCTCACCAAGTTCGCTTGACTTCGGGATAGGGATGAGTGAGCGGTGGTTGACTATAAATAATATCGGGGGTGGGACATTGAGCTGGAATATCACGGCTGACCTTCCTGGGTGGCTAAGTGCCTCACTCATGAGCGGAGAAATTCTATCAGGGGGAGCTTCCACAGTCATCCTGAATGTGAATAGAGATGGTTTATCCCCTGGTCAATACAGCCATACTTTATCTATCACATCAAATGGTGGAACTGCATATATCACGGTATCGATGAGAGTAGAATTGCCAATTTCTTTTACAATCCCCTATTATTCCTGTTCAGAGGTTTATGGAGAAAAGAGTTATGTTGATTCAGATGGATATGCAGAAAATGGACAGTATTCAATGAATAATGCCGAGGGAACAATTACCACGTCGCTCGCAGGGGGGTACAGGGGATGGTGTTATTCAGGAGAGGTTGGCTGCTCGTGTGATTTCCCTGTTCCATTGAACTTCCCAGGAGATCATCCTCTGTATATGTCAGGATCATCTTGCATACCCAATTATACAGGTTGGATGGGCACCTGGGCCTCCATTGTAGCAGATCCTGAGGCGGGTGCAATGACTTCTCTTGTGGGAGGACTCAGTCAGAATGGTCCAGTCAAGACCTGTTCCTATATAATGGGAATATTATATTGTGATCTAACTCCTCCTACAGACTGGGGTTCTGGGTATGGATATGGTTACTTAAGACAGGTTTTTAGTGTTCAGTCAAATGATGGCGCACTCTCTATTGGTACACCAGTTTGGGTTCAGGCCAATATCCAAATGGAAGGGGTATTTGATGGGAATGGCTTGGGCTCTATGCAGGCAGTGGTCATCCTGAATAAGATCGAAAATGCATCTTGGCTCTCTTGGAGCTGGACCAATGGCTGTTTGAAGTGGAATGTCCTCCAAGAAGCTATCTTACCATTTTTCCCGAACATGTTAGGTTACAAGACGATAGGAATCGATTCAAGTTCAGCCGTAGATCAAGACGATGATGGCCTCAAGGAATTTAATTTCTCAGAAAATATCACCGCGAATGTTAGCGTGGGGGATGTCATTGTTGTGGAGACCTTTTTAAAGTCTGATATCTCCCTTGAGAATCCTGCAGAGCTAGGGAGTTCAGAGGGATGGAATGGAGAAGCTCCAGAGGCTTTGATATTGAACCCTGGTAATGTGACGGATGAGGGTTTGAAGGCATCTATTCAACAGTATGGCAACAATCTAAAAACGACATTAATCACCAATACCCCAGGAGCCATCCTTGTACCATACACACACTCTCCATAAAGGGTGATCTTTAATAGCAGAGAATAGCAGAGAGAGGCTTTAAACAAATGCCTCTCTCTGAGGTATCAAATCGAAATTCGCCATTTCTATCGAGACCTCTGAAGAAGTTTTCAAAAAGAATTTTTTGACTGGGTAGGTTGAGTGAATGCCCGCATTCGAAGGGTTTGGACCCCTACCTACCCAGTCATTCAAGAACTTTTTAAGAGATCTCCTATCCAATAATTGACAAAATGTGGTTTGCCATGCTAATTATTATTACAGGCTGTTTGAGTCGTTTCGCTAACTTATTGAAATCATTAATTGACCATAATCTGTTCTGAATCAGTAGGTTATAGATTCAATTCCTGGACGGCTCACCATTTTAATAGAAAAAGGGTTTTGTTAACCGTAACGAAACCCGTTTTGTCATTCAGCTACGGAGGGATCTAAATAACTCAACGTAACCCTTAGAACATAAACCAAACTGGCTTCGTAACCTTAAACCAAAGACCGTTTTTCCAGAGCCGGGGTGGCGAAATTGGAATACGCGCGAGACTTAGGATCTCGTGGTCGAAAGACTGTGCGGGTTCAAATCCCGCCCTCGGCACCAGTGGGGTGGAGATTAAGAGATGATTCTATAATAATTAATAGAAATAATAGAAAGGTTATGGAATGAAAATCCATGTAGAAGAGATCAGCCCAGTTAAGAAAAAGGTTTCGATTGAAATTACAGAAGATCAGGTGAAAAAAGAAGTAGATTCTTTCTACAAAGATTTGGGGAAGAAGGCAAAGATTAAGGGATTTCGTCCTGGAAAGGTTCCAAGAGATATTTTAAAAAGATATTTCAAGGACTATGTCAAGACAGAGGTGATTCAAAAACTCATTCAGGAAACCTATCCTCAAGCCCTTACCGAAGCCAATCTTAAGCCTGTTTCTCTCCCTATTTTCGATCCAGGAGAATTTGAAGATCATAAGTTGTTCCAATATACTGCCGTGATAGAAGTCAAACCAGAAATCCAGTTAGGGGAATATACAGGATTAAAGATCGAAGGGAAGAAAGAAGAGGTGAGGGAAGAAGAGGTTGATGGTAGATTAAAATCCCTCCAGAACCTCCATGCCAATCTGAAAACCCTTTCAGAGGAAAGACCGATTCAGGCTGATGATTATGTGGTCCTTGATTATGAGGCAAGTTTAGAGGGTAAGCCCTTGGAGGAAGGAAAGGCGGTCAATTTCACGGTGGAAGTGGGAAGCGGGCATTTTATCCCAGACTTTGAGGAAAAATTGATTGGGCTTCGACCTGAGGAGGAAAGGGATATCGAGGTCTCTTTTCCAGAGGATTATGGCTATCAGAAGTGGGCGGGGAAAACGATTTCATTTCATGTTAAAATTAAAGAGATTAAAGAGAAAATCTTACCCCCATTGGATGATGAATTTGCAAAGGATTTAGGAGATTCTTCTTTAGAGGAATTGAAGTTGAAATTAAGAGCAACCATCGAGAAAGAAAAAGAACAAGCATTGGCTTTGCACCTGAAAAGCCAGATCCTGAACCAGTTGCTTGAAGCGAATCATTTTGAGATACCAGAGAGTTTGGTGGAGGAGCAGATCAAAACCTTGATCTCAGATACCAAATTAAGATTGGCTGCACAGGGAGTTGATTTTAAAACCTTAGGGGTTACCGAGGATAAGCTCAAAGAAGATTATCATTCCATGGCGCAGAAACAGGTAAAGACCTTTCTCATCCTTGAGAAGATTGCAGGTCAGGAGGGGATCACTGTAACCGATGAGGAAACAGATGAGCGTTTAAAGGAGATTTCAGAGAGGACAAATCAGAAGTTTGATGTCATCAAACATTACTACGAAAGAAACGGGCTTCTTCCTGAAGTCAGGGAGGGGATCCTTCGGGATAAGACCTTAAATTTTCTCGTTGAAAAAGCAAATGTGAGTTATGTATGAGGAGAAGAGAGATGACATTGATACCCATTGTGATCGAAAGAGATGGTCGAGGGGAGAGAGCTTATGATATCTATTCCCGTCTCTTAAAAGAACGAATCATCTTTGTCGGGACGGCGATTGATGATGATGTGGCCAATCTGGTCATTGCCCAGATGCTTTTCTTAGAATCAGAAGATCCAGACAAGGACGTACATCTCTACATCAATTCCCCAGGAGGAGTCGTGACCTCAGGGCTTGCCATTTATGATACCATGCAATATATTCGGCCAAAGGTTTCTACCCTATGTATGGGCCAGGCCGCCAGCATTGCGGCCCTGCTTCTGGCTGCAGGAGAGAAAGGAAAACGTTATGCCCTTCCTCATTCCAGAATCCTGATCCATCAGCCCATGGGAGGCTTTCAAGGCCAGGCCTCTGATGTTGATATCCAGGCCAGAGAAATCCAGAGCCTTAGGGAGGAGCTGAAGAAGATTATGGTCAAACATACCGCCCAACCCATGGAACGGATTCAAGCCGACACGGATCGGGATTTTTATATGACCGGATATCAAGCGAAGGAATATGGTATTGTAGATGAAGTGGTTGTGCAGCGTCCTGTTCGATCTCAAGGGTGATCATGAGTGGGATAGAAAGGAGGAGAGGATGAAGACGAACGGAGGGAACTATGGCGCCGTTCTCCATTGTTCTTTCTGCGGAAAGAGTCAGGACGAGGTCAGGAAACTCATTGCTGGTCCGACGGTCTATATCTGTGATGAGTGTATTGAGTTATGTAATGAAATCATTGCCGAAGAGACAGTAGAACGGTTTGTCCCAGGAAGGTTAACGGTCCCCAAACCCATGGAGATTAAAGCCAAATTGGATGAGTATGTGATTGGACAGGAGCATGCGAAAAAGATCCTCTCCGTGGCTGTTCATAATCATTATAAAAGAATAGATTCCAGGGTAGCCTCTGGAGAGGTGGAACTTCAGAAATCGAATATCATTCTCATTGGCCCAACCGGTTCTGGGAAAACCCTTCTTGCCCAGACCCTGGCCCGTATTCTCGATGTTCCTTTTACCATCGCTGATGCCACTTGTCTGACAGAGGCAGGGTATGTGGGTGAGGATGTGGAGAATATCATTCTGAGTCTCCTCCAATCAGCTGATTACGATATCGAACGAACTCAGAAGGGCATTGTGTATATCGATGAGATTGATAAGATCTCAAGAAAATCGGATAGTCCATCTATTACCCGAGATGTTTCAGGAGAGGGAGTCCAACAGGCCCTTTTGAAAATCATCGAGGGGACCATCGCCAGTGTCCCTCCTAAAGGGGGTCGGAAACACCCTCAACAGGAATTCATTCAGATCGATACAACCAATATCCTTTTCATCTGCGGTGGGGCTTTTGTCGGCCTGGATAAGCTGATTGAACAGAGAATCGGAGGGAAGACGATCGGTTTTGGAGCAGAGATTAAAACCCAGAAGGAGAGGGACACGGGAGAATTATTGAGGGAGGTTCAGCCCGAAGACCTATTGAAGTTTGGATTGATACCAGAGTTCATCGGAAGACTTCCGGTCATTGCTACCCTGGATGAGCTTAGCATTGAGGCCTTGGTGGATATCCTTAAAAAACCGAAGAATGCCTTGGTCAAACAGTATCAGAAACTTTTTGAATTTGAGAATGTTAAACTGAGGTTCACGGAAGGGGCCTTGATGGCCATTGCTAAGGAGGCGATTAAACGGAAATCAGGTGCCCGTGGGCTTCGAGCCATCATGGAGAATATCATGTTGGATGTGATGTATGAGATCCCCTCCAAAAATAACATTCGTGAATGTATTATTAGTGAAGAGGTCGTACTCCAGCATGAAAGCCCTATCCTCCTCTACGAAAAGGAGATGGAGGTGGCCTGAGCTTGACTTTAGAAAGGCTATTCCATAAAATGGTCTTAGTGAGAGGGGCGGATAGCTCAGTTGGGAGAGCGCCGGCCTTACAAGCCGGAGGTCGCAGGTTCAATCCCTGCTTCGCCTACCATCCATAAATTCGAATCAAGCAATCCGGACCTCAAAAGAAAGACCAATCTTTTGAGTTTCGAGATTTAGATTTTAACTTTATTAAGGATATCAAGATTCGGTTCAGGAGTTGGATGAGATTGGGGGCGTAGTTCAATTGGTTAGAGCGCCGGCCTGTCACGCCGGAGGTTGCGGGTTCAAGCCCCGTCGCTCCCGCCATTAACAGAAAGCCCCATCCATGGATGGGGCTTTGTTTTTAAATGGAGAAGATCAAGGGGATAGAAGGATGAATATTTCTAACATATTGATTCAGGGGGCCCTGTGTTTTCCTCAAAAGAAGGCATTGATATATGGGGATCAAAGTTATACTTATGAAGAGTTGAATCATCGAATTGACCAGATTGCCCTTTATTTAAGAGACCTTGGGGTGAGACGAGAGGATCGGATTGGAATTTACCTTCCAAACATTCCTGAGTGGATATTATTCTATTATGGGGCTGCCCGATTGGGAGCCATCTCGGTTTGTATTGCATCCGCCTTCAAGAGAGAAGAGATGTCCCATTTAGTGAGAGATTCCCTCTCCTCGATTGTGATTACCTGTGAAGAACTTCTTCCACAAGTTCCTGAGCGAAAAGAGATCCCTCATGTCAAAGAGATCATTGTTATTGAGAGAGATCAAACCATAAGGGAAATCGTCGAAGGCAAAGGGAAGGGGTCCATTCCCTTAAAACCAGTGGAATGCGATGGAGATGATGTGGCTACCTTTCTTTATACCGGGGGGACCACGGGAGTTCCTAAAGGAGCCATGTTAACGCACAAAAATCTGATCATCAGTGCTCAAAATGTTTGCTATAATGAAAAAACGGTTCCAGAGGCTGTGGGGTTGTGCTTTATGCCTCTCACCCATGTCTTCGCCCAATGCCATATCATGAACTCCACTTTCTATGGATGTGCCACCCTTGTCTTGGCCAAAGGATTTGATATGGATGCAATTCTTGCCTCGGTGGCTAAAAATCAGATTACCCGTTTTTATGCAGTTCCTACGGTCTATATCCGGTTCTTGAACAATCCGGATAGCAAGAAATATCTAAAAACGTTAAACTACGTCTTCTCTGCCGCCACCAGTATGCCAGCGGAGATTGTCCGACAGTGGCAGCAGGAATATGGGCTTCCCATTCATGAGGCTTATGGAATGACAGAGTCTGCCTCCATGGTCACGTTTAATCATAGGTATCGGCACAAGGTGGGTGCTGTGGGAGTTCCAGTTGGAATTGTAGAAGTAAAGATCGTCGATCCTCAGGATAAGGAGGTTGCACCTGGAGAGACAGGAGAAATTGTCATCCGAGGTCCCAATATTATGAAAGGATATTTTAATCAACCGGAAGAAACGGCCCACGCCTTTCGCAATGGCTGGTTTCACTCAGGAGATGTGGGTAGGTTTGATGAGGAAGGGTACCTTTATATTGTGGATCGAATCAAGGATATCATCATCACAGGGGGTGAAAATGTCTTTCCAAAAGAGGTGGAGGATATTTTATATACCCATGAGGCCATCGATGAATGTGCAGTGGTGGGGAGGCCTCATCCTGAATATGGTGAAGCCGTTACTGCTTTCGTTACCTTAAAAAAAGGCAAGGTGATCGACGAAGAGAGCCTTATCCGTTTCTGTAAAGAAAGGTTAGCCCGATATAAAGTTCCTAAAAAGGTTCATATCGTCAAGGAATTACCGAAGTCTCCGCAGGGAAAGATTTTAAGAAGAGAATTGAAGAGGGCAGGAGATGCAGGGAGTTAACATGGTTTTATAGGCCTTATCCTCTGGTCCAATGCGGGGTTGATTTGGCCTGGGAGATCTTATCAGATACCGTCCATGGAGAAAGTTGCCTTCCTTTTCTGTGTGCATAATCATCAGCCCATTGGGAATTTTCTCCATATTATTGAAGAAGCCTATCAACGAGCCTATTTCCCCTTCCTCGAGGTCCTGAGAAAATATCCATTCATGAGAATCTCCATCCACTATTCTGGGATCCTCTGGGATTTTTTTAAAGCGCATCACCCAGAGTTTTTAGTGACTTTAAGGAAGTTAGTGAAAGCAGGCCAAATAGAAATGATGACAGGAGGATATTATGAACCCATCTTGGCCGTCATTCCAGATGTTGATAAGATAGGGCAGATCAATCGATTAACCCGAACCATCCAACAAGAAATGGGCACCAAACCCAGAGGGATGTGGTTGGCAGAGAGGGTCTGGGAACCTCACCTGCCAAAATATTTAGTGGAGGCCGGGGTGGACTATATTACCATTGATGATTATCATTTTAAAAAATCAGGATTGAGAGAAGAGGAGTTATTTGGTTACTATCTCACCGAGGAAGAGGGTAAGGCTTTGAAAGTTTTTCCGGGCAGTGAAACCCTCAGATATATCATTCCCTTCCATCCACCAGAAGAAACTTTAGATTACCTTTCTCATCTACGAGGCTCCTCGAAAGCGGCAATCTTTGCTGATGATGGTGAGAAATTTGGAATTTGGCCCTCTACCTTCCATTCTGTCTATGAGGAAGGTTGGTTAGAACATTTCTTCCAGTTGATCGGGGCGAACTTGGATTGGATTGAACCCATGACCCTTGGGGCCTATGCGGCAAATAAGCGACCACTTGGGAGGATTTATCTCTCCTGCTCCTCCTATATGGAAATGGATGAATGGAGCCTTCCCACAGAGGCTATGGGTGAATATGGAAAGGTTGTGGAGAAACTGAAGGAATGGCCTGAGGGGAAATGGATACGAAGATTTATCAAAGGGGGTTTCTGGAGAAATTTCTTTGCTAAATACCCTGAATCAAATGACCTTCACAAGAGGGTTCTTCTTCTTCGAAAAAGGATCGGAGATAAAATACGAAGAACAACCTCTCGAAACCCAGATCCTATCCTCTTTCTCCATCGGGCCCAATGCAATGATGCTTATTGGCACGGGGTCTTTGGAGGTCTCTATCTCCCTCACCTTCGTCATGCCCTTTATGAAAATTTGATCAAAGCTGAAAATCTCTATGACCAAAGGAGACACCGTGAGAAGACCTGGATTGAATGGGAGAGATTGGATTTCAATGGGGATGGGGATGAAGAGGTGATTATTAAAAACCCTGCATCGGTCTTCGTTTTTAGCTGTCGGGGTGGATCTCTCTTAGAGATGGATGATCGGGAAAGGGCCTTCAATATTCTTGATACTCTTTCCCGAAGGGAGGAAGGGTACCATCGGAAATTATTGGAGAGCAGAAAGGAACCCTCTTCAGGAGAGATAAGGACCATTCATGAAATTTTTGATTTGAAAGAAGGGGATCTCGATCGATATCTGAACTTCGATCCAAATCGGAGGGCTTCCTTCTTGGACCATTTCATTGCTGATCCTATGGAATTCGAGTCCTTCTATAAAGGAAAATTTCAAGAGGAAGGGGATTTTATTCAAAACGTTTTTAACTTGGAAATAAGGTCAAAGGGAAAACAGAAGGAGCTCCTCTTTTTTCGAACCGGTTATCTTGGACCTGAAAGGAGTGAGTTCCCAATAAGGGTTGAGAAACTATTTTCTATTTCTGATCACCAGGGCGTGGTTAGGGCAAGATACCAGGTTCTTCCTTTAGGTGAGCAAAGAAGGAAGACCAATCTTGGGATAGAGTTTAATATCAATCTCTTGGCTGGAGATGCCTCTGATCGTTATTATGAAATTCCCGGTCATCTCCTTGAAGACCGGAGGCTTAGAAGTTTTGGTGAATTGAGGGGGATTTCAGAGATTCGACTCATTGATGAATGGAATGGATTCCAAGTGATCCTGAAGATAGATCGAGAAGGAGATCTCTGGCGTTTTCCGGTTGAAACTGTTTCGCTTTCGGAAAGTGGGTTTGAGAGAATCTTTCAGGGATCCTGTTTGCTGTTATACTGGCCATTGGAGTTAGAATATCGAAGACCCTTTGAGGTCAATTTAGAATTGGGGATCTTTTCATTGTAAATATTGGAGTGAATTGAATCGGGGGAGGTTCTATGGAGAAAAAGGAGAAACCTTTAGAAAAGATGACGGCAACCGAATTGAGAGAGATGGCCCTTGGACTACCCGGGATTCAGGGGGTTCATGCCATGAAAAAAGAGGAGTTGATCTCAGCCATTCGAGCAGCCAAAGGGATTCCTGAACCAGAATCCAAGAAAGAGAAGGTTCTCCTGAATGTTGCCCAATTAAAGCAGAAGGTGAAGGAGCTGAGAATAAGAAGGGAGGAGCTTCTTCAGCAAAGAAATTGGAAGATGGCCGAGATTTTAAGAAGAAGGATTAGCCGACTGAAAAAGAAGACCAGACGAGCCGCCTAAACCCGAAGCATCGCCCCTGGGGCATAGAGGGGTTCCCCCTCTATGCCCTATGAGAGTTATTAAAGAACCATGCCCAAAGTCTCTGTAATCATTCCAACTTATAATCGTCTTCCCATGCTTAAAGAGGCCGTGGATTCCGTCCTTGCTCAAGATTATGAAGATATGGAGTTAATTGTGGTTGATGATGGATCTACAGATGGAACAGGTGAAGCGATGAAAGGGTATGGAGGAAGGGTTAGATTGGTTCAATTTCCTTCAAATAAAGGGGTGAGCGCTGCAAGAAATAAGGGGATTCTCAACGCCCGGGGGAAATAAATTGCCTTCTTAGATTCTGATGATCTTTGGGTAA
>JBBIRT010000074.1:0-16581 GCA_037441725.1 Deltaproteobacteria bacterium | reverse complement strand
TGCCTTTGTACCAGGTTCAAATTCTATTGGCCGAGCTGAATATAGCCCCATGGAACTTCGAAAGGGACCAGCCTTTAAGTATTATCAGGATGGGTTTGCCAAACACGGAATCTTATATTTAGGGGCCTCCGTATCATCCCTTCCTCAGGTCCAGACTGTATTTTATCTGGGAAGGACGATCAACAAACTGGAAGACCTTAAAGGGCTTAAGATTGCTGCCACTGGTGGATCAAATCGATCATTTATTGAGGCTGTCGGGGCCATCTGTGTCCCCATTGATTTTACGGATTACTTTACCTCTATGGAGCGAGGCGTGGTGGATGGGTATAACATCGGTATTCCTGGCATCCAGGATTTTAGCCTGACTCCAGTTACCAAGTCCATGCTGGATGAACCTTTCAGTTCATGTGGTGGCATGATGATCATGAATATGGCGAAATATCAAAGTCTTACAAAGGCCCAGCAAGACGTATTGAACCAGGCAATGATTCAGTCAGAAATCGATGGAGCCAAGATGTTTACCGAGACCGTAGAGAAGGTTAAAAAAGATATTGCAGCAGCAGGGGTCAAGATTATTCATCTCTCACGCAAAGAATCTGTAGACTTCTATCTGGCTTACCGAAATTCGATGTGGGCAGAAGATATCAAACGATGGCCAGATATTGGCCCAAAATTGAAAGAGTGGCTGGTTAATCCAAATTTTCATCGGGCAAAATAAATTTCTAAGATTTAATTTTGGAATTCCCCTCACCCAATCCTTTTTCCTATGAGGAAAGGGTGAGGGGATGATTTGGGAAATGAAATTTCTGTATAAAGCTGGGAACCTCTTCGATAAGATCGTTGATATCATGCTTCTTTCAGCGGCCGTCATTGTTGTTCTCAATGCAATCGTCGTCTCCCAAGATGTTATCATAAGAAAAATTTTTGGTTTTACATGGCCTCCTCTCTATGAGGTGATTACCTACTCTCTGGTTTGGATGACCTTCTTGGGAACGACAGCGATCATGAGGATGCACAGTCATGTCAAGATGGAGTCCATGATAGGTCGCTTATCCCTCAAACGCCAGGCCCTGATCAATGGGATTACTTCGTCTCTATGTGCGCTTCTAAATATTGGGATCATCTTTTATACTGCCCGGTTAACCCTCTCCGACTATCAAACCCATTTTATCCTCGCCACCATCTTAAATCCTCCCAAATGGCCCATAGAAATCATCATCCCGATTGGATTCTCCACATTAGTCATTCAGATCCTCAGGAATACCTTTGGTTTCTTTAAGACCTACAGCCATCTATCCAGACAAGAACAGCCCCATTTAAATCAGAAGGTTGGAGGCAAGGTTTAGCATGATGAATCGGAGGAATACCTCATGGAATGGTATCTCCCCATCCTTTTAATGTTTGGCTGTTTAATTCTCCTCATGGCAACTGGAATGCCCATTGCCTTTGCCTTTATGTTTACCTGTGTGATGGGCGCTTGGCTTTTCTGGGGAGGGGAAAAAGGTCTTGACCAACTCGCCATGAGTTTTTATAGTTCGGTGGCAAATTACAATTTCCTGCCCATCCCCCTTTTCATCCTCATGGGCGATATTGTCTTTACCTCAGGCACTGGGACCCGATTGGTCGATGCGGTAGATAAAATTCTTGGACGACTTCCTGGAAGATTAAGTCTTTTGGCAGTAGGTTCTGGAGTCCTTTTAGGGACTATGATTGGCATCAGTGGAGGATCCATTGGCATCTTGGGTAAGGTTTTGGTACCAGAGATGAACAAACGGGGCTATAAAAATGCTATGACCCTTGGACCCATTGTATCCAGTGGAGTTTTGGCCATTTTAATTCCTCCCAGTGCCCTGGCGGTTTTTTTAGGAGCCGTAGGGCAGGTCTCTATTGGCAAGCTTTTACTTGCGATCATTATTCCAGGCCTAATATGTGCAATCCTGTTTGCAGGGTATATCATTATCCGGTGTGTGATCAATCCTTCCCTTGCCCCAAGTTATGAGGTTCCCCATGTCCCCATCTCAAAAAAAATAAATGCGGTGCTGACCCAAATTGCTCCAATTATCATCGTCATCTTTGCGGTCATAGGGAGTGTGTTTACAGGGATAGCGACTCCTGGAGAATCAGCAGCCTTGGGTGCCATTGCCTGTTATGTTCTGGCTGCCATTTATCGATCCCTGTCTTGGGAAACGATTAAGAAATCCGCTCAGAGTACTATCCATGTTACCGTGATGGTATTTTTTATTGTCGTGGGGTCTATCAGCTTTGGCCGATTGTTGGCCACAACCGGTGCGATTTCAACTCTCGTCCAACTTTCCACCAATGTGAAGATTCATCCCATTTTCATCATCATTGCCACTCAGCTCATCCTTATTTTTCTTGGCTGTTTTATGGACCCTGCCAGTATAGTCATGATCACTGCTCCACTCTTTTTTCCGCTCGTTCGGGCACTCGGCTTTGATACCCTATGGTTTGCTGTGATTTCATTGATCAATATCCAATTGGGACTGATCAGCCCACCGTTTGGCCTGGATGTCTATACCATGAAGGCCATCGCTCCATCAGAGGTCACCCTGGGGGATGTATTTAAATCCTCCATGCCTTTCTTTGGCTTGGGTATATTAGTGATGATCCTCATCATGGTCTTTCCACAGATTGCGCTCTGGTTGCCAGGTTTAATGGCGAAGTAATTTAGATTCGAGTCAAATAAAAAGGAGGTAGGAGAATATGGGAGATAAAAAATATGATCAATATATCATTCGAGAACCCCTGGAAAAAGGAAGGTTTTTCCCAGGAATCCATCTCTGTGCGGAGGATGACTGCTATGGATCAAAATTTCCAAATTTCCCGGCAGAATTGACCTCTGTCTTGGTCGTAGAACCCCTTACCATGAACCCCAAACCCCACGCCCATGATTATGATCAGTTCCTCTGTTTTCTTGGCAGCAATCCGAAGAATTTCTTTGAATTTGATGCTGAGATTGAGGTGATATTAGGGGAGGAGGGAGAGGTCAATATTGTGGATACCAGTTCCATCGTCTTCATTCCCAAGGGATTGGTCCACTGTCCGATTCATTTTAA
This sequence comes from Deltaproteobacteria bacterium, assembly GCA_037441725.1. Classification (GTDB taxonomy): domain Bacteria; phylum Desulfobacterota; class BSN033; order BSN033; family UBA1163; genus JBBIRT01. The sequence goes on along the minus strand of JBBIRT010000074.1, from coordinate 13,504 downwards.
AAGGGTGAACAAACCTGTTTTATTTATGCATCTCTGTTTTGCCCCTGCCTATACGAGGTCTGTTGGAGACATGTCAGGGCATCCACCTCATCGTGAGCGGAAAAGGTTTTCACCTGAAGAGATATTAAAACTGAGAAAAGGAGATACAATATAAGTTAATTTACGTTACTTATTTTTTTCTTTGAGTTCTTTGATCTTTTGGAGCAGTCTTTCCTTCTGGTCAGGTTTGGGATCCAGATTCAAGGCCCTTTCATAAAACTCAAGGGCCTTTTTGATTTGACTTAACTTGAGGTAACTATCGGCTAAGTGCTCAGTGATGGTGGAGTCATCAGGACTGAGTTGATTGGCCTTTTCGAGTTCGATCACGGCCCTTTCATAGTCTCCCATTTTGTAATAGACCCAGCCCAAACTGTCTGTGATGTAGCCCATATTCGGCTTCAATTCAAGGGCCTTTTGGATCATTTGGAGTGCCTCTTCCAAATAAATACCCCGCTCCGTATAGGAATATCCCAGGTAGTTGAGGGCATCGGCATGGTTGGGGTTCAGGCGGAGGACTTCCTTCATCTCTACAACCATCTTGTCGAACTCCCCCATCTTATCATAGAGGGCCCCCAACTGGAAATGGATTTCTGGATCATTCTGATTTCTCTCAAGCCCTCTCTTCAGAGTAGATAAGGCCTTTTCTAATTGATTCTCTTTTTCATAGATGGCGGAGAGGATCAGGTAGAGTTCTCCCTCATCAGGTTTGGCCTGAATTGACTCTTCGAGGATCTTGATGGCCTCACCTTTCTTATTCTGTTTTCCCAGGATCAAAGCGATATTTCTTCTTGAGTCTGCAAAGAGAGTCGAATGTGAGGGGATCTTCTTGAATTCAGCGATGGCCTGATCCAGGGCTTCTTTTTCAACATAGGCTGCCCCCAGATAGTAACGAACCCGATCCTCATTGGGGTTGGTAGCAAGGACAAAATTAAATTCTAAGATGGCCTGATCCAGCTTCCCCTGTTCCATATAGATCAAACCCATCTTAGTTCGGATATTCAGATCGCCTGAATCGGTTTTTTGGATCTCCCGAAATTGATCCAAGGCCTCATCTAATTTCTTCTCTTTGAGAAAGATCTGTCCCAATCGATTTCTTGCATTTTTATTGTCAGGATCAAGGGTTAGGAGTTTCTGATAGATCTCAGCCGCTTTCTCAGACTCATTCTTAATTTCATAAGTAAGCCCCAAATCCATTAAGAGAGGGACGAAATTGGGTTCAACGGCAAGGGCCTCTAAGAAAGTTTTTTCAGCCTCTTCATAAGATTTTGTTTTGATATAGATTCTTCCTAAAGTTCTAAGACCCATCAATGAATTTGGCTGTAACTTAAGAAATTGCTTAAGGACTTGAATGGCCTGGTCATACTCTTGGGTGGTTTCATAGAGATTGCCCAGGAAAAGGTAACTTTCTAAATGGTTGGGATCAATCTCCAAGGCCTTTTTATAAGCCCCAATGGCTAAGGTATTTTTATTCATCACAGAATAGATCCCACCTAAGAGCAAATAGGCAGGTAAATGATTGGGCTCGTAGAGGATGGCCTTATTACACTCCTCGATGGCCTCATTTAAGAGACCTTTATGGATATAGAGGGTAGCCAGTTCCACATGTAGGGAGGGTTCTTTGACATCGTAGGAGAGGGCTTTCTTAATCTCTTCGATCGCCTCATCCACTTTTCCTTCTTTTAATTTGTATTGAGAGAGGAAAAAGTGGTAATAGGAACGGGGATCTGAAGGAAGGGTTTGGGGCTGATTTTTTTGAATTTTCACTGGAGTGGAGTCAATGGAGGGTGAAACTCCTCCTGAGAGTTGAGGTCCATACTTTCCAGCACAAGCCCATGGATTGATGAGGAACAAGGAGATTGCAATTGAAGTTTTCAATACCACCCTTTTCATAAAACAAAAAATAACAGACTTTGAATTCAAAGTCAAAACCAGCAGAGGCATCTAAATATCATATCATAAATAATATTCTTGGATGATTTGATCCTTGACAACAGGAATGAGTCTGACTTATATTTTAGCTTAGATTTCAAATATTTATTATCTCCTGCCATAGAAGTTCGGGATAGGCAAAAATATCGAGGCAAAAGAATTTGGCTTTATTGATCACTTTTGAAGGTGTGGAGGGAAGTGGAAAGACCACGCAGATCCTCCACCTAAAAAGATATTTAACGCAAAAAGGAATCCCATGTAAGGTAACCAGAGAGCCAGGTGGTACTCCTATTGGTGAAAAGATCAGAAGGATCCTCTTAAACCCTCACCATCGTGAAATGATTCCTGTCTGCGAACTTCTTCTCTATGAGGCTGCGAGGGCACAACATGTAGAGGAGGTCATTAAACCTCTTCTTAAGAAAGAGGGAATAATCCTTTGTGATCGCTTCAGCGATGCCAGCATTGCCTATCAAGGTTATGGACGAAAGGTTGATCTGAGGTGGGTTAAAAGGTTGAATCGTCTCTCCACTCAGGGGGTTCGACCTGATCTCACCATCCTTTTAGATTGTCCTGAAGATATCGGACTTGAGAGGGCGCGATCGAGAAATCGAATCTGGAGCAATGAGAGGGAGGGACGTTTTGAGAGAGAGAAGATCCAGTTTCATCAACGGGTAAGAAGAGGGTATCTCTCTATGGCTAAAAAAGAACCGAAACGAATAAAAGTCATTGATACCCGAGAAGGAGAAGAAAGGGTTTTTGAAAGGATAAGAAAGATCATGGACGAGTTCATAGGGGTTCAAAGATTCAAAGGATCAAGGGGTAAGGGAGGTGTCTTTTAAAAACGTCATAGGGCATTCCAGGCCCATCACCTTAATCCAGCGAGCCATCCGAAATGATAAGGTGGCCAACAGCTATCTGTTCTTAGGAAATGAGGGGATCGGGAAGAAGTTTGTTGCAATTCAGTTTGCAAAGGCGCTCAATTGCCTTGAGAGGGAAGGCGAAAAAGGGGAATCCTGCGATTGCTGCCCTTCTTGTAAAAAGATCGACCATGCCCTTCACCCAGATGTCTTACTCATCGAACCTGAAGGCCAGAATATCAAGGTGGACCAGGTGAGACAACTCCAGAGAGATTTGGCTTACAGACCCTATGAGGGGAGGTATCGTGTCTGTATCCTGACGTCTGCAGATCGGATGGCCCCAAATATGTCGAACACCCTCCTGAAGACCTTGGAGGAACCTCCCCTGCATACAGTGATCATCCTGCTGGCCAATCATCCAAGGCTCATTTTGCCCACCATTGTTTCAAGGTGTCAGCCAATTCGCTTCAATCCCTTGCCCCTCTCTTTGGTATCCCAATGGTTATTGGACCAGAAGGGATTACCTAAAACAGAAGCCTTTCTTTTAGCCTCTCTTTCCGAGGGAAGTCCTGGAAAGGCTTTAGAGATCCAGGAAGAGATTCGAGAGATTCCCAGAGAAAGATTGTTAAAAGAATGGATAGGATTAGACACCCTTTCAATCGAAAAGATGGGGGAGTGGGTGATTTCCTTACCCTCTCAAAGAGAGGCTCTTCTCTTGATCCTTGAAATAGCAATGACCCTCTTAAGGGATTTGGTCCTCTTAAAGACATTGAAAAGAAAGGTCCATCTGATTCATTCAGACCTCTTGGAGGTAATGGAACCCCTTGCAGTGAAAAAGGATCTCCCTTCCCTTTTAAAAAGGATAGAGATCCTTCATCAGACAAGCATGGCCATCAAAGCCAATGCTAATATCAGCCTTGCCCTTGAGGCCATGATGCTCTCCTGGGCAGAAGGATAGAGAGGATGATCCGTTTAGTTTTTGTTAGGCTTTCCAATGGGAAAACAGAATCGTTTGATGCAACACACCTCTCCCTCGAGACTGGGGATGAGGTCATTGTGGAAACAGAAAAGGGATTGGTCCTTGGGAAAGTTCTCTCTCCCCCTTATGAAAAAGAGAAACGTTTCCTCCTCAAATCGCCCTACAAGGTTGTACGGAAGGCGACCTTAGAAGATCTGGAGCAATTTCAACTCAACCAGCAATTGGAAAAGGAGGCCTTTCAGTTCTGCCTTCAAAAGATCAGAGAAAAGGGGCTGGAAATGAAGTTGGTCAAAACAGAGATCCTCATTGATCGATCAAAAGCCCTATTCTATTTTACTGCCGAAAAACGGATCGATTTTAGAGAATTGGTCAGGGATCTGGCTGCACAATATAAGATGCGTATCGAGATGCGTCAGATCGGGGTAAGAGATGAGGCTAAAATGATTTGTGGCATTGGAAGTTGTGGGAGAGAGCTTTGTTGTTCTAAGTTTATGAATCGATTTGAGCTTGTTTCTGTCAAAATGGCCAAGGAGCAGAATCTCGCCCTCAACCCGACCAAGATCTCAGGGGTGTGTGGCCGTTTGATGTGTTGTCTTGCTTATGAATTCCCCACCTATGTCGAGTTAAAGAAGGACCTTCCTAAGGTGGGCAAACATATCATGACCCGTTCTGGAAGGGGAAAGATCATCCGTCAAAATGTACTTAATCGAACTGTTACCATAGAACTTGAGGAAGGAGGGGAGATCACGATTCATGCCTCCGAACTTTAAAAAAACATTTTATATCACCACTCCGATTTATTATGTCAATGATATTCCACACCTCGGACATGCCTATACGACGATCGCAGCAGATATCATTGCCAGGTTCAAACGATTAGAAGGCTGTCAAGTCTTTTTCCTAACCGGAACCGATGAACACGGTCAAAAGGTAGAAAAGGCCTCTCAGGAAAGGGGGATTGATCCGAAAACCCATTGTGATGAAATGGTCCTTCGATTTCAGGCTCTTTGGGAGAGATTAAACATTTCGAATAATGATTTCATCCGGACCACAGAGATGCGTCATAAGAGAGTTGTGCAGAAGGTTCTTCAAGATCTTTATGATCGTGGAGAGATCTATCAAGACAATTATGATGGATGGTATTGTATTCCCTGCGAACGTTTCTGGACAGAGAAAGATCTCATTGAAGGGAAATGCCCGGATTGCCTTCGATCAGTGAATGAGCTTTCAGAGAAAAACTACTTCTTTCGAATGAGTAAATATCAATCCTGGTTGATCGAATATATTGAAAAAAATGAACGATTTATCTTTCCTCAGGCCAGAAGAAATGAGATTTTGGGATTTCTCCGTACCCCCCTCGAAGACCTCTGCATCTCAAGACCGAAAAAAAGATTGAAATGGGGGATCGAAATCCCATTTGATCCTGACTATGTTACTTATGTCTGGTTTGATGCCTTAATCAACTATATCAGTGGAATTGGCTATGGTTCTGAGGAGAATCCCTTTCACCAATATTGGCAAGAAGCCACCCACCTCATTGGTAAGGACATCCTCACCACCCACACGGTTTATTGGCCTACCATGCTAAAGGCGATTGGCCTTTCCCCTCCCCGGATGGTATTTGCTCATGGATGGTGGACCATTGAAGGAAAGAAGATGTCCAAATCATTACAAAATGTGGTAGAACCCAATCGTCTGATCGACCTGTATGGGGCAGACGCAGTCCGATATTTTCTCATGAGGGAGGTCCCTTTTGGTGTGGATGGTGATTTTTCCCATTCGGCCATGATTCATCGCATCAACAGTGATCTTGCCAATGACTTAGGAAACCTCTTCAGCCGATCCCTCAGCATGGTCGTTAAATATTTTGATGGTCTCATTCCAACTCCTTCCTTAGATCAGGACCAACCACTTCAACAGGTGTCCGAAAAAGTTCTTTCCCAGACATCGAAACAGATGGAGGACCTCGCTTTTCATCGTGCCCTTGCATCCATCTGGGAGATGGTGGATGCCACCAATAAATATATTGATGAGACCGCTCCCTGGGCTTTGGCTAAAGAGGAGAGAGATCGACCTCGACTTGCTACCGTCCTCTATCAAACCCTCGAATCTCTTCGAATCATTGCCTTGTTGATTGCTGCTTTTATGCCTTCCACAGCTGAGAAGATGTGGTCTCAACTGGCTCTGGAAGAAAGCCTTTGGGAACAGAATTTAGAGGTCAACGGAAGATGGGGAGGCCTGATCCCAGGAAAAAGGATTACCAAACCTATTCCTCTCTTTCCAAGGATTGATTCCACCAAAATTTCCATTTAAATGATACAGAAACCCCAATCCATCCATTCGATTCTTGAGAAAACTTTAAAGTCTTTAGAGATCGATGTTCCCGTAAAGAGTTATTCAATCCTCATGGCCTGGAAGGAGATTGTGGGAAAAACGATTGCAGATCATGCTCAACCCCGCCGGATCAGAAATCAGATTCTTTTCATAGATGTGGTTCACCCCACATGGATGCAACAGCTCCAGTTCCTAAAATCTGATCTTCTCAAAAAGGTGAATGCCTTTTTGGGGGAACCTCGGATTCAGGATATTCGGTTCAGATTAGGAAAGATCTCTCCAAAACCCAACCCACCCCCTTTCAAACCTGATCCGTGGCAAAGGGAAGAACTGGACGAGGCCAAAAGGAAAAGGATTGATGACCTTCTCCAGAGGGTGAAAGACGAAGAAATAAGAAGGACGATGAAGAAGGTCCTATTAAAAGGGGCAAAATTAGAACAATCCCGAAAAAGATCAGGATAGCTCTTTTGGGTTAAGAGATTTAACATAGGTTGCAGCATTTTCGCCTGCCATGCGGCCGGTGTTGATGGCAAAGCCCATGGTATTGCCAGGAAGAATGAAGGGATAGCTATCACCATAAACAGAGCAGGCATCCACTCCTGAGGCATAAAGACCCGGGATCACCTTCCAGTTTTTGTCCAGGACCTCTGTTCTGTAATTGATTTTTATTCCCCCTAAGGTTCCATAGGCACTACAGAAGAGTTTTCCTGCAAAAAATTTTGGTGTTTTTATTGGCCGGAGCAAGGCGTATCTCTTGTTAAAATGGTCATCATGTCCCTTTTCACAAAATTGATTGTATTCTTTTATGGTCTCTTGAAGTCCCTTCGGATCAATACCGGTCTGATCGGCCAATTCATCTAATGAATCAGCCATAAAAAGGTTCTTGTTTCCCATGGCCCGGGCATTTTTCAGGGCTTCTTCGAAGTGGCTAATTTTTGTTAAAGGAAAGACCCGACTGATGTGGTCAAGCCCTCCTTCCTGCTCCATATGTTTTTTGATCTCTTCATCGAAGATGAGAAATGCACACTTTTCTTTTTGCAGAGAAATCGCATTTCCAGTAAAGGTGGTATTGGCCATGACCTCCTCATTCATGAAGCGTTCTCCAAGGAGGTTCACCAGCAGGTGGGGCTGGGTAAATGCAACACCCAGATTGACATCAATCTGCATGGTGGTCATTTCTGGCAACATATAGATCATCTCCATCATCATTTCAGTCTGTGCAGCTCCCACCTCCCTGGCCATCCGAATTCCATCCCCTGTAAGTCCTGGGACTTTGAAGGAGAACATGGTTTTGCCCCACTCAAATCCTGTATACTTTTTGATCAGCTCTGGGCTGTCACCAAATCCACCGGTGGCAATGATTACGGCCTTGGTTTTCACTTCAATGGTTTCACCGGATTGATCCTCAGCGATCACTCCTGTGATCTTCTCCCCCTGTTTTAAAATTTTTATCACAGGGGTTTGAAGCCATATCTTTACACCGAGGGCCTTAGCCCTCTCTGTCATGATCCGCATCATGGTGCCAGCTGCCATTGGACCTGGCTCACCCATATCCGGTTTTACCAGATGCCAGGTTAGATTTCCTCCAGGGAAATAGGCAGCCACATCAGCAAATTGAACCCCCATCTTCTCGAGCCAGTTGATGGTATCACCCGATTTGTCTATAAAGGCCCTAACCAATCGGGCATCCCCCCTCCAGTGGATGTAATCCATGAATGCCTTGAAGGCTTCCTCTTTTGAAGGGCCAACCAATTTTGTCCTCTGAAGCCTGCTTTCTACTCCCAGAGGCCCCATCCCCATATTGGCCGTACCCCCTGTGGTTGAACCTTTTTCAAATAGATTAACTCGGACACCTCCCTCAGCAGCCCCTATTGAGGCAGCCAATCCAGAGGCGCCTCCTCCAATGACCACTACATCTACATCTGATCGGTTCATAGATTTCTCTCCTTTAAGATATTACTTAGATATTTTGAAGCGAGGGTGTTTGTGATGGACTAAGAAATAGAATCTATCCCACTTCACCTCTTCAAAGGGAACCAACATCCTCAATTTCCCTGAGGCCACACATTGTTTTGCAGCCTCCTCCAGTGGATTAAAATCGAATAGGCTGAGGAGTTCGCCACTTTCCTTTAAAAACTCTTCCCAGTTGCAGGAGATGGCCCCTGTGGGGCAGATCATCTCACAAAAGGTACAACCCAGCCACATATCACACTCATTCCCTTTTGAGCCAAATCTCCTCGGAGTTTTTGAAAAGTCGATATATTCCATGAGACAGTGATCTATACAAAGGGTGCATTTGGGATAATTGCATTTTTCGGGATTATAGGTAAGTCTTCCGTGGGGATTGTGACCTGATATATAAAATTCTGTCAGATCCCATAGTTGATGGGAGAACACAAAGGGAGGAATTTGTGGAATCAGCTCTTTTTCTCCAGCAGAAATCCTCCTACTCTTTTCAACCATCTCTCTTCCAAACTCTTCTGCCTCTTTAAGATCAATCTCGTCTGGGTGTCCCTCCGTATAATAGGGGCTTGAAAGGAGTTGAATATGGACACTTCCAAACCAATCTCTCATCCCAATCACAGTAAATCCTTTGTTTCTCAATCTTCTTGTCACATTCGGGAAATAATGTTCTGGCATGACCCCATGGGTACAAAAAGAAAAGAGATGCTTGCCATTCTGTTTTTGAAGGGCTCCTATCAATCTTCTCACATTAGGAGGCTCCCCACCATCCCATACCGGGCTCCCCAACCCAATCAAATCGTAATGGTTCACATCCTGAGGTTTGACTTCCTTGATTGAAACCAGATCACATCTCTCCACCATTGGGCTTATTCCCTTATAAATGGCCTGGGCAATCGCTTTGGTATTTCCTGTCTGGGAGTAATAGAGAATTAGGCACTTCATGATCAATCCCCCCTTTACGGCCCCTTTACGGAATGACTGGAACGAGGAGATGCGAGTCGTACTTTCCACCGGTGTGAATGACATGCTCTCCCTTGTTTCGCAGCATTGGCTCCGGTAATCCAGGGATATGGCGTCCTGCAAGATTGTAACCTGTCACTACCACGCGCAGCTGTTCACCTGAATGCCATACCATGGAGGTTGGCCAGATCGGGATCTCAACGGGTACGATTTCTCCTGGATTTAAACGCTCCTCCTTAATATGAGTCAGATAAGGTTCAGCAGGGGTTGAGCGACCAGGATCAAGTTCACGGTGAGAGACCCTTACCCTGCCATTGGCTCCAAAATTGGGTTGTCCCAATACAAGGGCAGGCAGAAACTTACCCTGAGCATCGAGCTTCTGGACGAATACAAAAAGATCCATATCATCCGAGCCAATTGCCTCGACCCATAAGCGTAGTTTCATGTATCCAGTCAACTCTGTATCGTGGTTAAACCGGATGGTGAAGACAGCTTGTTCTTTACTGTCGACTTTGTAACGAATGGCAGACTCATGCCTGACCGATTCCTGGGAAAGCCTTCCCGTACTTGCATCCAGATAGAGCGGCTGGTAACGTGTGCGGGCAAGAGGAAATTCATTCTCAGGACGGTTTATTTGGTCAACTCCCCCTGGGTCCAGAACCGTAAGCCGGACATGCGGAGTCTGCTCCCAGCCGTTTTCTATCCCTTTCAAATAACGGTCGAAAAAGCGGCGGAGGTCTTCCACATTCTCAGCAGAATAATAGTCAAACCACTCGTGGGTGTTGTGGACACGCAGCCACTTGTGTGCAGACGATATACGCCGAAACCCTTCAAAGGTTCCATGCGTGTGTAACTCATTAGTCCAGCTGGCCACGATGTAGGCAGGAATGTTGATTCTTTCCAGGTTCGCTGACTTCTCTCTCCAGTAGGAATTCATCAGTGGGTACTTCCGGATCATTCCTGAGAGGTCCTCTATCTCATTATTCCCGTAAAGGTGTAACATAACTAAGTCATTGAACCCTGTGTCCGGAATACCACCCCGGGTGCCATGGTCCCGATAAAAATCGGATAACCCCTCCCAGGGTGCGATGGCAGTGAGGTGCGGCGGCTGCTCGGCGGCGATAAACCATTGCGAGATCGCAAGCCAGGAGTTCCCAGAAAGGGCGACCTTGCCATTGCTCCACTCCTGCGAAGCCATCCATTCTATGAGGTCATATCCGTCCTGAGCTTCTTGTTCACCCCAGAAGTGAAGGTTACCTTGTGACATAAAGGCCCCGCGAGGGTCCGGGTTAACGATCGCATAACCATGATTGCACCAGTAAGCAGGGTCTGGACCCTCAAACTTCTCCAGACCAGAGAGTGCACTTGTTGGCACACCCATGCGGCCGGGAAATCGGTCGAGCGAGAACCAACCATATCCTTTCCCATACGGGCTCCATGCAATGATTATCGGAAGATGGGTACCTCCTACAGGGCGAAAGATATCTGTATAAATCACTGTGCCATCGCGCAGCGTCACCGCCACATCGCGTTCGAAGAGGATATCGCAAGGAAGAGGTAACGCCCCCTCCCTATGGATCGATTCTTTTCTGAGAACGGTCGTGCTAGGGTTTAACCCCGGGTAATGAGCCTCTGGATCGCTGATGGGGACTGCTTTGCGGAAGAGAACCTCGATTTGGTCATCCTTCTTAAGATTCTTCATACTCCCTCCTTCTTTTTTTTCTACATCGTTCTTGGCAGAAATAGTGCGATTTCAGGAAATATGGCCAAAAGAATTACACACACGACCATGGCTATGAAGAATGGGACAATACCCCGGAATATGATGTGAAGGGGAATTCCTGTAATCCCATTGAGGATGAAAACATTCATCCCCACCGGTGGAGTAATCAGTCCCATCTCGATGACCAGCACAACGATCACCCCAAACCAGATCGGATCAAACCCCAGCGCTAAAATCACAGGGTAGAGGATAGGAATCGTGAAGGTCACAGCCGAATAAACCTCTAAGAACATACCAAGGATGATATAGAGAAAGACGATTCCTGTAAAAATAACATATTTAGATACCTGAAGGTGCTCAATGATCTTAACCAGTGCAAATGGCAGTTTGCTGAGACCAAGAAACTTCATAAAAATGAATGCCCCGACGACAATCAGGAAGATCATGGCAGAGGTTTCAATGGATTCTTTGAGGATCTCCAAAAAAATCTTCCAAGTCAGTTGACGAGTAAAGAGAACGATAACGAGAGCCCCAAAAGCACCAATGGCTCCAGCTTCCGTAGGGGTGAAAATTCCTCCATAAATGCCACCCAATACCAATAGGAACAGGAGCAATACGTGCCAGGTCTTTTTCAATGATCCCACCTTCTCTTTAAAAGTGGACCTCGGGCCTGCCGGCCCTGCCTCTGGATGAAAGGCGGTCATGAGAGTGATGGCAAAAATCATCAAGAGGGAGAGCAAGATTCCTGGAAAAAAGCCTGCCATAAATAATTTCCCGATAGATTGTTCAGTGAGCAGACCATACAGAATAAAGCCCATACTGGGTGGGATGAGAATGCCCATGGTGCCGGCAGAGGCAATACAGCCACTGGCCATGGCTTCATCATACCTGTACCTTTGCATCTGAGGTAGGGCGACTTTACTCATAAGAACGGTTCCAGTCGCACTTGAGCCGGTCACCGAAGCAAAAACAGCACAGGCCAAGACAGTGGCTGATGCCAGGCCACCGCGCATGGATCCTATCCATTTATAGATGGAGTAATAGAGGTCTTCGCCAATGGTCGTATTTCCTACAATTACACCCATCAACACGAATAGCGGAAGCGCTGCCATAGGATAGTAGGCTACCGTCTCGTAAGGCACAGTGCCTAAGACCCCAAAGGCCTGTTTAAACCCCTGAAGATAAAGTATTCCGAGGGTACCCACTAAAATCATGGCCAGTCCAATCCACATCCGGAAAAACAACAGAAGGAGGACCATGATCATGACACCAAGAAGGCCAACAAATTCTCCACTCATCACTGGATACCGCCTTTTTAGGAGATTTCCGAAAAAATCCAGAAATCTTCAAACCTGTTTCATTCTCATGAAAGAGCGACACCCGCGAACCATAAAATCCCTTGAGGGTATCAGTCAAGGTGACCGTTAAGAAGCGCGTTTCGTTTAGGGTCAAAGGGTTATACGAACTTCTTAGACCCAGAAGACGTAACCGTTTGACGATACAGGTCTCTTTACCGTTACCGATTGACGAAACCTTTATTTTCTATCCTCTAAGCAATCAAGCGAGCGAGCTCTCTTCAACGTCTTAACCAAGAGGCTGGCCATTGCTATAAACAAGACCATCCACCCAAATGTTGCCAGTGCATAAAAGGGGAACTTGGGCACCCCAATGTAGGAACAGGTGATCCCGAGTCGTTGGACCGTCAAGGTTGTTAAAAAGGTCCGCCAGCCTATCACAGCGACCAGGAGCAGGCTAACAGAATAGATCAGGATGTCAATCCCCCTTTGCATCCCCGGTCGATAGCGGGATACAAACAGGTCCACTTTGATCTGCCTCCCCTTGAGGGCGCAATATCCAAATCCTAAAAAGACCACAGCCACCATCATCTGTTCAGTAATCTCGGTCGTGCCAATGATGGGTTTGCTCAGGGTGGCCCGCAGAAGCACATCGGCAACGGTGAGCAGCATCATTAAAAACAAAACACCTGCTGCTACCAGCCCTGCAACCCGGGCGATGGATTCAATGATTTTCATCACTTCCCCTTATACTCGCTAATCATTTTTTTAGCTGTATCATAGATCTCTTTTGCTCCTTTGGCAGCATTTTTCTTTAACCATGCCTCATGGATTGGCTGAGCCAGATCAGCCCATTGTTTATATTCAGCAGGGGTAAGGGTTACTGTCGTATGGTTGTTCTTGGCTGCATAGTCTAATGCCATCTTCTCTTCCATGGTGACACCATTATTGCATTGTTCGATGTAAAACGGCTCATTGTCCTTGAGTACTTTCTGAATATCCGGTGGAATCTTCTTCCAGTTTTCAGGATTGATCAAAATGAAATGGGGGGACATTGAGATGCCACCTGGTTCCACAAGGGCATGGAATTTTAGCAGCTCCATCACCCTAAAAGCCATCTTAGCCCCAAAGGCATTTATAAATCCTGTCGTGACTCCCTTTTCTGCAGAGGTGTACCAATCTGAAACGACCAGGTTTACAGGAGCGCCACCTGCGGCCATTACCATTTGGGCTATTTCCTCCGTAGCAGGAGTGATCTTTACCCCTTTGAGGTTAGCAGGGGTGCGTACCTCCTTTTTGAGTGTACTGATGTGAGTGCCTGTCATCGATGAGAACCCATACACCATTACTCCTCGAAACTCTTCCTGTAGCTGTGGATACTTTTTGAGGAGCTGAGGGTATATACTCGTTTGGGCCCATATAT
>JBBIRT010000073.1:0-16633 GCA_037441725.1 Deltaproteobacteria bacterium | reverse complement strand
GATTTCCCACCTATAACTTTTCAGTCGTGGTGGATGATGCAACCATGGGAATTACCCATGTCATCCGAGGCAACGACCACCTCAACAACACCCCACGCCAGATTCAAATTTATCAAGCCCTGGATTACCCCATCCCAAAATTTGGTCACGTCCCCATGATCCTCGGTCCAGACAAGAAGAAACTTTCGAAACGCCATGGGGCCCAATCGGTCTTGGAATACCAAAGGATGGGTTATCTTCCCCAAGCCGTGGTCAATTATTTGGTCCGATTAGGATGGTCTTACGGTGATCAGGAAGAATTCACCTTGGAAGAGTTGATAGAAAAATTCAATCTTGAATCGATTGGAAGGTCTCCTGCCGCCATCAATCCCGGAAAGCTCGATTGGCTCAATGCCCAGTATATTAAGAAGATCGATCTGGATGAACTGGTGAAAAGATTTCAGCCTTTTATCGAAGCGAAGGGATATTCAAACCTCCATCCTGCCCTTTTAAAGAAGGTCGCTCTTTCTCTGAGGGAGAGGGTCAAAACCCTTGTGGAGATGGCAGATCTTTCAGAATTTTATTTCTGTAAAGAGATCGATTATGATGAGAAGGCAGCAAAGAAATTCTTAACCCCTGAGGCCCTCCCAATGTTCCATCAGGTCATCGATTTCATCAAGAGGGAGTCTACCCTGGAAAAGGAAAAGGTCCGACGATGGATTCAACAATTATCTGAGATTCGGGGTGAACCTTTAGTAAAGATTGCTCAACCGATTCGGGTCGCCTTAACGGGTAGGTCGGTTAGCCCTCCCATCGATGAGGTGATCGAGGTCTTGGATAAAGAAATAGTAGTCCAGAGGCTTGAACGGGCAGTGGAGTATATAGTCAATCAATGACCTATCATCAAGGAATCCCCTCAACTCCGTAATCCATTTGGGGAAGGAATAAAGAGAAGGGGATTGAAGGAAATTGAATGATAGGCCATGATGGATTGGAATTTCTCATTGGAGAGAAGAACATGAGACTTAAATCATTGGAGGTGATCGGATTTAAATCCTTTGTGGATCGTCTCCATCTCACATTTCCTGAAGGGATTACTACGATTGTAGGTCCCAATGGTTGTGGCAAGTCGAATATTGTGGATGCTGTCCTCTGGGTTATCGGGGAAAGGAGTGCCAAACATCTACGTGGAAAGCAGATGGAGGATGTCATCTTCAATGGAACCGATGGGAGGAAACCCCTCGGGATGGCAGAGGTGAATTTAACTTTTTCCAATGAAGATGGGTCAGCTCCTGAGGCCTATGGACAATGCAGTGAAATCACGGTGACTCGAAGACTCTATCGGTCAGGAGAGAGCGAATATCTGATCAATAGAGTGCCTTGCCGATTGAGGGAAATCACCGATCTTTTCTTAGATACAGGGATTGGGGTCAATGGGTATTCTATTGTAGAACAAGGGCGGGTGGAACATCTCATCAATGCCAATCCTCAGGATCGTCGTTTTTTAATCGAAGAGGCTGCAGGGATCGCAAAATATAAGGAGAGAAAGCGGCTCGCCATGATGAAGATGGAGGCTACCCAACAGAACCTCCTTAGAATTCAAGACATCATCGCTGAAGTGAAAAGGCAGATTACCTCCTTAGAGCGCCAGGTGAAAAGGGCTGAAGAATACAAGGCCATCCGGAAAGAGGTCAAGGAGATTGAAATCCGTTTTGCCTTTCGAGAATATAGCGAGCTTTCCGAGAAGGTAGAATCGTGTAGAGGTTATCTCAAAGCCCTTCAAAACCGAGAGCAAGAGATTGCAACCCTGACCAACCAGAAAGAGGCTTGGATTGAAGAGATGAGATTGAGGGGGATAGAAGAGGAAGAGAAGCTAAGAGGGTTACAACAAGAGGTCTTTGAGCTTGGTCGAAAGATTCAAAAGATGGAAGATGAAATCAATTTCTTCAGGAGGGAGGAGGGGGGACTACAAAAACAGGAGCGTCAATTGATCGAAGAGGTCAAGGAGTCCTTTATATCCTGGAGAGAGGCTCGGAGAGAATGGAGGAGGATCGAACTTGCCCAGAGAGAGTTAGATAGGGAATTTCATGAGAACGAAGAGATCCTGAAGGAATGGGAGGAGCTCTTCAATGATTTTAGAGCTACCTACCTTGAGCTCTCTGATGAATTGGAGGACGAAAAGGGAAGTCTGGTCGATACGTTGACCCGGTTGACCTCCAATCGCAATCGAATCGTCCACCTTCAGGAGAGGAAAGAAAATCTTCAAAAGCGAATTCGTTCCAACCGAGAGGAGTTTGAAGAAATCAAGGCAAGGCTTAAACAGCTGGAGGAGCTTTTTCATGAAAAGCAAAAAGAAAGAGAACTGACCCTTTCCGTTCTATCCATCTATCAAGAAGAAAGGAGACGGTGGGAAGAAGAGCTTGAAAGGCTAAAAGAGGTCTTCCAACAAAAACAGAAAGAACGGTCCGTTCTGGAAGAGACTTTAAGGCAGAATCGTTCTCGTTACCTTTCTCTAAAGGAACTTCAGGATAATTATGAGGGATATGAAAAAGGAGTGAGATCCATTCTCCTCAGCAAACGGGAGGATACAAAAGATTGGAGGGCCATCTTAGGGGTGGCTGCTGATATCTTTGAACCTGAACCCCAATATGAGATCCCCCTCGAAGCAGTTTTGGGTCAGCGATTACAATACCTGATCGTGGAGGATGAGAAAGGAATTCGGGAGGCAATAGATTTTCTTAAAAAGGAGTCTCTCGGCAGGGCGAGTTTTATTCCTCTCTTACCCCATCGAAAGAAGGAAAGGATTTTAAACGATCTTCACAAAAGTCTAAACCAAGAGGAGGGAAGGCCCATTCCTCTATCGCATTTTGTAAAGGTGAAAGAGGGTTTCGATCCAATAGCAGATTTTTTAATTGGTGATGTTGGCGTGGTGAATAATTGGGAAGAGGCACTTCGTTGGATGAAGGATGATGAAGAATTTGCAATCCTGGTTACCCTGGACGGGGATGTGGTTGAGCGTTCAGGAGTAATGTCCGGGGGGAGTAGAGATCAGGGGATGGGGATCTTAGAGAGGAAGAGGGAGATTCGGGAGTTGGAAAGAAAGATAGGAGAGGGAGAGGAGGTCTGTCAGAAGGCCTGTGAAGAGGAGGGACGACTTCAAGAGGAGATCGTCGAAAGGGAGGCCCAATTAGAAAATAGAAGGAAGGAGATTCAAGAAAAAGAGATTGAGCGCCTCCATCAGACAAGTGATCTGGAGGGGATGAGGAAGGAGATCTCCCAATTTGAACAAAGGATGGAAGTTGTCCAATTTGAACTGAGCCAACTCGGAGAGGAAGATCAAGAGTTGGAAAAGGAGGAAAGAGAAGTCTCTAATCAAATTGAGAGAGAAGAAGCGGTCCTCCAAAGGCAGGAGGAAGGCCTTCAATCTTTTAAAATGAAGGTTGAAGAGGTGAGGCAAGGGGCAGAGGAGCTGGGAGGGAGGATCACTGAAAAGAAGGTTTACCTTGCCTCCCTTGAAGAGAAGAGGAGAGGGTTAGAGGTTCAACTTCAAAATTTAGCAGAAAAACGGAGCGCGTTAAAAGATCAGATCATTAAAAAGGTGAAAGGGATCAAGGAATGTCGTGAAGCATTAATTCACCTTCACGAGAAGATTCAGCAATGGGAAAAGGAATTAAAGGAAGGCCTTCACCAACACCATCTCAAGGAGGAGGCGGTTTCTGTTCAAAAAGAAAAGGTGGAAACCCTCTCCAATGAATGGAAGGAGGCAGAAGCTTCTTTTAGATATCTCCGTCGCGAGTTAGAGGATGTGAGGCAGAAGATCCATGAGGAGGAGATGTTGGCCTCAGAGGTCCAATTAAAGCTTTCCCACCTCCAAGAATCAATCAAAGAACGGTATGGGACCACCCTCTCTCCTTCCATTGGAGTTTCTCCTTTGGAAATCCCAGAAGAGGAGATGTCGAAACGTTTGGCAGAATTGAAAAGTGCCTTGGAAGGATTTGGAGAGGTTAATCTGATGGCCATTGAGGAGTATCAGGAATTGAAACAGCGATACGATTTCCTCTCGGAACAACAGGCAGATCTTCATCAGGGACTCGATTCACTGAAGAAGGCAATTTTTCGGATCAATCGAACCACGACCAAACGGTTTTTAGAAACCTTTCATCAAGTCAATGAGAAATTCAAAGAAATTTTTATTAGGCTTTTTAAGGGAGGACAGGCCAGTCTGATCCTTTTAGATGAACAAGACCCTTCAACCTCAGGGATTGATATCATTGCCCAGCCTCCAGGAAAGAAGCTTCAAAACATTGACCTTCTTTCAGGAGGAGAAAAGGCATTGGTGGCGACGGCTTTGCTTTTTGGGCTCTTTCTCATCAAACCCACTCCTTTCTTCTTGCTCGATGAAGTGGATGCCCCACTGGATGATGCTAATATCAATCGGTTTATTGAACTGGTGAAGGAGTTTTCTAAAACCTCTCAGTTCATTATGATCACTCACAATAAAAATACGATGGAAGCAGCCCAGACCCTCTATGGAATTACCATGGAGACCCCTGGGGTTTCAAAGGTCGTTTCTGTAAGGTTAAATTAGAGAGTAACAAAATTTTTTTCTTGCAATTAATTTTTACTTGTATACAATATACATAATATCATTTTCGTAACCTTCTGACCTTAATTGTTCCAGTGAGCATGAGAACAGTCTTCTGACTTTAACGATCAAATGGAAATGATCGTTTTAAATAATTCTATCGAAAATTTATTTCCTACAGAATGATTCGACCTAAACGATTGAAGAGGAAAAAGCAGTCCTTCTTTCACCTATGGGTAGTCTATCCTTTTAATAAAATTTGAAGAAAGGGGGTGGGAGAGATTCAAGCAAGATAAATCCAAGGTGGGGAGTGAGCATCTCATTATTTTAAGAGCGGCAAAGATTTAAAGACTTAAAAAGGAGGGAGACAAAATGGTAAGACATCTATTTTTTATCATGATTCTGGGAGTGATTTGTATGGGGATCGTGGCAAGTGGATGGACTCAACCCATCAGGGTGGGTGCCGTCATCAATCTAACCGGTCCCTCCTCATCATGGGGACAATACCATGCCAAGGGCCACCAGGATTATTTTCGCTTTATCAATGAAAAAGGGGGGGTTGCAGGAAGGAAGATTGAGTTAAAAGTCCTTGACCACGCTTATAAAGTCCCTGAGTCTAATAAATTTGTGAAGATGTTATGTGAGGAAAAAGTAGACATGATCGCCACATGGGACGCTGGATCAGGACTCCAGGCAAAGCCCATCATTCAGGAATACAAAATTCCTACCATTAATTATTCTACCTTCCAAGGGATTAATACTCCACCCAGAGATTATATGTACATCCCCTTTGGAAGTTACATTTTAGACTCCTATGCCGTCCTCGAATATATCCGGAATATCCATAAGGGAAAGGAGGCCCCCAAGGTCGGTCTCCTAACCTCCAACAACCCTTATGGGAAGGCTGTCCATGGTCCAGCCAAGGAATACGCCGAAAAAAATAATATCAACATCGTTTCAATTGAAGCATTTCCTCCTGACGCAGTGGATCTTACCACAGAGCTTCTCCGTCTAAAAGAGAAAGGAGCCGAATATATCTTCATGCAGATCCTTCCGGATAAGGTTTATGTGGCCCTCAAGGCTGCCGATAAGATCAATTATGATGTTCCCTTTATTGGAACCTGGACCTCTACTGATCCTGATTTCTTTGTCCTTGGAAAAGGCCTGATCCGTGATCGAGTGGCTATGCAATTCTGTGGTGTTTTGCCAGGAGATAAAACCCCAAAAGGAGAAAAGATGCCTGGGATTGCCTTACTTGAAGGTCTATGGGCCCGATATAAGAGCGTGGATAAGTTTGAAACGTCTTACTGGGAAGGTGTCGTTGTGGCCATGATCATGGAGAGGGCCATGCATCGAGCCTCTGGACTCTATGGTAAAATTAATTCAGAAACGATCAATCGGGCCATGGAGACATTTCAAAATGAGGATTTTGGAGGGCTGGTTCCCTATGTTACCTTTACAAAGGATAATCATGAAGGATCCTTCAAAGGAAGAATCGTTCAAATTCATGAGGACATGACCTATACCCCCATGACTAATTTCTTTGTTCCAGGAAAAGAGAAACCTCAGATCTTAAAGGTCTTGAAGGGAAAATAGATGAAGGCATTTCGAGGTCAACCAAGCATTTATGCCTCCACTCAGCCTGAGAAGAGACAGGCTGAGTTGGAGGTAAGAAAAATTTCTCTGAACTTCGGCGGAGTCATGGCCCTTCACGATGTGGACCTAAAGGTTCATACAGGTGAATTGGTGAGCATCATTGGGCCGAATGGAGCAGGAAAGACGAGTCTTTTAAACTGTATTACAGGTTATTATCATCCCCAGGAAGGTCAGATTCTGTTCAATGGAGAAGAGATTACTGGATTACACCCCCATGAGGTAACCCAAAAGGGAATCGGAAGGACTTTTCAGAATATCGAGCTCTTTCCGAGAATGACTGTCTTAGCCAATATGCTCTTAGCCCGCCACCTTTATTGTAATTATGGGCTTGGAAAAGCCACCCTCTTCTTCCCATCCGTTCGTAAAGAAGAAGAGCGTCACCGGAGGGTTTTAGAAGAGTTGATCGATTTCCTCGAGATGCAGCCCATCCGAAAAAAGTTAGTCGGGGCCTTACCTTATGGATTAAGAAAGAGGGTTGAATTGGGGAGGGCATTGGCCCTGGAGCCAAAACTCTTGGTCCTGGATGAGCCTTTTGCAGGGATGACCCTGGAAGAGAAAGAGGATATGGTTCGTTTTCTGGTTGAATTAAACTCAGCTTGGGGTCAGACCACGATATTGGTCGAACACGATATGTCGGTAGTGATGAGTATCTCTCAAAGGATCATGGTTTTAAATTTTGGGGAAAAGATTGCTGAGGGACCCCCAGAGGTGATTCAGAATCATCCTGAAGTGATTAAGGCTTACTTAGGAGAGGCGACAAAAGTTTAACAGAGCCTAAGTTGAGCGATTCTTCTTGTCCACGGAAACGAATTCGATAAACTCCAGTGAGGGAGGAATAAGATATCTCATTCTTCCAATCATGGGTCATAAAAAGATGAGAGTCAATCGTAGAGAACGATTTGATCAAGAGACGATAGAAATCCTTTCAAATTATACCTTGCCCCAGATTTTATTCAAACAGGCCAAGGCCTTAGGGACAAAGCAGATCGCCATCCGCGAAAAGATGTATGGAATCTGGCAGACCTACACCTGGCAGGATTATTTCCAATATACCAAACAGGTGGCCTTAGGACTCTACTCCTTAGGTCTCAAACGGGGAGAAAATATTGGGATTATCACGGATAACCATCCAGAGTGGTTGTTCAGTGAAATGGGAGCCCAAGCCATTGGAGCCGTTACAGTCAATCTTTTTACCTCTTCCGTCGCAAAAGAGTTGATGGTGATGCTCAATAGGATTCAGGCCACCTATGTAATCGCCCAAGATCAGGAACAAGTGGACAAATTATTAGAGATGAAAGATCAACTCTCTCATGTCCGAAAGGTGATCTATATTGATCCCACGGGAATGAGGACCTATGGCCATCATCCATGGTTGATGAACTTCAAGGACCTCTTAATGCTCGGAGAATCTTTGGATAAAGAGCGTCCTGATCTTTTTGAAGAGGAGCTATGGAAGGGAAAACCTGAAGAGGTGGCTTTGATGATTATGACCTCTGGAACGACAGGGATTCCTAAGTTGGCCATGATCTCCCATCGAAGTTTTACGGAGATAGCAAGGAAATGGGTTGAGACTGCCCCGATTGGAATCGGAGACAATTGGATTTCAATCACTCCAACGGCATGGATTGTGGATCAGATGTGGGGAATGGGTGTTTCACCTCTTACTGGAATGAGCATGAACTTTCCCGAAACACCTGAAACCGTGATGGATGATTTTAGGGAGATCGGACCTGCCATTATCATCACCTCTTCAAGATTCTGGGAAGATCTGGCTTCCAAGATCAGGGTGAAGATAGCCGATTCAGGCTGGATTAAACGAAAAATTTTCTCCCTTGGAGAATGGATCGGTGGGAAGGTCGTGGACCGGGAATCTAAGAAAGAGCCCATCCCTTTTTATTTAAGAGTGCTCCATTGGATTGCCTCAAAATTGGTCTACCGTCCCCTGTTAGATCGGGTGGGCTGTGCTCAAATTCGGGCTGCCGTGACCGGAGGTCATCCCATCAGCCCAGATGTCATCAGATTTTTTCGAGCCAAAGGACTGAATCTCAAACATGCATACGGTCTGACTGAGGGAGGAGGGGTATTTCAGGTTCAGCCCGATGGTGAGGTAAAACCAGAGACCGTGGGGAAACCCCTTCCCAGGACAGAGGTGAAGATTGCAGAGGATCAGGAGGTTCTTGTAAAAACCCCTTCCTGTTTTGTAGGGTATTATCAAGATCCAGAAGCCACGCAAAAAACCCTTCGAGACGGATGGCTCCACACCTGGTATTCAGGATATATTGATGAGGATGGCCATCTGTAGATTATCGGGCGGAAATAAGAGATTATGCGATCGAAGGGGGGCGATGCGATTTCTTGTGATTTTATTGAAACGAGGCTCAAATTCAGCCCCTATATTAAAGAGGCGGTGGTTTTTGGTGAAGGACGGGACTATATCACAGGGTTTATCAATATCGATTTTGGAAATGTAGGGAGCTGGGCAGAGGATCGAATGATCCCTTACACCACTTATACCGATCTCTCCCAGCAGCCGCCGGTTGAGGAATTAATTCTGAAAGAAGTCAGGCAGGTGAATACCCAACTTCCTAAACCGATGAGACTTCGGAAGATTATCTTATTGTATAAACTCCTCGATGCGGATGATGAGGAGCTCACCCGAACAGGAAAGGTTCGAAGAAAATTTGTCTATGAGCAATATCTTAACCTAATCGAGGCAATGTATAGCGACCGAGACGAGCTGGAAGTGACAGGGAGGGTTCGTTATCGGGATGGGACCGTTGGGACCATCACAACCAAAGTTAAAATCCTGACCGTGGAGTGATGAGGCGAATGACCATTCCCCATAGGTGAGAGGCTCATCGGAGGAGGTTTTATGGATTTTTTTCTACAATTGCTTATTCAAGGGTTATCCATTGGATTTCTTTATGCCCTGGCAGCATTGGGTTTTGTGATGATCTTTAAATCGTCCAGTGTATTAAATTTTGCGCATGGTGAGCTCCTGGCCATTGGGGCTTTTATTTTTTTGGCTCTTTCTCTTTGGCTCAAATTGCCTATCCTTATTTCTTTTTTCATTACTTTGGTTGGAGCCTTCTCCATGGGGTTTGTGATCGAGCGCCTTTTCTTACGACCCTTAATTGGTGAGGCCCTCATTGAGGTCATCATGCTGACGGTTGGGTTGGCTTCGATGTTTAAGGGATTGATGCTTTTCATCTTCGGAGGAAATGTGTTCAACTATCCCGAATTCCTTCCCAAGGGTCTTATGGTTCAATGGGGAGTGATTAGAATCTCACCGGTCTATATAATGTCCTTTGTGATTGGGATCATTTTCTTGGCGATTTTTGGATTCTTCTTTAAATACTCTTCTCAAGGAATCTATATGAGATCTGTAGCGGATAACCAGCCAGCCGCCCTTTCGTTAGGAGTCCATGTGAGAAGGGTCTTTGCAATGTCCTGGGCCATCGCGGCATTGGTCTGTGCCATCAGTGGAATTATCTTAGGAATCATGAGCGGGATCAATGTCCATAATTTGAGTCACATGGGGCTAAAGGTATTTCCTGTGGTGATCTTGGGTGGCCTTGAAAGCATTGGTGGTGCCATCATCGGAGGACTCGTCATAGGACTTCTTGAAACCTTTACAGGAGGATATGTCTCCACTTCTCTCAAGGAGGTGATTCCCTACATCGTCCTTATATTCATCTTATTGGTGAAACCTTATGGACTATTTGGCCTGGTTGAAATTGAAAGAGTTTGAAAAAAACAGGAAGGGGGAATGGGCAGATAACAGAATCATGAACGTTAGACGGTGAACCATCAACAGGATGCTCATCGTTTGTTGGTTATGGTTAAGAGTTTGGAGGAAGCATGCGAAAATTGAAATTTCATCCCTGTGGAAATTTTAAAGAGCAATATGCGCAAGAGCTCACTATTTTTGAAACCGATTTTGGCAGGTTATGGATGTGGATTGGGCTTTTCCTGCTTTTTATTCTGGTTCCTTTCATCAGCAGCAATTATGTTCTGTATGTGATCAATCATATCGGGATTGCAGCCATTGCTGCCATTGGACTCAATATCCTCATTGGATATACAGGCCAAATTTCACTTGGTCATGGAGCCTTTTTCGGGGTGGGAGCTTATTCCGCGGCCATTCTAACCACTGTGGTAGGCTTTCCTTTCTGGCTTTCTATCCTTTCTGCAGGGCTTATTACTGCCCTGGTCGGGATGATCTTTGGAATCCCATCCCTTCGTCTAAAGCACCTCTATTTAACCATAGCTACCTTGGCAGGGCAGTTCATCATTCAATACCTCCTGGTGAATTGGGAAAGCCTCACGAAAGGAGCCGATGGCATCTTTCTGCCAAGAGCCAGATTATTGGGAGTGGATATTAAGGGAGATCGAGCTTTCTTTTACGTTGTTTTTATCTGTTTTGTCATCTTGACATGGGTCGCTGTCAATCTCATTCGGACTCGATATGGTCGCGCATTTATTGCCATCAGGGATAATGATCGTGCTGCAGAGGGGATGGGAATTCCAATCTTTCGTTATAAACTCCTCTCCTTTGCCATAAGTTCTTTCTATGCGGGACTTGCTGGAGGCCTTTCAGCCTTCTATATTGGGAGCATCACTCCCGAGCCCTATACATTACTCCTCTCGGTTGAGTATATTGCAATGATTATCATTGGAGGGTTAGGGAATATTCCAGGAGCAATATTCGGGGCGATTTTCATAAAATTGCTGAATGAATTGTTGAGCCATGCCACAACCTTTTTCATGAATTTAGGAACATTTACAGGAATCGCACTTCAGATTGCCCCCTTGAGGGAGTTCATCTATGGGTTGGCCATTGTATTTTTTATCATCTTTGAACCCCGAGGACTGGCAGAGGTCTGGCGGGTTATCCGAGCCAGTTTCAGGCTCTGGCCATTTTCTTATTAGCATGGAGATATCACCGGAATTTAGATCACCATGACAGAGGTAGCATCGATATCATAAATACTTTGAGAGTCTGAAGAAAAATTCATGGGGTGATCATGGAAGACGAAATCTTATTGCAGCTTAATAATATCAGTGTGGTTTATTCTGATGTGATCCAAGTCCTTAAGGGCGTCTCTCTTTTAGTGAAAAAAAAGCAGATCGTTTCTCTGCTCGGGAGTAACGGCGCAGGGAAAACGACCACCTTAAAAGCGATTTCTGGATTACTCAAGCCCGAGAATGGGAAAGTCACAGAAGGATCCATCATTTTTGAAAATCATCCCATCCATAATTCGTCTCCGGAAACGATTACCCGTTTGGGGATCATCCAGGTGATGGAGGGACGTCAACCTTTTAAATACCTGACGGTAGAAGAGAATCTCAGGGTAGGGACCGCAACCCGCTGGGGTAAACCTTATAAAAAAGATCTTGAGATGGTCTATCATTATTTTCAACCCTTGGTTGCTCGAAAGAATCGATTGGCTGGATACTGCAGTGGAGGAGAGTTGCAGATGCTCGTCATGGGCAGAGCCCTCATGGCTCATCCTAAGCTTCTTTTGTTAGACGAGCCTTCCCTTGGATTGGCTCCTTTTCTGGTAAGAGAGATTTTTGAGATTGTCAAAAGAATTAACGAGGAGCAGGGAACGACTATCGTTTTGGTAGAACAGAATGCAAACATGGCCCTCACGATTGCTCATTATGGATATGTGATGGAGAATGGTAAGATTGTCATGGAAGAAGAAGCTTCCAAACTTAGAGAAAATCCTGATGTCAAAGAATTTTATCTTGGGACCGCCTCTTCCGGAATACTCAAATCCTATAAGGATGTGAAATCCTACAAAAGACGCAAACGGTGGCTATAAGAAGGGATGCTTAAGTAGTCGTTTCAAGGGGCTAAATTCTTTCAACCCTTTTTTTTACTAAGCCCTTTGCTCTATGCTCTCCACAAGAGGGAGGAAGACATGGTTTCTAAAAAAGGATCCAACTACTACGATGATAAAGAGAATATGTCTCAAGCCCAGAGGCAGAGGTATTATAATCATGGCCTTGAAAAGATGATTCGCTTGGGGTATAAGAAGTCTCCAAGAGTCAGAATGATCTTGGATGAACGAAATCTTCGTCCCTCGCAGATCAAGACCATCCAAGATTTGGAGAAACTGCCAGTGATCTCCCGAGAAGAGCTTGTCAGGCTTCAGAAAGAAGATCCTCCTTTTGCTGGTTTCTGTGCTCGGGATATGAAGACCGATCGGATCTTCACCTCGCCTGGGCCTGTCTATGAGCCCCATCTGACGGAGAAGGATCCGATATGGGCAAGGGGATATTATGCTGCAGGATATAGGAAGGGAGATATTGTTTTGAACACCTTTTCCTACCATATGGTGGCTGCAGGATTGACCTTTCATAGTGGTCTGAGACGTGTGGGGGCTACCGTCATTCCATCAGGTGCCTCCAGCACAGAAAACCAGGTCCAACTTCTTCGCGACCTGGGAGCAACCGGTTATACGGGAACCCCCAGTTTCTTAATGTCCATCATTAAAAGGGCTGAGGAGTTAGGTTACCATTTTAAAAATGACTTTAAAATTAGACGGGCCAGTTTTGTGGCCGAACCACTCCAGCCCTCTTTGAGAGAAAAGTTTGAGAAGGAATATGGTATTGACACCTATCAGATGTATGGGGCGACCGAAGTAGGGGATATTGCCTATGAGTGCCAAGCCAAAGATGGATGGCATATTTGCGAGGAAGTGATTGTTGAGATTGTAGACCCAGCGACAGGAAAACAGCTTGGCCCTGGAGAAATGGGAGAGGTAGTGGTCACCCGGTTAAATTCCATTTTTTTCCTCTTTCGATTTGGTACAGGGGACCTCTCCCGCTTTGTTAAAGAGCGTTGCTCTTGTGGTCGTACCTCCTATCGATTGATGGGAATCTATGGAAGGGTTGGAGAGGCGGCCAAGGTAAGAGGGATGTTTATTGCACCCAGTCAGTTAAAACTGATCTCCTCTAAATTTAATGGGGTTAGGTTGCAAGCCCTCGTAGATCGGATCGATTTTAAAGATTATTTAACCGTGAGGGTGGAGGCTGGATTAGGGGATCCTGAGAGGTCCCGTCTGGAACAAGAATTTGAAAATGTATTTAAGGAGGTCTGCACCGTTAAAATTGATAAACTTGAATTTGTTGAAAAAGGGACCCTAATGGATAAAGATAGCCTGATTGTAGACAGACGCACCTGGGAGTGAAACATTAGAATATCAAGATTTCTCATGCTATGGTTGTAAGATTCATTTTGGAGGAGGAGAATGGGTTATTTAGATATTCATATTGGAGAGATTTTAGCCCGAAATGCAAGATTGTATCCAAACGATACTGCATTGATTGAGAGAACCCCGAGTGAGGGGAAAAGAAGGGAGATTACCTGGAAGCAATTTGATCAAGAGGTAAATCGGTTTGCCAATGTCCTCATCGGGAAGGGAGTTAAAAAGGGGGATAAAGTCATCCATCTCATGATGAACTCCATCGATTGGTTGATTGCCTATTTTGGTATTGTCAGGACCGGAGCCTGGACCGTCCCCCTCAATTTTCGTTTTACCAGTGAGGATATTAAATATTGTTGTGATGTGGCGGAACCCCGATGTATGATCTTCGGTGAAGAATTTATCGAAAGGGTCGAGAAAATAAGGGGTCGCCTGCCCACCATTGAAAACTATATCTTTGTTGGAAAAGAGGTTCCAAGTTTTGCGGAGTCTTTCGAGACCTTGTTAGAAAAAGGATCTCCGAACCCTCCCCAAATCGAAATGACGCTTTATGATCCATGTGGCCTCTACTTTACCTCCGGCACAACAGGAACCCCGAAACCCATTCTCCTGACCCATAAGAATATGGTCTGCGCTTGTATTACAGAGAATGTTAACCATTCTATCACAAAAAAAGATAGCTTTGTTTTGATCCCGCCTCTCTATCACACAGGGGCCAAAATGCATTGGTTTGGAAGTTTTATTGTTGGAGGCAAGGCGGTCATTCTGAGAGGGATATCCCCTGAATGGGTTCTTGAAACGGTGAGCGAAGAAAAGAGCACAATCGTTTGGCTGCTTGTACCTTGGGCTCAAGACATCCTGTTAAAGCTGGATAGTGGTGAGATCAAACTGAAAGATTATGACTTGAGTCAATGGAGGTTGATGCACATCGGGGCTCAACCCGTTCCTCCCTCCCTCGTCAAACACTGGAAGGAGTACTTCCCTAATATGTCCTATGATACCACGTACGGTCTGAGCGAATCGACGGGTCCGGGTTGTGTTCATTTAGGAATGGAGAATGAGCATAAGGTTGGAGCCATTGGGCGACCTGGATTTAACTGGGAGGCCCGCATTGTGGATGAGGAGGGAAATCCAGTGAGGCAGGGAGAAGTGGGAGAGCTGGTGGTTCGAGGGGATGGGGTGATGAAAGAATATTATAAGAATCCTGAGGCTACAGCCAAGACCATCCGAAATGGATGGTTATTCACAGGGGATATGGCCAAACAGGATGAAGATGGATTTATTTTCTTAGTCGATCGGAAGAAAGATGTGATCATCTGTGGAGGAGAGAATGTCTTTCCTGTTGAAGTGGAAGATTTTCTCCACACCCATCCGAGTGTAAAAGATGTTGCAGCCATTGGTTATCCAGACGAACGACTGGGAGAGGTCGTGACGGTGATCATTGATACCGTTCCTGGAAAGACCCTTACCGAAGAAGAGGTTTTAACGTATTGTGAGAGATTACCCAGGTATAAAAGACCACGTAAGGTCTTCTTCGGAGAAGTTTTCCGCAATCCAACCGGAAAGATAGAGAAACCGAAACTGAGGAAGAAATATATTGGGATAGAGGAGGCCTTTAAAGTGAAATAGAATTCTTATTAACCCCCCCATAATAATTTGATTCCATCCTTGAATAGGATGAGGGCGAAGAGTATAAGAAGTCCTCCCATCACACGCATTAAATACAAGTATTTTTTACCCATCAAGAACTTCCTTACCTTATGGATCAGAGTTGCGGTAAAGACTTTTGATCCCACAAGACATCCATAGAAACCAATCATAAACAAGATCGCTGTGAAGGGTTTATCCCCCCATGCCTTGATGATCATCGGTGCACCCAGACTAAACCAGAATAGATAGGGATGGGGATTGGTGGTGTTGACCAAAATAGCCTTCCTCAATGAATGAGGGTCCTGCTGTTTTAGGGG
This sequence comes from Deltaproteobacteria bacterium, assembly GCA_037441725.1. Classification (GTDB taxonomy): domain Bacteria; phylum Desulfobacterota; class BSN033; order BSN033; family UBA1163; genus JBBIRT01. Next base: position 1,229 of record JBBIRT010000073.1, on the reverse strand, counting down.
GATGGTCTGTTTAATTGCTCGAAAATTTTCATAGGCTAAATAGAGCACAAAGAGGCAGCCAATCAATGAAAATATTCCCAGGATCGCCCGGGAGTTTGCAAAGGGTCGCAACACAAAGAGGGAGAATAAGATAATGGGGAGGTCAGTGATGAGAGGTGCAACGGCCACTTTGATTCCTTCTTTAGTCCCATGACGGAGGGAATGAGAAATGACAAGGGTGAGAAGGGGGCCAGGTGAAAAGCCTGCGGAAAGTCCCAACAACATCCCTGCCATGAGAAAAGGAATCATCATGAGATGGTATAGTTTCTATGTTGCTCACAAAGGAATGGCTGAAGTCCTTCATCCTAAATATAATATGCTTCTCTTAATAAGTCGATTGAGGAGGGTGGAGAATTATGTTATAAAATAAATAAAAATTATATTATTCGATTTGATGTGAGAGAAGATGGTTTATGTGTTTGGGATTGATATTGGATCGATGTCATCAAAAGGGATCCTCTTAAGTCATCCCTTGGATTATCCAACCCCTCTCAGCTCTTTTGATTGCCCCTCCGGAGGAGATTTTCGACAGGTAGCTGAACGTATTAAAAATGAACTTCTTTCCCGATCAGGTAAATCTGAAAAGGATATTTCAAGAACCGTGGCCACAGGGCTTGGTTCAGCTTTAGTCCCCTTTGCAGATGAAGTGAAGCCTGATATCGTTTGCCATGCCAAGGGTGTCTCTTTGGTCCTCCCTTCCGTGAGGACAGTCATTGATGTAGGAGATCTCTATACCAAGGTCCTGCGGATGGATGGCCGAGGAAGTGTACATCATTTTCTTTTGAGTGGAAAATGTGCTGGAGGAAGTGGTAGAATCCTTCAGATCATTGCTAAGGTGCTTCAGGTAAAAGTTGAAGAGATAGGGGAGTTGTCCTTAAGATCGAAAAAGAGGGTTGAGTTTAACACGGGGTGTGCTGTTTTTGCAGAATCTGAAGTGATCTCTCGACTCTCCCAAGAAGTCTCAAAAGAAGACCTTCTGGCAGGCATCCATAGAGCCCTTGCAGCTCAGATCAACAGTTTGGTTGAGAGGTTGGGTGTTGAAAAGGATGTGGCTATGGTTGGGGGGGGAGCGAGAGATGGGGGTCTTGTTCAGGCCCTAAAAGAGATTAGAGGCCATGATATCCTCGTTCCCAAGGAACCCCATATGATAGGGGCCTTGGGTGCAGCCATCCTCGCTGTAGAAAATTTAA
>JBBIRT010000072.1:0-16760 GCA_037441725.1 Deltaproteobacteria bacterium | reverse complement strand
ATCACCTCATCCCCGTGTTAAAACCCATGAGAGAGATTCGAAAACCCGAAATCCTTCTCCTCCCTTATTGCGCCAAGGAGTTGAACTGCCTCTATCGAAATTTAAAGGGCTGTGAGGAATGTGGGGGTTGTTCCGTCGGGGAAGCCACTCAGATGGCAAAATCCTTTGGGATGGAACCCATCACCATCCAAAACTATGAGGATCTCGAATCAACCCTTTATCGTCTTAAAAAATCTGGAGTCAAGGGATTTATTGGTTCCTGTTGTGAACCTTTCTATGGAAAGCATCGACCTGATTTCGAAAGGATCGGACTCCCAGGGATTTTAGTCAATGTCCAGCAGAGCACCTGTTATGATCTCGGGGAAGAAAAAGAGGCATTGAATGGACACTTTGAGAATCAAACCCAACTCAATCTCCCTCTTATAGAAAAGATCCTAAAATATTCCCATGGCTGATTGGGCTTTATCAGAATCTTATGATATTGTGATCATCGGAGCGGGTCCTGCAGGTTCAAGCGCTGCTCTCTCTGCAACTAAAAATGGAGCCAAAGTCCTATTAATTGATCGAAAGCAAAAGGTGGGCGTTCCAGTTCGTTGTGCAGAATTCGTCCCCCAAGCAATTTCTCGTTCCATTGATTTTTCCTCCTCCTGTATCCTTCAAACCATTGATTCAATGATCACCCACCTCCCTGATGGATCCTCCTATGAGATGAAAGGTCCTGGATACATGCTTGATCGATCCCTTTTTGATAAAGAATTAGTGGCCTCTGCCCTTTTATCTGGAGCAAGGATCTCTATTGGAACAAGAGCCATTGGTCTTGTATCCGAAGGGGTTGTAGTACAGAGGGGCATAGAAAAAAGGATGATTCAATCGAAGATGATCATCGGTGCTGATGGGGTCCATTCCTCAACCGCCCGCTGGCTTGGGCTATCCCTTCCGAAAACGATCATTGCCCTCCAATATGAAATGGTCATCCCCTCTTCTCAAAACCATGTCGAGGTCTTCTTCCATCCAGATTTTGAAGGGGGATATGCCTGGTTCTTTCCTAAAGGGAGAACAGCCAACGTCGGAATCGGGGTGATTCCCAAAAAAGCAAATCGTCTCCTTAATCTGATAGATAAGTTTTCCCGTGAGCTTGTAGATTCCAAGAAACTTGTATCCCCAGAGGTGATTGGGATGACAGGGGGATCTATTCCTTGTGGGGGACCACATCAAACGGTCTTTAAAAATGCCCTGCTGGTCGGGGATGCCGCAGGTCACGCTCATCCCATTACAGGAGCAGGGATCTTCAACGCCGTCGTTGCCGGGGAGGTCGCAGGAAGGATCGCAGCTGAGGCCTTGAAGAGAAGAGATCTTCAATACCTAAGAAACTATGAAGACCAATGGAAAGAGGCCTTTGGAGAATCTCTCCTCTATGGGGCTTCAAAAAGGGGATTTCTGGAAGAAAATTGGGATAAATCTAATATTCCTTTTAGAGATCTTATTCAAAAAACCTGGGTGGGATTCAAAGAATATTACCAGGGAAGGAGAAAAGGGATATAGGGAGGAAAGGGTGAATCATGGAAGAAAGAAACAGTCCCAAGTATGTCCAGACCAGTTTGGCTGCCTCTTTGACATTAGGTTTTCAGGAAGGTTCCTTTCATCGAAATGCGAAACTAAAAGGTCTGAATCTTCTTCTCCATTATGAGGAGGGCTGTCTTGGAAGATGTCAGTTCTGTGGACTTTCAAAATCAAGACAAGGAGGGCCAAGAGGAAAGACATTCATTCGGGTGGCATGGCCCCTCTATCCTCTCGAAGAAATTATTGAGAGGGCAAGGAATAAAGATCAGATCCATCGGGTCTGCATCTCCATGATCACCCACCCCAAAGCCCTTGAGGATACGATCCATGTCATCAAAAAATTTAAGGAGGAGACCGGCCTTCTCATCAGCATTCTCATCTCACCCACGCTGATTCACGACAGGGAGCCCCTGACGGCAATGAAACAGGCCGGAGCTGACCGGGTGGGAATTGCCATTGATGCAGCAACCCCTGAGCTGTTTGATCGACTGAGGGGAAGGGGCGTAAATGGCCCTCATCGCTGGAATCATTACTGGGAAGTGGTCCGGATGTCGGCAGAGGTCTTTGGAAAATTTTTTATCGGAATTCACCTCATCGTAGGGCTTGGTGAAACAGAGAAGGAGATGGTCCAGGCCATTCACCAAGGGCAGGTAATGGGGGCCTCTACCCACCTCTTCTCTTTCTTCCCAGAGAAGGGAAGTCCTCTGGAGGACCATCCTCCACCTCCAATGGATCAATATCGAAGGATTCAACTGGCCCGCTGGATCATCAATGAAGGACTGGGTTCCATCGATCGGATGAAATTTGACGATCAGGAGAAGCTGATCGATTTTGGAGTGGAGATCGAACCTCTGATCAATATGGGCGAACCCTTTATGACCTCTGGATGTCCTGGAAGGGATGGGAAGGTGGCTTGCAATCGCCCTTATGGGAACGAAAGGCCCTCAGGGCCAATCCGGAATTTTCCGTTCCTGCCGGAACCGGAGGATATTGGAGAAATAAAAAAACAGATAGGAATGCTTGAATGAGAGAATGTAGAAACGCCATGCTTAACCATCTCATCCAAATGCCTTTGAAAGAACTTCAAACCGAAGCGTTTCGTCTACGAAAGCTTTACTTTGGTAACGAACTGACCTTCTCCATCCCTGGCACAGTCTCTTATCGAGATGTCACCCTTTCTTCCATTAAAGACCGTTTTCCAGCCATCAGCATCACAGGGACTCATTGTGCTCTTCACTGTGAACACTGCCAGGGAAAACTCCTCGAATCGATGATCCCGGCAGAGGATGCTGAAACCTTTTCTCAAACAGTCGAGAGGCTCCGTTTGCAGGGGGCTCTGGGTATTCTCTTAAGTGGAGGAGGGAACCGGAACGGTGAAGTCCCCCTGGAGAAATTTATCCCTTCGATTAGAAAGATTAAGGAGAGAGATCCTTCTTTTAAAATCATCGTTCACACAGGCTTGATTAAAAGGGAGACTGCAAAAGATCTAAAGGATGCGGGTATTGACCAGATTCTGTTAGATATGATCGGTGACGAGAGGACGATTCGTGAGATCTATCATCTGAAGAGACGGGTGGAAGACTATGAGGAAACGCTTTTCATGCTCAAAGCAATGGGCCACCGTCTTGCCCCCCATATCATCATCGGCCATCACTTCGGAGAAATCCGGGGAGAATGGAAGGCGCTCGAAATCATTACTCGGGTTGGTGTGGATACCATCGTGTTGGTTGTTCTCAAACCCTTGGTGGGTAAGAATTCTTATAGAATTCCTCAAGGATCTTCGCTATGGCTCGAATTCTTAACCCAAAGATTTCCATTCGCATGGGTTGTATCCGGCCCGCCCATCCTTCAAAGGCGGTAATGGAAAAGGGGGCCATCAACTCCGGAATCAATACCCTTGCTTATCCTCTTCATGGAACGATCGAGTATGCAAAAGAAATAGGACTCCAAACCAAATTTATTGAAATGTGCTGCAGTTTGATTTGAAAAAGAAAATCCAGTCCAAACTCCTTCAATGGTTTGAAAAAAACCAGAGAGACCTCCCCTGGAGAAAAACGAAAGACCCCTATGCCATCTGGGTTTCGGAAATCATGCTTCAGCAGACTCAGGTGAAGACGGTCATTCCCTACTACCATACATTTTTGAAATCCTTTCCAACCATCCACCATCTGGCAAAAGCTGATCTCTCAGAGGTCTTAAGGGTTTGGGAAGGTCTGGGATACTATTCGAGGGCAAGAAACCTTCACAAAGCCTCTCAGATCGTCTTAGATCGTTTTCATGGAAAAATTCCCGACTCCATGAAAGATCTTCTCACCCTCCCTGGAATCGGCCGATCCACAGCAGGCGCTATCCTTTCCTTCGCCTTTAATAAGGAATCTCCTATCCTTGATAGTAATGCTAAAAGGGTCCTTTCAAGGCTCTTTGCTGTTTCAAGAAATTCAAGAGAAAGGAATACAGAACAATCTCTCTGGAAAATTTCAGAATCTTTGATTCCAAAGGGATTCTCAAATCCTTTTAATCAAGCCCTCATGGATTTAGGCTCCATGATCTGTAAACCGAAGGATCCACAGTGTCCAAAGTGCCCTCTCCAAAACCTCTGCAAGGGGAAAGAGGTCCCTGGGAGGTACCCGGGGAAGGAGGACAGGAAAAAAATCCCACACATTGAATCGGTTGCGGCAGTCATCCAAAAGGATGGGAAAGTTTTGCTCAGACAGAGGCCTCCGAAAGGTCTCTTGGGTGGGTTATGGGAATTCCCCGATTGGAAAATTGAAGAAAAACCAAAGTCAAGGTTAAAATTAAGGCTGAAGTTAAGGAACTTTATCAAAAAAGAGATGAAAATGAATGTTGAAGTCAAAGAGCTTATCGGGACTTTTCGACAAACCTATTCTCATTTCAAGCTTACCCTCCATGTCTTCTGCGGCCAGACTCTGGACGGGAAGACAAACGGGAAATGGGTCCCCATTCGAAACCTCCATCTCTTCCCTATGTCAAGAATTCATCGTAAAATCGCCAATACCATCTTATCAAAAATACCTCTCACAATTTAAAGATAATCCACTGAACTTATTCGCAGCTTCCACCTACAAATTTGCAAAATAAGCTAACATTCAACCTTGTTGATTAGGGGAAGAAAAAAAGTATAACATTGCAGGTAGTGAAAAGTAATTTGCATATAATCTTATTTTTTTACATAGTCAGGATAGACATATATGATTTTATCTTCGGTAACTGAATATAACCAAACTCTCATGAATATTGTATTTTCAATTTTATCAGTAATTGAGTCCATGGCAGGAACTATCCAACCTTCAGCGGGTAATTCTTGGTCGATTTCATAATAGACAAGAAGCTCTGTTCTAAACTTAGTTCTATATTTCTTTTTAATTGTTTTATCAATTCGCTTTTCAATCGGATGGCTAGACCATACTGGGTCTACTATATTAAAATGGGGGCCATTAGCAAGTCCTGGGAATATAACTCTTATCTGTTTTACAAAAAATCTAAGATTCTTAGGCAACTCCAAATAAAACCTTCGAGTTGCAGATTAAGAAAAAGGTTCTCTTTTTAGTAACTCGCCCACAGTAATATTTTCTTTCTCCAATATTTTAGAAAATTTTTTAAACTCTTCTGGAGTAAGAGTGGAAAATGATTTTTTCCACTTTTCAATTTTTTTTTCATTACCCACAGTCCACAGTTGCTTAAAGATTGGTTCTATTAAATACCTTCTTTCTATCCACTCCATATCTTCATCGAAGACTATTTTGATTGAAACATCACCAAATTTGGTTTTAACCCTATGTTTTTCATCATCGGGAAGTTTTTCTAGAGCATCATAGAAAACTCTCGCTGTATGGAAACAATTCCATATTGAGGTAGCCAGATAATCATCGATGCACTCTACAATTTCAAACGCTATTGCAGTAGCGTCTTTTAATCTGCACAAAAAAATGTGGTTCTGGGGGATTTCGTTCTTCGATAGAATCAACATTTATCGAGTATGGACATATTTGGGCAAACTTCTTAAAAACCCTTAATTCATCGATTGATTGCTTATCCAATCTCTCTTTCTCTTTTTTTCACTGCCTGCACCGAGAAGCTTTACCTATTGCTTAACAGTTGAAATATACACCTTTTTCTAAAATTAGTAAAGTGAACATTACAGGAAGGAGTCTTCGTTCTGGTGTGGGTGATGTTTCTGATAATGGCAACTAATCTATGGCTGATCAGGGGGTACTATAACCATGCTCTTTTACCCAACTAACCAGTTTATCGGACAGCAACTTGATCCTCATTGACATGATAAAAACAGATCTCATGAAGTTCTTCAGGAGTGATCTCATGGTAGAGGTGAACTATCCGGTTCCGATAACCCGCCATTTTCCTCATTAGCTCTGACTCTTTTGGGTCCAGAACTCCCTTATCGGAAAGCCCATTAGCTATCTCTTTGTATTCTGTCGTTGGATAAGCAAACCTCTTGGCAAGAATGTGCCTCCCTATATCAAAGAGCGCTTCTAAGGCCCGTCTTAAGTAGGATTCTGCTGCTGCAATCTTGTGCTTGTCTGCCAAGAAGGAAGTTTTCTCTCCAAGGCGTAGTTCTTTAAGAGAATCTATCATTTGGGAGATCCAAAAAGTGCGTTGTGAAACAACCTTTGAATCAATATCTCCAGGACTCATATTAATCACCCATAATCATTCTCTGTTTCATCCGCTCATAAGGGAGAAGGTCTGAAGCCATTCGCATGATGTAGAGTTGATATTCCGCTTCATATGTGGAATTGTTCGTGTAAAGGATTTCTCCTGTAACAATTTCGAGAGCCAAAAAAACAGGGGCCTCTGGGAGAACAATCAAATCTACTCGGGATACATTGAAAAGGTCTTCAAATAAGATAGCAATCTTAACCTTTTCTTCCACGGTGAGGAATTTTTCAGGTTTGATTCCTATATCCAAATCCGATGGTTTAGAGGAAAATTGTTCGATTCTTCCCTCAGCCAGGTCTAAGGCTTCTTTTGCCCTGCTTCCAAAAGCGTAAATGATTTGGAGACCATAATGTGAGGCAATGTCTCTGATCTCCTCTTTTACATTTCCCATGCCATTTCTCCCTCAAATTCCAAAAGGAATTTTATCATTTTAAAGTTTTTTGTCAAACCGTTCTCTCGCTTGCCTACTGCAAGAAGGGATCTTTTTCTCTCTCCGAACTACGTACTCATTACTCCGAACTATTCCCCACCAGTCTAAAATCAATCTGCCTTCTCTCCACGTCGACCCGCTCGACCCTTACTTTAACTGGATCTCCGATCCTGAAACGCTGATGTCTCCTCTCTCCAACCAAGCAGTATTTATCCTCATGATAGTGATAATAATCGTCATGGAGGCTGGTGATCCTCACTAGACCCTCCACAAAAATATCATTCAACTCTACAAAAAACCCAAAGGAGGTCACTCCAGAGATGATGCCTTCGAATTCTTCTCCGATCTTATCCTTCATAAACCGGATTCGATACCGGTCCAGAATCTCCCTTTCCGCCTCCATCGCCACCCGCTCCCTCTGGGATAGATGATCACCCCACCTCGCCAACTCCTCTTCCGTGGTTTGGGTTTCCCCTCTTGAGATTACTTTTTTCAAAAGTCGATGAACAATCAAGTCAGGATATCTTCGAATGGGTGAAGTGAAATGGGTATAGGCCTCTGAGGCTAATCCAAAGTGTCCTAAATTGTTTGCTGAGTATTTAGCCCACTTCATCGATCGAAGGAGAATCTCATTGACCACCCTCTCCTCTGATCTCCCCTTGAAATGGGAAAGGACTCTCTGAAATATCTTGGGAGAAGTGTCTTCCTCTTTCTTCATTCGATACCCAAAATGGGATATAAATCTTTTAAATTCCTTGATGGCCTCATGGGAAGGAGGTTCGTGAATTCGATAGATACAAGGGACTCCTCTCTCCTCCATAAAATGGGCAACAGCCTCATTGGCCGCAATCATAAACTCTTCAATGATCTGATGGGCCAGATTTCTTTCAGCACGAATGATCTCTTCCGTCTCTCCTTGGAGGTTGAGAAGGATCTCGGGCTCTGGAAGGTCAAAATCAATGGCTCCCCTTTCCAATCTTTTCTGACGCAGTCTTTGTGAGAGCTCAGCCATTCTCTCCAAGGAAGGAAGAAGGAATTCAAACGCTTTACTCAAGGTTTCATCTTTCTTCAATAAAATCTTCTTGACCTGAGTGTAAGTCAACCTCGCATCACTTTGAATGACACTGGGATAGAATTGTACCCCTTTTTTCTCTCCATATTGATCATATTTTAATTCGACGGTCATGGCCAGCCGATCCCTCTTTGGGTGAAGACAGCAGATCTCATTGGAGATTTTTGGAGGAAACATGGGAATGACCCGATCCGGGAAATAGACACTCGTTCCTCGGTGGTAAGCCTCCTCCTCAAGGGCGGTTCCTTCCCTGATGTAGTGGCTGACATCAGAGATAGAAACATATAGCTTAAAACCCTCGTCCTTCTCCCCTTCAATAGAGACAGCATCATCAAAATCCCTCGCATTCTCACTATCGATCGTAACGGTAGGGATTCTTCGCAAGTCTATCCTCTCTCTATATTCATGAGAAGATATCATAGAGGGAAGATTTTGGGCCTCCTCTAAGACAGATGGCTTAAACCGATCAGGAAGTTCATATTTATGGATAATGATCTGCGGCTCTATCTCAGGATCCTCAGGATACCCTAAGATGTGGGTAATTCTCCCCTCAGACCTTCTCATCTCAGTGGGGTAGTGCGTAATCTCCGCAACCACTATCTGACCTGATCTTGCTCTCTTCGTCTCTCCCTCTGGGATCAATATCTCCTGAAAAAGCCTCTCATCTTCAGGAAGGACATAAGAGTAATTTTTAGACCTCACAAACTTACCCACTACCTTACGGTTCTTTCTTTCAAGAACCCGAATGATACTCCCCTCTTTCCCTTTCCTCCGGACGGATTCAATTCTTACCGCTACCCGATCCCCATGCATTGCTTCTTTTAGGTTTCTTGGGCGAATAAAAATATCTTCTTCCCCTTCTTTCTCAGGGATGACAAAGCCATATCCATTGGGATGGGTCTTTACCCTGCCTATGACCAGATTCATCTTCGAAGACAAACCGTATCGGTTTCCACGAATCCTTATTACCCTCCCCTCCTCAGTCAGATCTCTTAACAGCTCTCGAACACTCCTTCTTTGATCTTTTTGAAGGCCCAGTCGACGTAGAATCTCTCTTAAAAGAAGAGGGCGATCCTCCTTCTCCATCTCTTCGAGAATCTGTTCTGCTGAAACACCAGGAAGCCTTTGGTAATCCCCTCTACCTTTCGTTTTTTTTGTGTGTCTCTTTTTCATTTCCCTTTTTAAACGAGATATCTTCATGATCTCCTATTGATTGAAAAAGCTCTATATCAATAATAAAAGGGGTCATCGTTGACCCCTTTTATTAAGAACAGAAATATTGCTTTCTAAGATTCAAACCCTCACCCCACCGAGAAAGCCTAAGGAACCAAAGAGCATCATGGCAAGAATGATCCCAAAGGTAATGATCCCAAAAATCACAATGAGAGGAAGCAGGACAGCTAAGAGGGCTTTTCCAGTAGAGATTTCATGGCCTTCTTTTATCCCTATGATGGTCAGGATCAAGACATAAATGACCCCGATGAAAATTCCTATGATGGGAATGATTCCGAAGAGATATCCGCTATAGGAATAGGCAACCGCGCGGAAGGTGGTTTTATATCCATGATGGTTTCCTCTGACAATGATGAGGCAGAGGTGAAGGATGGCACTCCCAATAAACATGGCAATGGCTTCTTGAAATGGTAATGGAATGATGATCTGAAGGATGGATAGCCCATATTGAAAAGGAAGTCTCTCAATAGGAATCCACTGGGCCATCAATAACCAAAACCATAGGATAGCAAATCCATTTCCTATGATCCCAGTGATCAATCCATAAATTAGGGGAGACCAGTATCCCTCACCTGAAGAAATCTTCTTGAAAAAATTACTTGGAGAAAATAGGGAATTCATCATCGTCCGATAAAAGGCCTGAAGAAACCCTTCTCCACTCTCCCAGGGGACATATTCCTCCGCCGAAATCTCTCGAACCTGTGGTTCTATAGAATGGGCCATTTCTTGAAACTTTATGTACTTTGAGATGATCACCCCACATTTAATACATTCATCAGTTTCAGGTTGTTCAAAGCCACACTGAGGACAGGTGACCATGGCCTTTGGATAAACCTTCTTTTCATACTCAGGGCCATATTCAAATTGGTGGGGTGGCTCAATCTTAATAGCCTTTTCAGGTTCTGATTTCACTTTTGTTTCGTAATCCTGAGCCGTCTCTATAGCTTGAATCTCCTCATCCATCCTGACCCTTCCACCGATCTCCTCAAAAACCTTTACATACCTCTCCGCCTCTGGTCTTGGGATCCCTTTTTTAACCACAACCGGTACCCTCTGAAGTAAACTCTCGGCTTTTTCAGGTGTGAGATTAAATCTTTTTTGGAGGCCTTTGAGCAAACGAGCCTCCTCTTCAGGGCCAATTACTGACAACCCTAAAAAAACCACTTTATAAGATGCCACTCCCCACCTCCCCTATAATTTCAAGCCATGTGGAAAAAGTTATCATATTCTGGCCTAAACTACAAGAATTATTTATAAGGACGGATGGGTTGAAGGTGGTTTCCATCGAATTGATAGATCATGCTCAAATGAGAGTGATTTGACATCTCTGCTAACCGATCCATTATTGGCATCATTTGAATTAATCCTTCGTACCCATTTACTTCATCTAACTGCTCAATCCTTCTCTCCCAATCCTTTAAATATCCCGCTTCTTGCAATCTCTCAGAGACAAGGTCCTCAATTCGCTGATAGGAAAGATGAAACGTCCCATTTTCTGAGACGGAAATCTCCTTTAACCCTTCCCCGGCCATATTTTTAATATCGATGATAAGAGGGGAGTGTCTAAAGAGATAAAAATCTGTAAGGAATCTTTCCACTGTAGACATCTTCCAAAGTTTCTGAAGAATGGTTCTTCTTTGAAATGAAATTGGACAGGGTTTTTGAAGGCATGGAAAATTCTGGAACATCTCCTTCTTAAGAACATTTTCTGAATGTTCTAAAACGAAGTAATTTTCAGGAAAAAGGGCACAGGCAATAGGCCTTTGAGGATAAACTGAACATTTCTTTCCATCAAGAAAATGGCAGGGTTTTTTCAACTCTAAGCAGATTCGGCCAATCCAAGGCTCATTCTGGTCAAGGGGATCAAATCCAATTTTAAGATCCTCTTTAAATATTTCAATCGCCTTTTGACCTGAGATCAGAGAGATGGCAATCAGATCAACCAGGCTGAGGGAAATACTAAGATTGGGCAACTTACAACCCAACCGATCGCATGGATCAGGGCAGGAAAAGGTTGATTCCGCATTAAAGAGCAGTGCCCTCTCTTGAAGATATTGCTCCAAATGCATTTGATATTCACAACCCGTTTAGATTTCAATCCATCCCCACATAAGATTTCAAGGTATCAATTGCCGTATCAATGATTTCGTTCGTGTCAATCGTCACTGTACCTCCAGAGCCAAAGCAACCCTATGAGGATTAGAGCCACAGGGAGAAAATAGGTTTTAATCAATATGGGGAATCGAATATGGATAGAATAATACCTCGCCCCTAAGATAAAAATTCCTACAATGGTAGTGATCCAGGCTGGAAAACTGCTTCGATTCCGAAACAAACCTCCAATCCCAAGGGCGATCACCATCCATGGCCATCCCTCTCTCAATCCATATCTAAAACCCATCCGATCAAGAAGAATCAAAACCCCCAATACAATTAAACTCAGTGCCAATCCCATCTCATGTCTCCCTTTTTAATGCCCCACTCATCCTAATATGGATTCCCCTTTCAGTGATGCATTCCCTCCCTTTTATTGATTCAACTTGAAATCTTTTTTAAAATTTTCCATAATAACCCACGGTTAGGAAAAGGATTTAAATATATCGTTAGTTAAAATACAATTTGGCAACTAAAAAATCAACCTGTTCATCTCTTACGGTTTGACATACAGGGAGCAAAAAATCTTAAATCGATTTTAACCTGTTTAGAAAAAGGAGTACCTATGGATTCAAAATTGGTAAGAGAATTAATTATATTTCTAATCGTTCTCTTTGGTTGGACGATCGTGGTCCTTCTTGTTGGACCAAAATAGGAATCTCTCCCAAACACTCTCCCAGACGTGAATTGGATACGAAGGGCTCGGGTTACGTCCATAATCTTTTTAAATTTTTCTGATTAGATTTTATGGAAAGCGAGGATGTAATTTTCTTCAAGGATAATTTTCTGAAGTGTTCCTGTATTTGAAAGTGAAAACAAATCCTATCCGCCTTTGACCAATTCATCATACAGCTTCTGAACTTTTGCCTTTGTGATATAGGGGTTGTGAGTCCGGAAACCTCCTCTAAAGCTATGGGGGATATGAAGGATTTCATGGATCAATACCTTGGTCTGGTCTTCCAAGCTAAGCCGATCAAAATTTTCAGAAAGGATCTCAATTGTATAGTGAGGTTCCTGCCTAAGGGCCACCTGCATGATTCGCGATAACCCATGACAACGGGCAATCACCCTTTTGCTCTTTGACCCTTTACTCCTTAGGCAGATCACCCGGGTTGGATCGATGTAGGTCATCTTTAGTCTCTGGATGATTTCTTTCACTCTTAGGTCAATATCCTCGGCGAATAAATATTGAATCATGATAAAAAGTCCTTATAGAGGGGTCAAACTTTCTAAAAAGAGAAACCAAAATTTTGGCAATAGGATCAATTTAAACCTCTGTCTCAAGCCATTTTGACCCTAAGAAAATATTTTTTCAAGTCAATCTTAAAAAACAATGTGGCCAAACTACCCCTTGAGAAGTTCGCTTAGTAAAACATATTTTGATATGATAAGATCATCAGTCGATCAATGCCTCTCAAGATTGTTCATCGTTCATTGTTCATCGTTCATTCTTCATTGTTCATCATTCATCGTTCCAAATTACTTAGGGTTAGATAACTCTATAACCTCTCACATCATTCCGAGAATTTTACAATTTACCTTTTAAAATTATCGGGTTAAAATAACTATATGATTCGAAGAGTGATATTTCAAGAACTTCTTGAAGATTTGTCGAATAAAGAGATCAGCCTCATTATTGGGCCGCGCCAGGCCGGAAAAACAACAGCCATGCGATGGGTAGAAGACCGCGTGCGGCAGCAAGGGACCAGGACCATCTTCCTTAATCTTGACGTTGAAGCGGACCAGCCTTTTTTTCAATCTCAACAATCTCTTTTCAACAAACTTCGTCTGGAGTTCGGGAACGAATCTGGAGTTGCCTTCATTGATGAGATACAGCGCAAGGAAAATGCAGGGTTGTTCCTGAAGGGCCTCTTTGATCAGGGGCTTCCATACAAACTGGTCGTTTCAGGCTCGGGTAGCTTGGAGCTCAAGGAGAAAATCCACGAGTCCCTGATAGGCAGAAAGCGCCTCTTTGAACTGTCGACACTGACCTTTTCGGAGTTTGTAAATTATCGGACAGAGTATCGTTATCAGGATCGATTGCAGCAATTCTTCGAGGTGGAAAAAAATCGTTCGGAAGAGCTTCTTCTCGAATACATCAGCTTCGGAGGATATCCGCGAGTTGTCACACAACCACGCCTGGAGGACAAGCGGAGGACTCTGGATGAGATCTACCGTAGTTATCTGGAAAGAGACATCGTAGCACTTCTTCGAGTCGAGAAGCCAGAAGCCTTCAGTCGGATGATCAGACTCCTGGCACACCAGGTCGGTCAGATTGTGAACTACTCTGAGCTGGCAACCCTGCTCAACATCTCCATCCCAACCCTTAAATCGTATCTTTGGAACGCTGAGAAAACGTTTATACTCAAAACCTTGACTCCCTTTTTTACGAACCCGCGTAAGGAGCTCACCAAGTCACCGATCTTGTACTTCCATGATTTGGGTCTTCGAAACTACATTGGTGGAGTTCACAGCGCTTTAACCGGTGATGGCTACCTGGGGCCACTTTTTCAGAACTTCGTATGGCGTCTCCTTTGGGAGGGAACGAGGGCTCAACCGATAGATCTTCATTTCTGGAGAACGAAGGACAAGGCTGAAGTTAATTTTGTTCTAGAAACTAGTGGCGCTCTCATCCCGATAGAAGTGAAGTACCGGCACATGAAACAGCCTCAGATCGGTAGGGCTTTAAGGAGTTTCATCTCAGCTTACCAGCCTAACCAGGCATGGGTGGTTAATTTGGATCTCTTCACCCAGATAAAGATCAATGGCACCCGAGTCCGAATCCTGCCTTATTACCATTTAATCAATGTGGAAGACTGGGGATTACTCAATTCACAATGAAGTCACTGAAAAGTCAGTCCCTGAACCATTGTTGATACGGGGCAGGTATCGGTATCCGTATCTGTAATCAAACGCGTAGCATTTAAAAGGAGGCGATTCATGGCAAAAAAGAGACTTGAATTGTCAAAAAATATTTGTAAAATAATAAGGGTAAAGTTTTATTCATTAAGTAGATAGAATCAGAAAAAGCCCACGTAGCTCAAAGGTAGAGCTGCTGATTTGTAATCAGCGGGTTGGCGGTTCAAATCCGTCCGTGGGCTCCAAATCTTTTTCCCCTCCGAGTATCAATATCGAATGATGATATCTAACATCGATCTTTTTTTATGCTCAGAAAATCTTTCCCTGATAAAGACTTTTAAGGAATTCGGAGACCGGTAAGACATCCAGGCCTTCGAACTGATACGAACGCGTCCCGGTATAGACAGCGATCAAACGATCTACTTTGACGCCTTTCTGAATAGCAAGATCCCTGAGGCCGGATTCCCAACTCTTGTTCCACTTATCAGCCCGCTTCACTTCAATGGCAACAAGATGGGCCGGGGTGTTGGCGGTACGCTTTCTGGATTCGATAATGAAATCGATCTCTACCCCAGAAGCTGTCCGATAATAAGACAGAGGTCGCTTTTTACGGCTGATCTCATTGTATATGCGCAATTCGTGAAAGATCAAAGTTTCCAGCGCAGACCCCTGCCAGAGTCGATCTGCAGGTTCACGAATCAAACCAGCAGCAGCTCGTGCTATTCCTGGATCAAACCAGTAGAATTTCGGATGGGCAGCTTCACGCACCTTGAGCCCGGGACGCCAAGCTGGCAGAAAATGACCGAGGAGAGTATCGATCAGAATGGAAAAATACGTATCGACTGTGCTCCGGGGTAATGCGGCCTCTCTTGCGATGTTCTGCCCCTGGACTGTTTGTCCGTTGAGCTGACCGGCCACGTTCAGGAAACGTAAAAAAGGAGGAACGTTCCGGACAAGCCCCTCTTCACGGATCTCCTCCTTGAGGTAAGTGTTCACATACGATTCCAGAATATCTGCAGCATTGTGGCGTTCGAGTTGGACAAAAGGAAGGAGCCCCCAGTTTAGGGAAAATTCGAGATCAAAGTTAGAACCCAGCTCGGCGGCCGAGAAACCTTCCATGTTGAGCGTAATGGCCCGTCCTCCTAACAGGTTTGCACCGCCCCGTCGAAGCTTTCTTGCTGAGGAGCCGCAGAGAGCGAATCGCAATCGACGGGTTTCCATAAGCCGATGGACTTCATCAAGCAAGGAGGGAATCTTCTGGATTTCATCCAGCACGACCCAACTTCCAGAAGGATGGTTGCCGATGAGAGCCTCGATCCGATGCGGATCGCGGCTTAATTCGAGGTAGAGAGATGTATCGAGTAGGTCGAAACGTGCTGCCTCCGGTAGGACCTGCTCCAACCAGGTACTCTTCCCTGTACCCCGTGGACCGAAAAGAAAAAATGACCGCTCCGGGCAACGAAGAAGTCGGGGGATGAAGGTTTCTTTTTCTGCCATGAATTAATTTTACATCAAAACTGTAAAAATGCAATGTATTTTTACATCATGGATGGAGGAGATCTCGCTGGTTTTCATCTCTTTGGCTTTTAACCGGGTCCGGAGTCTCACCCGGAATCTATACCTCTTGATATGTTTCCTAACGAAATCAACTTTCAATCGTAATCAAGAATCACCCCAGGCTTTTCCTCATCGCTCTCCTCTATGGGCATACTACTGAAAACAATGCGAAGCACATCAACCTCGGGATCATAAGTTACTTTCATGTGGCCTTCCAATATTTACTGATTTTGCTTGTACGATAGGCTGTAATAACGACTGCTGGTTCGACTCTCTGGAACGATTTGTCCGGGATTTTCAAGAACAGACTCCAATATCTGCAAAGGGATATTTCTCCGTTTGATTTCTTCCTTCACATGACGTTAGAGTTTTTCGTTCATATTTAAGCCATAGGGTATAGAACTTCTCTTCTTTATTAATTCATCTAACCGTATATGGTCAAGAATTTACTTCATCAGGAATCAGAACCTTCCTGATCTCCTTGGGCAAATTCTGGATATAAGAATAGATCCTGCCAGAGGGACAGGTTGAATGATTAAATTCGGGATGAATCCTGCCTTGCAGGTCCAGTTTATTGGAGATAGTCTTCAGGGACTTGATCAATGGCTGGACGTTCTTAAATCCGATCACCGATTTAAGGAATGGATAGGTGTTGGGATAAGAATCAAAAAGCCTCTCCAAAACGTCTATAGAGACAGAGGAGCTGCCGCTTGGAGTCAGCCTTAATGAAGGGAGACCAAAATCATTGAAAAGGAGGTTCCCAAGCTCCATGTTCGAATCTAACCTGATGGTCCTCCCTAACTTTTCCTGGATTTCCTTCTTAAGACCGGAGAGGGTCATTTCATAACTGCTCTTGAGATCCATCAGAGTGTAGACATCAACCCGAAACCCTTTCTCCATTTCTGTGAAAATAGGAGTAATCTTTTGTTCGATGCCAATCAGATCACGCTGTTTCATGAAAATACCTCAAAGTTGATAGAGGAAGTATCCTGTGACATAAAATGTAACAAGAGTGAGGTTTGAATCGCTTCTCTATATACTGGGGAAGGTCTGAAGTGGTAAATTGGTTTGTTGGAACTGGTGGATTAGAAGGTGAGTTTACCCTTGAATCTATTGTGTCATCTGGTCATATCGCTCATCTTGTGTAGATTGTCAAGTAAAATTGACCCACCTTTTTCATTGAATTTTGACCCACCC
>JBBIRT010000071.1:0-16772 GCA_037441725.1 Deltaproteobacteria bacterium | reverse complement strand
AAAAGTTTTGGAATGACACCTCTCCATTCATTCTTGGAAGTTTTTCAGAGCTCTCTTTCAGAGACCTCTGAAAAAGTTTTCAAAAAGAATTTTTTGACTGGGGAGGTGGGGTGGAAAAGCCTTCGAGCGGATACCTTTAATCTTTCAGCACTATAAATGAAAACCCTGAAAATACTTTTTTTCCCATAAACGATGCCAAGCAAATTCTATTCTAAAGCCCGCATTCGAAGGGTTTGGAACCCTACCTCCCCAGTCATTAAAGGACTTTTTCAGAATTCTCTTCAAATTTCTTGACAATTTGATTGAAGATATTATTTTATAAACAAAAGGAGGGAGTGGTATGCCGACCTATGTTTATCGGGCTACTGATCCTGAAAGAAGTTGTAACCATTGCAAACAGGGTTTTGAAATCATCCAAAGGATGACTGACCCTGCCTTAGAGCATTGCCCTAAATGCCATCATACGATCTCTCGTGTGCTTTTCGCCCCTGCAGTAGTTGTCAAAGGCAGTCCTTTCACAGAAACCGATCGGAAAATAAAAGAGTATGAAAAAGAAGGAAAATGGAGTCACGCCGCTGAATTGGCAGATAAGGAAGCAGAAAAAACAAAAAGGGAGGACTTGAAAATCCGTGCCTTAGAGGATTATAAAAAGGCAGGCTATAATTTTGATAAGTACGATACGAATTTCTAACACCCCCCAAAATTGTAGTTTCCTCTAAAATCAATGGTGACTGCTTCTCGGCAGCTCTGGCAAAGCTTCGAAAGGCAGAATTAGTTACAGGGGATGAAGAGTTAAAGCAGGTTTTCTGCTGGTGTAAAAAATTTTTTAAATTCAATAGGTTATTGATGGGAACCTCTGGATAACGATTTTTTTTAATTTATAAAATCTCTTTAAGGAAGGAATGATTACCCTTAATCGTATTCAGAAACAGTTTGGAAGCAAAATTCTTTTTAAGGATTGTTCTCTCCAGATTGGAGCAAGGGACCGGCTTGGCCTCGTCGGCCCAAATGGTTCAGGAAAAACGACTCTATTCAGAATGATCTTAGGAGAGGAACCCTTAGATGGGGGAGAGATCCTCATCGCCAAGGGAGTTAAGATGGGTTATCTTCCTCAGGAAGTCGTTCCCTTCAGAGGGGACACTGTTTTAAATGAAGTATTAAAAAGTCAAACAAACCTTACCTCCCTTCAGGATAAGATGAAAATCCTGGAGGAAGAGCTTTCTTCTGGTGAGGATCCCCAAAAACAAGAAAAACTGGCAAAGGAGTATGGAAAACTTCAGGAATACTTTGCCCTTTTAGGAGGGTATGGGTTAGAGGCAGAGGCCAGACGAATCCTTAAAGGATTAGGATTTAAAGAGAAGGATTTTTATAGATTAACGGACGAACTGAGCGGTGGATGGCTAATGCGCATTGCCTTAGCAAAAATCCTTCTTGAGTCCCCTGATCTCCTTCTTTTGGATGAACCTACCAATCACTTAGATCTAGCCTCTCTCATTTGGTTAGAAGAATTTTTAATCAACTATCCTGGGGCCATGGTCATTGTCTCTCATGACCGTATTTTTCTCAACCATCTCATTGATCGAATTGCAGAGATTGAGGCTCGAAAGATTGATCTCTATTATGGAGACTATGATCATTACCTAAAAGAGAAGGAAGCGCGGAGAAAGATTCTTGAGGCCACGTATAAAACTCAGCAGAAGAAGATCGAGCAGACAGAAAGATTTATCGAACGATTTCGGGCTAAAAACACCAAGTCGAGCCAGGTTCAAAGCCGAATCAAGATGCTTGAAAAAATTGAAAGAATTGAGTTGCCAGAGAAAAAGAAAGGGATTCGCTTCCATTTCCCATCCCCTCCCCGGAGTGGCCACCAAGTCGTTGAGGTAAGAAATCTTCATAAAAGTTATGGAGAGATAAGGGTTTATCAAGGCATAGACCTTCAGCTTTTTCGTGGGGATAAAGTTGCCCTCGTAGGGCCTAATGGCGCAGGAAAATCAACTCTACTCAAAATCTTAGCCGGGGTTCTCGATTTTGAAAGAGGAGAGGTCATTTGGGGAAAGGAGGTGACCCGCGCCTACTTTGCACAGCACCAATTTGATCTCCTCTGTCCAGAACATACTGTGTTCGAAGAGCTTCTCTCTGTGGCTACCGATGAAAGTCAGACAGAACTTCGTACCCTTCTTGGAACCTTTCTTTTTAGCGGAGATGAGATCTATAAAAAAGTTGCAGTTTTGAGTGGTGGCGAAAAGAGCCGATTGATCCTGGCTAAGATGTTATTAAAGCCAGCCAATTTTCTTCTCCTGGATGAACCCACCAGCCATCTGGACATCCCCTCAAGAAATGTTTTGGAGATGGCACTAAAACAATTTCAGGGAACGATCTGTTTCATCACTCACGATCGTCATTTGATCAACGAGGTAGCCAATAAGGTAATTGAAATTGAAAGGGGAATTCCTCATCTGTATTTAGGAAACTATGACGATTACCTCTATAAAAAGCAGCAGATCCCATCGGATGAACAGGTAGCGAAGGTTCAAAAATCTCTTGGACAAAAGAGAAAACCTCCATCCAAAATGAAGGAAGAGAGAAAAAGACGGGCTCAGGAGATAGACCAATTTCGACGCCAATTTTCAAATCTCGAGAAGAGATTTCAAGAGGTTGAGAGGTCCTTAAATGAGGCAACTGAAAAGCTGGATCATCTCAATCAAAAAATATCCAATCCCAACCTCTATTTAAATCAGCAAGAGACCTACGAGACTATTCAGTCCTACCAACAAGTGAAAGAACAGGTGAAAGAATTAACACAGCTCTGGGAGTTCCTTGCCCTTGAGCTTGAAGAATTAAAAATGGCAAACTTCCTATCAAAATATGAAGACTCACCCTGACCTCAGAGGATCATCTATTGGAGCCATGAGAGCCTCTAAGATCATGAGGAGCAGTGGAATCCGACTGCATAAAATGGGAAGCTTTTAAGGATTTAGAGGTAAAAGACTCCATTTTGTCCTCTCCATCTAATTTAAAATATTTCTAAGCGGACGAAAAACTTTTATTTGAGTTATCACGAAGAATCGTCTCTTTCCAATGGTTGAAATAGAGAAGATAGATTGTTTTTTAGGTATATTTTTTGCTATAATTTTTACTGAATGGATTCAAATAGAGTAATGAGATGATTGTCTATAAGGTCTTTTATAAGAATTATGAACTTAAAAGAGGCGAACTAATGGGGGTTCTCGTTGAAAGGAGAAAAGACCTGAGGGGAAAAAATTGGTTAGAATCGGGTTTGAGGTGGGCAAAATTTACCTTTGGCCATTTGGTAAAAGATAAAAATGCCCTCTTTGTTGTACCCAATGAAATAAACAATGAGACTAAAATCAATTAAGAAGGGGAAGAACCCTCCATTTAAGGTTCTAAAAATTTATTGCTTGACCAAAAGCCCCTTTAAATAACGGGGATCAATCATCTCTTCGTCTAAGGGGACTCTCCCATATTCAACTTCAAAGAGATCCAAGCAGAAATTTTGAAAAGCAAGAAGGTGTTGGAGGGCGGAGGCATCTTCTTCAATGGAAGAAAGCCATCTCGTTAAACCAATTTTGATTTCCTTCTTAATCCATCCCTTCCCTTGATCCTCTTTTTCAAAAACCTGAGAGAGAAGTTCTTTGACTTGGGTCTTCCCAAGAGGTTTAAATTGAAAGGCTCCATTGAGGATTTGATTTGAAACAGCAGTGAGAAAGATGGTAGAGAAGGTAATCTCTTTGAAGGGACCATGGCTTAGATCCATATCTTTGAGGGATTGAAGGGAAACATTTAATTTTTCCATGAAGAAATGGGTGATCACCTCAATAAATTCTAAAAACCTCTCAGCCTCCTTTATCTCTTGTACAACCTTAAAGTCTTCATATCTTCCATCTCGATAGAGGGCAGGTCTTTTTTTTAAAAGACCCTCAAATCTCTCAAAAAATGGGGAATCGAGAGAGGTGAGGTTCTCCTGATCATCTAAAAACCAAGCTCCTTTCAAGAGGGAGGCAGCCTTATCTCTAAGAATAAGGGTAACACTCACTCCACATTGAAATATTTTTTGTACAGGTAGGGAGTGAAGAATCTCTAACGCCCTTATTTCATCCTCTTCACTTAGGTATTGAAGGCCAAGATTGAGGGTATGGTAGACTCGTTGGATCACTCTCTCCATGGCTGCAATATTAGAGAGATCCATGCCTTCTGCCATGATAGCTTTATTACAGAGGGAAGTAATCTCAAATTTCAATCGATTCTGTTCCTCTGGCTCCTCCACCTTTGAAAGTATAGAGGAAAAAAAGGGACCTTCTTCAAGATGGGCAAGATGAAAAGGAGAAACCCTAACGTTGCTTTCTTCAGGGATCCATTCCTGGAGAGCATTCTTTTCTTTAAGCAAGGAGTCAGGGTTGATGAACCGATAAATCTCTAAGGCCTCTTCAAAATCGGGAAACCCATAATCATTTAAACGGCCTTTCCTAAAACGGTATTCGGTTTCTTCAAGTTCTGATTCGATTTCATAAATGAGAGCATCCATCACTCTCCAATAAATCTCATGATCGGTACGGTAAAGGATCTTCAGAAAGGGTTCAAAGATTTCACGGGATCTCTTCCCTTTAAACTCGATAAAATAAAATTGATCTAAGGTAAGGGGAGGAATTCGTTCCCCTCCCTCAAGGGATTCATCGGAAAGGGTAGAAACCTGGAGGAACTTTTTTAGAATCAGGGTGATAAAATCTAAATCAGCAGATTGGATAAACTGGGTTACCCTCTCAACCCCTGTTTCCATGAGAAGCTCCATCCAGTGAAGGATCTTCTCTGGGTCCAATTGATCTTTTTTCCAGAAATCAAGATCAAGGATATACTGAAATTGGTCAGGGGTTGTCAGTGAGATCAGTTCGAGGCAATCCCTTTCTCCCACCTCTTTGACCGTTAAAAAGACCTCCATTTCTGGAAAGAGTTGGACCAATTGTTCAGGGTGTTCAGAAAGGAAGAGGTAGTGAAGCCGTTCCTTTCCATGGGCCTTTAAAACGAGGTCTAATTGATCCGGTATGGGCAGGGAGTTAAAGACCACTTGAGCCTCTTTCGGATCATCCGGTAAATTCAAAGGTGAATGCTTAGCCATCTCAGATGTTCTCTTCACTCTTTTCTATGATGGGTAAGATGAGGGGGTTTTTAAATCAGCTCAAAATGAGGAAGATTATCTTTTTAATAATCCTTGAATTCTTAATTGTCAAGCCCTTCCACCTTTCAACCCAACACCTTTTATTAAGGGGGGTGATCATGGTAAAATAAATTTATAGATTTTTAAAAGGAGTGGACGGAATGAAAGATCTGAGAGAATGGAAAAAAGCTTATCCCCAAAAATTCTTACCAGAGGAACAAATCTTCAACCATATCCATCGTGGAGATCGGATCTTTATCGGTACAGGGTGTGGGGAGCCTCAATCCCTTGTCCAAGCCCTGGTCCGCTACGTGAAGTCTCATCCTTCTTCTTTCTTTGACACAGAAGTCTTGCAAGTCTGGACCCTGGGCATTGCTCCCTATACGGATGAAAAACTGAAAGACTATTTTCGACACAACTCCTTCTTTATTGGTCCCAATACAAGGAAAGCCATTAACCAAGGGATGGCAGACTATACGCCTGTCTTTCTATCGTGTGTGCCTGAGCTCTTATCCCGAGGCCTTATCCCCATTGATGTGGCCCTAATCCAGACTTCTCCTCCAGACCAACATGGCTATATGAGCCTGGGCATCAGCGTGGATATTGTCAAGGCTGCTGCGGAAAACGCCCCCTTGGTCATCGCTCAGATCAATTCCCATATGCCGAGGACCCATGGAGATGGTTTCATCCATATTGAAGAGGTTGATTTTATTGTCCCTTATGATGAACCCCTTTTAGAATATTCTTCAGAGACCCATACAGAGGTGGCTCAACAGATTGGGAAATATGTATCTCGTCTGATTCGTGACGGAGAAACCATTCAAGTTGGATATGGAAATATTCCCAATGCAATCCTCTCTAATCTTACCCATAAGCATCACCTGGGGGTTCATTCCGAACTCCTCACCGACGGTATGGTTGAATTGATGAAACGCCGAGTGATTGATAATACTCAAAAAACAATTAATCGTGGGAAGACCGTGGTTTCTTTCTGCATGGGAAGAAGAGAGACCTATGCCTATCTTCACGATAACCCATCGATCGAATTTAGATCGATTGACTATACCAATCATCCCTTGATCATTGCTCAACATGAGAATATGACCGCGATCAATACTGCCCTTGAAATTGACCTGACTGGGCAAGCTACGGCTGAATCAATTGGGAAGCTTTTCTATAGTGGGGTAGGGGGGCAGGCTGATTTCATGAGAGGGGCTGTCTTGGCACGAAATGGCAAAACCATCCTGGCCATGGCCTCCACAACAGAAAATGGGAAGGTCTCCCGAATCGTTCCTTTTCTAAAAGAAGGGGCAGGAGTCACCCTCCATCGAGGAGACATCCATTATGTCGTTACAGAATATGGCATCGCCTATCTGAGAGGAAAAAATATTCGAGAACGGGCTATAGAGTTGATTGCTATTGCCCATCCTGATTTTAGATCATGGCTCCTTGAGGAGGCGAAGAGGTTTAATCTGATCTATCAGGATCAAACCTTAATCCCTGGAAAGGGAGGGGAATATCCTGAACATATTGAAACGCATCGGACCACAAAGGCTGGCTTGGAGATCTTTCTCCGACCCGTGAAGATCAGTGATGAACCGCTGCTAAAAGAGTTTTTCTATTCTCTCTCAGAGAATAGCCTCTATCGAAGGTTCATCTCCCTGAGAAAGGATATGTCTCACGAACGCCTTCAGGAATTTGTGATCATTGATTATCAAAAACAGATGATCCTCCTCGCCATCCTTCAAAGAGGAGAGAAAGAGGAGGTCGTAGGGGTGGGACAATATTCCATTGATGAAGCCACCCATACAGCAGAGGTAGGTTTCGCCGTTAAGGATGAGTATCAGAATAAAGGGATTGGAACAGAACTTTTATCCTACCTCACCTTCTTGGCAAGAAGACAGGGGCTTTTAGGGTTTCGTGCTGAAGTCCTTATCGGAAACCAACCCATGCTTCACCTCTTTGAAAAAATGGGATTTGACATGGAAAAAAGACTCGAGGAGGGAGTTTATGGATTAAAGATCACCTTTCGGTAATCTTTTTTTAAAAAATCACGATGTCGGAAGGATCAATAAATCTGATCGGGAAAAGTATTGACCCTGAATTCTCTTCCGAGGATCTTATACATCATTGGGCTTTCCCAATCTTCATGGAAAGTCTCGCAATAGACTCCATCATAGATCGCCCAACTCCTGCCCCGGACCGTCTTTTCCATCCCCTTTCTTCGGAATGGATTCGAATCATCCAATTTTCCAAAAAGTAATCCTCCAGGCTGAAACTCCTCATGGATTCTCTCCATCATCTTACCCCCTCGGAAATAAGTAAAACCATACCTCTCCCATAATATGGCGTTATGATAAAAAAAAGCTCCAACGGTAATGGTCTTTAGCCCTAAGAACTCTACGAACCTTTCCAAACAACCCACTGTCTCTTTCATTAACCCCAGTCCCCGCCTCACCATGCCAGGGGCAAGGCCGGCCTCCATGGCCTTCACCTCCTCAGGGATATTTCGGGAGAAGTTTCCAAAGAGGGTATCCCTTCCCATTTCATCCATATCTACATTAAATCTCTCTGAAAAAGGATCATTGATGACCAAGAAATCAAGGTGGAGGCTCTCCATGAAGCTTTGTAAAGAAACCTGACATGAATAGATGCAATCTTTATCATTGGATCGGTACTTCACATCGATGCAACCAAAATTATCATCAGGGGGAAAGATCCCCCTGATGACCCTTTCTCCAAAAGGATTGGTTAGTGTTCTTCGATTAATATGAAATTTCTCAAAGATAGAATCTGGAATCAGTCGAAGATAAATTCGATCTCTCTCCTCTTTGGGAAGTCGATTCACTTTTGCAATTGAGAAAGTCATAGGATCTTTCTCTACAATCTCTCCCCAGCAAGCTGGATCACCACATTGGGATCGGTGAGGGTTGAAGTATCCCCCAACTCCTCAATCCGACCTTCCGCAATCTTTCTCAATATCCTCCTCATGATTTTGCCACTCC
Source organism: Deltaproteobacteria bacterium (assembly GCA_037441725.1). Classification (GTDB taxonomy): domain Bacteria; phylum Desulfobacterota; class BSN033; order BSN033; family UBA1163; genus JBBIRT01. Next base: position 8,597 of record JBBIRT010000071.1, on the reverse strand, counting down.
TTGTCTTAGGAAGGGCTTCAGCAAATTGAAGCTTATCCGGCGTGGCAATGGGTCCAATCATCTTCCTGACATGAGAGAGAAGTTCTTTCCGCATCTCCTCACTGCTTTTAATCCCTGTCTTTAAGGTGACAAAGGCATAGATCCCTTGCCCTTTTACTTCGTGAGGAATCCCAATCACCGCCGCCTCTGCCACTGCAGGGTGAGAAACCAATGCACTCTCCACCTCTGCAGTCCCGATCCGATGGCCTGAAACATTGATGACGTCATCAATTCTCCCCATCAGCCAGAAATAGCCATCTGCATCCTTTTTAGCCCCATCCCCTGTAAAATAGTAACCCGGGAAGATCGTAAAATACGTTTCTTTAAATCGTTTTCGATCTAGATCATTCCAAAAACCCCGAAGCATCCCCGGCCACGGCTTTGTAATCACCAGGGAGCCCCCTTCATCGACCTCACATTCACTTCCATCTTCTCGAAGAATCTTTGGAACAACTCCAGGAAAAGGGAACGTTGCTGACCCTGGTTTCAAGGGGGTGATCGGTAGGGGGCTGATTAAAAACCCTCCTGTTTCGGTCTGCCACCAGGTATCCATGATTGGACATCTCTGCTGACCTACAAGGGTATAATACCATTTCCATGCCTCAGGATTGATCGGTTCTCCAACCGAACCTAAGAGCCTCAGGCTGGAAATCCCTCTTCTCTTTACCCATGATTCACCTTCTCTCATCAAGGCCCGTATGGCAGTCGGGGCGGTATAAAAAACACTCACTCGATACCTCTCCACAATCTCCCAAAATCGATCAGGATGGGGATAGGTCGGAACTCCCTCAAACATTAGGGTTGTCGCCCCAAGGGCCAAAGGTCCATAGACAACATAACTGTGACCTGTGACCCAACCAATGTCTGCAGTGCAGAAAAAAACATCCTCATCCTTGAGATCAAAAACCCACTTCAGGGTTTGAAAGACAAAGAGAAGATAGCCCCCTGTGGTATGGATCACTCCTTTGGGTTTACCGGTGCTCCCACTGGTATAGAGGATAAAAAGGATATCTTCCGCATCCATCATTTCAGGTTCGCAAAAGAGTTTGATGTCTTCCTTAGCCATCTCCTCATGCCACCATACATCCCTCTCTTTATCAAACATCACATCAATGCCCAACCTTTTAACGACGATCACCTTCTCTATTTTAGGGCAATCTTTCAAGGCTTCATTGGCGTTGAGTTTATTCTGGACGATTCGACCGCTTCGGTAGTAACCATCTGCAGTGATCAAGATCTTTGATCCACAATCATTGATCCTATCTCGAAGGGCCTCCGAACTGAATCCTCCAAAGACCACACTATGAATGGCTCCAATCCTTGCACAGGCCAACATGGCAATGGGAAGCTCAGGGATCATAGGTAAATAGATGGAGACTCGATCTCCTCTCTTTACTCCAAATTTCTTTAAGACATTTGAAAATTTACAGACATGGTAGTGGAGTTGCTGGTAGGTAAATATCCGATTCTCCTCAAGAGGCTCCCCCTGCCAGATCAATGCCACCTTATTACTCCTCCAGTGATTGAGGTGTCGGTCAAGACAATTATAACTGGCATTCAACTTACCTCCACTAAACCATTTTACTTCAGGTTTGTCGAAATCATACTCTAAGACCTTATCCCATTTTTTATACCAATCGAGCTGTTCAGCAAGCTCTCCCCAAAATCCTTCAGGATCATCGATAGACCTCCTATAAAGTTCTCTATACTCTTCCATCGTTTTGATAGAGGCCTTCATCTTTACCTCGTCTGATGGTTCAAAAAATTTCCTGTCTTGCAAAATTGATCCTTCTTCCTTTTTCTCAGTCATGGATTAAATACCTCCTCTCAAAGATTACCTAAGATAACAGAATCCTTAGGTTTGGATTAATTAATGAATTTTTTCACATAATGTATAAATAGAAAAATACTTTTTGTCAATTAATTCTATGATATTTTTAATTTGGAATAAGCTAATTTAACTTATTGTTTTTATTAAATAATAATAAAAATATTCGTAATGCCTCACTGAATTGGGGAACCCTATTAGAATTAGGCAGGAATATCTCCGAAAATTTTACAAAGCGGAGCCCTTCAAAAAGGGTTGAATAAAAGTTATATCCTCCAACAAATCATTGCCTTCCATGGCTTAAGGAATTCTGTAGTTATGGGACAAGCTGAGGTTTCCGCTATAAAATTTTCTCCGACATCCCTGTCTAATTCCCTGAATAAGTGAAGCATTACAAATATTCCATCTTTTTTTAATTTCGTCTACAATGGTCTATGAAAATTGATGAGGCCTATTTGAGCTCTCAATGGGTAAGGTGATAATGAAGGTGGCTCCCTTTCCTTCTTCGCTCTCCACCTTGATCTCACCTTGATGATCTTTAATAATTCCATAACAGACAGAAAGCCCTAATCCGACCCCCTTTACCTTCTGTTTGGTGGTAAAAAAGGCTTCGAACACTTTGTCCTTGTTTTGATCTGGAATACCCACTCCAGAATCTTTAATAAAAATCGAAATCTTATCCTCTTCCCTAACCGTTTTGATAATCAATGTTCCACCGTTAGGCATGGCCTCTTTTGCATTCTTTAATATATTGAGCATGACTTGTCTCATCTGATTGGTGGAGGCCATGATCTCAGGGAGATTTGGATCAAGAAAGGTCTCTACTTTAATATTCGATTCTCTCATCTGTTTCTCCATGACCAATAATATTCCCTCAATGAGCTCATTGATCTTAACAGGCCTTCGCTTTTCCTCCTCAGGTTTTGAGAAGCTCAGCATGTTCCGAAGCATCTCGGCAAGCCTCTGGGTTTCTGAGAGGGATAGTTCAAGAATCCTTCTCCTCTTACTCTCTGGAGGAATTTCGGTCTTAAGCAGTTCCAAGGTATTCATGATCCCATAAATGGGATTATTCAACTCATGTGCAATCTGAGAGGTAAGCCTTCCCATGGCAGCTAATTTTTCAGATTGAAGAAGGGCCTCCTGCATCTTCTGAAGCTCCCTTTCGATCCTCAATCTTTCCCTCAGATCTTTAAAAATACCAATGCTGGCAATCTCATTCCCTTTCTCATCGTAGATAATGGAAGCTGAGAGATCCCCTTCAATGAGCTCCCCATCCTTTCTTCGATGAAGAATGGGAAAGGAGGTCAATTTTCCAACCCCCCCAAAATCAGGCCCCCTCAATTTTTGCATGACCTCCTTAGCCACCCCTGGGGGATAGATGCTTCGGATGTTCATCTTTCCGACCACCTCTTCTGCTTTATATCCCAGGAGGTTTTCTGCTCCCTTGTTAAAGATAAGTATATCTCCTTTCATATCTGTGACAATAATGCCATCCACAGAGTCTTCGATCAGATTCATTAAAAATTCATTAGCCTCTTTCAACTCTCTTTCCATCCTCTTTCGTTCCGTAATATCGATATTGATCCCTTCATATCCAATGATTATCCCCCTTTCATCTCTCTTGGCATCTGCAGAGAGGAGAACCGTGATCTTTTCACCATTCTTTTTCTTGAACTCTACCTCAAAATCCTTTACAAATCCTGTCTTTTCAACCCAATCCTGAAACTTCTTTCGATCTTCTGGATTCACATAGAGATCATGAGTGATATCAATCTTTAAAAATTCCTCTTTACTCTGATACCCAAGTAATCCCCACATGGCCTGATTGCAATCAAGAAATCGACCTTCTTTTGTACTGATGAAGAGGCCATGTCTGACCCTTTCAAAGAGATTTCGATATTTTTCCTCTGATTCTCTTAAATCTTTTTCAAACTTCTTTCTTTCCGTAATATCCCGGAGATAGGCATAAGTTTTAATTCTTCCATCCTCGGACCTGGCTGGAGCAATACATACCTCGGTCTCTTTGACCTCACCCTTAAGGGTATGTAGAGACATTTCCGTACAAACCTTCTCTCCCATTCCTTCGCCTCGCGTCACCATTTCTTCCAGAAACTCTTCGTCCCTTTTTCCGATTAAAGAGAAAAATTCTTGACCAATAATCTGTTCTTTGGGCAGGCCTGTGATTTCAGAGGCCTTCTGATTTGCAAATTCGATTCGTGAATCTTCATTGAAAACAATGATCCCATCCTCTCCCATCTCGGCAATCTTCTCAAAGCGTTTGTTAGCCTCTCGAACCTCCCTCTCCATTCGTTTTCTTTCTGTGATATCCCTTAAATAGGCATAGGTCTCAACTTTACCCTTCTCCTTTTCTGCTATGGAGATACAGACCTCTGCATCCCGTTTGAGACCCTTTTCGGTTAAAATTTCCATTTCAGTGCAAACTCTTTTATTCTCATCGACACCCACTTCTGAATGCATCTGGGCAAGATAGCCAACGTCTCTTTCGTTTAAAAGCCATCGAAAATCCATCCCTATCAATCTCTCTTTGGGATATCCGGTGAGTTCAGAGGCAACCGTGTTAGCAAATTCAATCTTATAATCCTCATTAAAAACGATGATCCCGTCATCCCCCATCTCGGCAATCTTCTCCAGACGTTTGATCACCTCTTGGAAGGGTTCCCTTGAGTCTCTCTGCTCATATTCTTTAACCTTCTTTTCAAGTTCATAAAGCCTCTTCTTCAATGCCTCATCATGAATCTCCTGCTCCATTCTCCACCCCTCCTCCTTCATGTCATTTAGACCACTAAGGGACTAACCTATGATACTCCTTCCCCAATTGGAATGGGAGCATAGCTATTATTCCATTTTATACTCACTCTTGAAATGGGTGTCAATTTTTAATAGAAAAAGAGAGGGGAGTATGTTAAAAAAGAGACAATAAAGCTTGTCATTTCATTAAATTTAATGTTTAGATCGGTTGAACCTTTCACCGGAGACCCTTGTCAGGGAAATCCATTTGGGGGTAGAAAGGACTCCTTAAATATTGGAAATGGACTTTTCTTAGGGGAACATAGATATTAAATTCGACAGGATCCTTTAACACAAAGGGAAAAAATGGGTGGAGGAAAGGAATGAAAAAAGATAGAGTGATCGGTTTTATCGGAACAGGCCATATGGGTGAAATCCTGATCGCTAGTTTGATCAAGGCTAAGTTTATCCTCCCTGAGCAGATGATGGCCTATGACGTAAATGGAGAAAGGCTGAAGTTTGTTCAAAAGAAGTACGGGATTAAGAAGGCAAAGGGAAATAATCACTTGCTTTCCCAATGCGATCCTATCTTATTATGCATTAAGCCGCAATCGATGAAGGAGGTGATCGAAGAGATAGCAGACTCCTTAGATGCCTCAAAGCTTCTCATTTCGATTGCTGCGGGTGTACCTCTTCTGGTCATCGAAGCCTATGCCCGAAAACAGCTTCGGATGATTCGGGTCATGCCCAATATTAACGTCTTGGTTCAAGAAGGAGCCTCGGCTATTGCCCCAGGGAGCTTAGCCACAGAAGAAGATCTCTATTTAGTCAAAACGATCTTTGATTGTGTTGGGAGATCAATTACCATTTCAGAGTCCCTATTGGATGCCGTCACGGGTCTGAGCGGTAGCGGACCGGCTTATGTCTTTCTGATGATTGAGGCCTTAACGGATGCAGGCGTTCTATTGGGAATGACCCGAGAACAAGCAATGACCCTGGTGACCCAGACAATGATGGGATCGGTCAAACTGCTCACCCATACGGGAGAACATCCTGCCCTCCTTCGTGAGAAGGTCACCTCTCCCGGGGGAACCACTGCTGCTGGACTTTATAAACTTGAAGAGGGGGGGCTAAGAAAAATCTTGATCGATGCAGTGATTGCAGCCACTCAAAAATCTAAGGAATTGGGTGAAAGGATGAAACCCTAACCTCCACCGACGAAAAGAATTGGAGGATGAGATTTAAGGATTAAGAGAGAATATGTTCCGATACATCGTCATTGAGGGGCCGATCGGAGTGGGAAAGACAAGTCTTGCAAAACTTTTAGCCAAAGAATTTAATGCTCGATGTATTTTAGAAAAGGCAGAGGAAAACCCCTTCCTCCCTTATTTTTATGAGGATCGAGAAAAATATGCGTTCCAAACCCAAATCTTCTTCCTTCTGAATCGTTTCCAACAGCAAAAGGAGATGACCCAGCTCGACCTTTTCAATCAGGTGACTATTTGCGATTATCTCTTTGACAAAGACCGAATATTTGCCTCCATTAACTTAAATGATGCAGAGCTTGCCCTTTATGAACAGGTTTTCCACTTATTAAATGGTCAAGTCTCTTCTCCAGATCTGGTCATCTTCTTACAAGCTAAACCAGAGGTATTGTTTCATCGAATCAAAACGCGAAATATCCATTATGAAAAAGAGATTGAAATCGATTATTTAAAGACATTGATTGAGGCATACAACCATTACTTTTTCCACTTTGACCAGACCCCCTTGTTGGTTGTAGATACCAATGAGATCGATTTTGTCAACCGAAAAGAAGATCTCCACCAATTGGTTCGAGAAATCAAACAGATGAAAAAGGGGACCTGGTATTTTATTCCAAAAAATAGATAGATCCTACTGAATGGAAAAATGAAAGTCATTAAGACGATCCAAGAGATGAAAGACCTATCTTCAAAGGCAAGAAAGGCTGGCAACCTCATTGCCTTTGTTCCGACGATGGGGTATTTTCATGAAGGCCATCTCAGCCTCATGCGAGAAGGTCGAAGAAGAGGGGACCTTTTGGTGGTCAGTTTATTTGTCAATCCTACCCAATTCGGTCCTAATGAGGACTTCCAACATTACCCGAGGGATTTCGAAAGAGATCGAAAGATGGCAGAGGAGGTGGGGGTAGATGTGCTCTTCGTCCCTGAGATTGAGGAAATGTATCCCCCCGATCACCAAACCATTGTTCGGGTCGAAAGGGTAACCCAGAATCTATGCGGAAGGTCAAGGCCGAACCATTTTCAAGGAGTCACCACTGTGGTTCTAATGCTCTTTGAAATTGTGATGCCTCATTTAGCCATTTTTGGAGAAAAAGACTATCAGCAACTGATTACGGTAAAGCAGATGGTGAAAGATCTCCATATGAGCGTGGAAATTGTCGGAATGCCCACCATCCGTGAACCCGATGGTCTGGCCATGAGTTCTCGAAATGCTTACCTCCTGCCGGAGGAGAGGAAGGCCGCCTGTACTCTCTATCAATCTCTCCAAAGGGCGAAGGAACGACTTCAACAAGGGGTTCGAAAGGCAGATCCCATTATTCGTGAAATAAGAGAAATCCTTCAATCAGAGCCTCTTCTTAGGATAGACTATATCCAAATCTGTGATGCTTATACGTTAAAGGAAGTGGATCAAATCGAAGGGGATGTCATCATTGCCTTGGCTGCCTATTTGGGCAGGACCAGGTTGATTGATAACATCCTCTATCGAATTCCTTAAAAACCCCCTTCGATAAGATCCCTAAGATGACTCTCTCTTTTATAAGGCTTCAATTTCCGTCAGGACCCTTCTCGATGGCTTCTTGAGAATCTCCTTTTTTTTCAATCTTTTCAAATCTTTTCTCCTCACTCATTTTGAGGTTCGATGGAGGAGAGGCTAAAAGTCCTTTGGCACGAAGCTTTCTCCTTTTTTCCCTCCGTTTTCTCCTTCTCGCTAACTCTCGATCCCTCTCACGCCTTGGCATAATAACCTCCTATTGAAATTCAAAATGTTAAGATAATCCCCCAACCCACCTACCAAAATCCACTAAGACCATTTGGGTATACGACTGAGGCGACCGATCTCCTCCATGGCTTGACGAATCAAGGTGTGGGCTTCTGACTCTTTCTTTGCATAAAGGGGCTTGCCAATGCACACCTCCACTTCTCTCCTCCAGCGAGATCTTTGACCATATCGAATCCCCACAGGAATAAAAGGAATGTTCCCCCCGATTTCAGATTGCCATCTTAAAATCATCTGAAGAAGCCTGACTTTCCCTCTCCCCACCTCTCTTCGAAAATAGGTCCCCTCAGGGAAGATGACCACCCTTTCCCCTTTTTTCAATAGGGAAAGAAGGGTTTTAAAAGAGTTGAAGGTTCGAATCGTTCTCTTTCGATCCACGGGCAGACCACCCAGACAGGCAAGATAACCCCGAATCAAAGGATATTTGAAAAGCTCCTTTTTGGCTACAAAATATAGGAATGGCTGAAAGGAAAGGCTAATAATTGGAATATCCGTCCAGTATTGATGTTTGGGGAGAATAACCATTGGCCCTTTTTCTAAATGGATGACCTCTTGTGTCTTTTTAATCCGATAAAAAATAGAAAAGACGATCTGGGCCATCCTCTTCGTGATTTTATAGAGAAGCAAATTTCTCTTCATCCCATACGAGTCTCTCATTCAGGCATCTCCTACATTGATTGATTTCTATTTGAGACTTTGAATGGTTCAGATTAGGTATCCATGATCAGTAGGCATCCAGAAGGTCTTCCTTGGGAATCTCAAAAGGAACCTCCTTTTTCATCCGTGTCCTCTTCAACTGTCTGGCTACCCTCATCCCTGCTCTGAGGGCCTCACGATTCAATGGCTCTGTCCCTTTGGGAACCCTGGCTAAGACAGCCAGTTCAACGGCCTTTGCAGAGATTACAGGGGTCAGTTGAGAGCGTGCTCCCAGGGCAACAAT
>JBBIRT010000070.1:0-16796 GCA_037441725.1 Deltaproteobacteria bacterium | reverse complement strand
CGACAATTCGTTTCACGTTAATGCCTCCTCGTATCATTTATTTGTGTTTTAAAAACGTGTTGACCTCTCTTATTTGTCTTAATTTTAAAAATCATGTAATTTGTGACAAACTTTTAACTTGAAGCATCTTCTTCAAGCCAAAGTTCCATTTCCAGATAGCATAGATGGCAGGATATACGCCCAGCTCCATAATAAAAGAGGTAAAGATGCCTCCAATCATCGGCGCAGCAATACGCTTCATCACATCAGCACCAGCTCCTGCCGACCACATGATTGGAATCAATCCCATCAACATAACAGCAACTGTCATGAACTTCGGACGGAGTCTCTTAACAGCACCCTCTACAATCACCTCCTTTAAATCCTGCCAATTTCGAAGCCGACCTTTCTGCTCAGCTTCATGATAAGCCAGATCCAAGTAGAGGAGCATGAACATTCCTGTTTCTGCATCCACACCCATCAAAGCAATCAAACCCACCCAGACAGCGATACTCATATTATATCCGAGAAGATAAAGGAGCCATATTGCACCAACGGCAGAAAAAGGAACAGCTAAGAAAATGATGATGGTCTTCGTTACGGAGAGGGTATTGAAATAGAGAAGTAAAAAGACCAAGAAAATCGTAATTGGAACTACTATCACTAAACGTTCCTTTGCTCGTTCCATATACTCGAACTGGCCGCTCCAAATTAGTTGATACCCCGGTGGTAATTTTATATTCTCTCGAACTGTTTTCTTCGCATCTGAAACATAACTCCCTATATCCCGTTTGGAAGTATCAAGATCAACATAGACATATCCTGACAATCTTCCATTCTCATCTCTTATCATAGAGGGGCCTGCCGTCAGAGAGATCTCGGCAAGCTGACTCAGGGGAACATATGTGACCAGGGAAAGGTTTGTTCCTGATGAATTCCCCACGCTTCCCATTCCAGCCATTCCGCCTGTCGTGATGGGGCCACTTTCTCCAATAGGAACGAGCACCCTTTTAAGCCTTTCTACATCGTCTCTTAACTCCCTTAAATAACGAACGTTGACAGGATAACGCTCTCTGCCCTCAATCGTCGTAGTAATATTTTCACCCCCTATTGCTGACATAATGATATTATTAGCTTGATCAATCGTTAGACCATAACGTGCCAGCTCTTCTCGTTTAAGAGTAAAGTCAATAAAATAACCACCTGCGGTCCGCTCTGCATAGACACTCTTTGTCCCAGGAACATCCTTGAGCACCATTTCGATATGTTCACCGATCTCCTGAATTTTTTGTAAATCCGATCCCATGATCTTTATCCCAACGGGTGTCCTCACTCCTGTTGTAAGCATGTCCACACGAGCTTTAATTGGCATGGTCCAGGCATTTGTGATCCCTGGAAATCTCATCTTCTCATCCAACCCTCCAGGGCCATAAATTAAATCTTCCACTCTCTTATGATCAGGCCAGAACCGACGTAAAATCTTCTGTAACCATTCTGGTGCCCATGAAGAGTACCACCTGGGAATTTTAGGCCATTCTGATTCAGGCCTAAGAACTATCACGGTTTCCATCATAGAGAATGGTGCAGGGTCAGTAGCCGTCTCTGCACGGCCTGCCTTTCCAAAAACAAGTTTTACTTCTGGAAATGACTTCAATACCTTATCCTGAACCTGGAGTAACCTTTGGGCTTCGGTTACAGAAATACCAGGCAGAGTGGTTGGCATGTAGAGAAGATCACCTTCAAAAAGGGGAGGCATAAATTCAGACCCAAGCTTTTTAAAAATTGGAATAGTAGCTAAAACTACCAATATTGCAACAAGGACTGTTATCCATTTAAATCTCAGTACATATTCACAGATGGGATGATAGATCCTCATCAGAGGTCGACTGATCGGGTGTTTCTCTTCACTATGAATCTTTCCTACAAGAAAGGTATTCACAATCTTACATAAGAATTTTGGTTTAAACAGATAAGGATCCATATGGGTAAAAAGCAACCGAATGGCTGGATCAAGGGTAATGGCCAGAACAGCCGCTATAGCCATTGAAAAGTTTTTTGTAAAAGCGAGAGGTTTGAAAAGCCTTCCTTCCATCCCTGCCAGAGTGAAGACAGGCATAAATGAGACAGCAATCACTAAAAGGGCGAAAAAACTTGGGCCTCCCACTTCTTTAACAGCCTTGATCACAACATCTTTATAACTACCACCCCTCCCCTCTTTGTCCCATCTCTCAAGTTTTTTATGAGTCTGCTCAACCACTACGATGGCTGCATCAACCATTGCACCAATGGCAATGGCTATCCCCCCAAGACTCATGATATTAGCAGTAAGCCCCATTAAATGCATCGGGATAAATGACAGGATAATAGTAATTGGTATAGTGATGATCGGAACGATAGCTGAAGGGATATGCCAGAGAAAGATCATTATCACGATGCTTACAATAATTAACTCCTCGCTAAGGGTATCCTTAAGAGTGTTAATAGCTCGTTCAATCAATGAACCTCTATCATAGGTAGTGACAATCTCAACCCCAGGTGGAAGGGAGGGCTTAAGTTCTTCAAGCTTTTCCCGAACCCGGTCTATAACCTTTAGGGCATTCTCACCAAAACGCATGATCACAATACCCCCAACAACCTCTCCTTCCCCATTTAATTCTGCAATCCCCCGTCTGAGATCAGGACCTAATGTAACTGTTCCAAGATCCTTTACCAAAATTTGGACTCCACTCTTATTTCTCCCAACAACAATACTTTCTATATCGGATACTTTTCGAATATAACCCCTTCCACGAACCATATACTCAAGGCCTGCAAACTCTACTAATCTTCCGCCGACATCATTATTACCAGCTCTTATGGCAGCTATAACACGATCAATAGAGATGTTATAGGCTATAAGTTTATTTGGATCGATATTGACCTGATATTGCCTAACAAAACCACCAATGGGAGCAACTTCAGCAACTCCAGGAACAGATTGGATGGTATATCTGAGGTACCAATCTTGAAAAGTCCTTAATTGAGCCAGGTCGTTTTTACCTGTCTTATCAACAAGTGCATATTGAAAAACCCAACCCACTGCAGTCTCATCCCGGGCAAGTTCAACATTTACTCCTTGAGGAAGACGAGGAAGGATATTACTTAAATATTCAAGAGTTCTGGAGCGAGCCCAATAGATATCCGTTCCATCCTCAAAGATGACATAGACATAGGAATAACCAAAATCGGAGAAACCCCTTATATCTTTTACCTTTGGGACACCCAAAAGAGCTGAAATAATGGGATAGGTGATTTGGTCTTCTATTATGTCAGGGCTTCTATCCCATCGCGAGAAGATAATCACCTGGGTGTCTGAAAGATCAGGAATAGCGTCGAGGGTTATATTTTTAATGGAATATAAGCCCCATAGAGTAGCCATACCTATAAGGAGAAAAACGATAAATTTATTATGAGCACAAGCTTCAATCAATCTATTTATCATGGGACCTCCTCTAATCGTAGATTCCAAATTCCAGATCGGAGATGGAAGTTAGACATTAAACCTTTAATCAGAGATCTTGGGTCTATTTATTTCCCATGCCCCATATGTTCCATTCCGACCATACTTCCCATTGCCTCCTTCAATTTCGATTCAGAGTCAATAAGGAAATTGGCACTGGTTACAACTCTCTCATCTGATTTTAGTCCACTTATCACTTCATAATAATTATCGACCTTAGCTCCGACCTTTACCTCTCTCGGCTCAAAATAGCCGTTCCCTTTATCCACAATGGCCATCTGTCTTAGGCCTGTATCAATGATTGCCCCATCAGGAACCACTAACTTTCTTCCTAAGGAAACTTTTATCTCCACATTGGCATACATCTCTGGCTTTAACCTTCCGTGAGGATTTGGAAATTCAAATCTCACCTTCGCTGTTCGAGTCTCAGGATTGAGAGATGGATAGATATAGATCACTTTTCCTGTGAAGGTTTGACCGGGTAGATAAGAGAGCTGAACTGATGCTACCTGTCCCAAGTGAATTAATGGAAGTTCATATTCATAAATATCTGCATAGAGCCAGACCACAGAGAGATCAGCTAACTTGAAGAGGGCCATTCCTGGCATCACATTCATTCCCTTATAGGCCATCTTTTCAAGGACAAATCCACTAAAAGGAGAATAGAGAGTAAGCGTCTTCTTTGCCTGCCCGGTCTCCTCAAGGGCTTTGATCTGATCGTCGTTGATATCCCAAAGCTTGAGACGGCGTTTGGCAGATTCCGCAAGGGAGTTCCCACTTGCCACCACCTCTGAAAATGGACTCTTCATCAAATCCTTCTTCGCCTGCAGAGCGATAAGATACTCCTCCTGGGTAGAGACCAGTTCTGGGCTGTAGATGGTGAGAAGGGGTTCCCCCTGTCTCACATATCTTCCTGTAAAATCGACATAGAGATCTTCAATCCAGCCTCCAATCTTTGGAGAAATGGTGACTACCTTTCTCTCATCGAAATCGATTCTTCCCACCGTTCGGATTACCTTCTCGAGAGGTCTCATTTCTACTGGCCCCACTTTAACCCCTATCAATTGCTGACGTTCGGGAGTGATCTGAACAGTCCCAGGAGTCACTTCCTGCATCTTTCCTTCCTTCTGGATCGACTCCATGGTTAATCCTTTCATTTCCTCCATAAGATCAATATTCTTTACCACCCCAATCTTCTTCTCCTCATCTTTTTTTTCTTCCTGAAGAGATGCCTTTTCTTTCAGCCTTTCACATCCTGTAATTAAAATGACTAAAAATAGGATGAAATAGATCATTCTTTTCATTTTCCTTCTCCCTTTTGGAAGATTTGTTTTCCAATCACTGCTTCTAAATTTGCCTTATTCTTTTCATACTCTGTAAGGGCCCGGTAATAATCTAATTCGTATTGATATAGGGTCATCTGACTATCCAGAAGGGTCATAAAATCAACCTTCCCAACTCTATAGGCACTCATGGCTGAACTTACCTGAAGACTTGCCTGTGGAATAATCCCTGTTTTATAAAGCTCTATCTGTCTTTCCACCCTCTGAATCATTGAGGTCATATCTATGATCATGGAAAGGATCTCATTCTTCATCGCTCGATATTGAGCCTCTATGGATTGAATCTCAGCCACTGTCTCGGCGACCTTTCGACCCTGTTTCGATTGATAGAAGATAGGAATATTGATCTCCACCATCCCGGTCAGCATATCTCTTCGTTTCATCTCCGGCCCGTTATCTCTCTGGCCATAGGCAACCCTGAAGGTAAGATCAGGGTAGTATTCTTTTTTAGCCAGCTCGTGGGCCTTCTGTTTTGCCTCAATCATCTTCCTCATCCCCTGAAGAGTGGGATTGATATCGATAGCCATCTTCTGAAGTTCCTCAATGGAAAGAGGAATCTTTTTAAAATTGACTTCCTCAGGTTTTCCGAATGAGCTATCGGATGGACGATTGAGTAGGGCTATCAATTTGGCCTCAAGAGCTTTTTTCTTCTGATCTAGCATGAGAAGCTCATCGACCATTTTTGAGACCTCTATATGGGCTTTAATCACATCTTGTTGGACTCCCATCCCAACCGAATACTGGGTTTCTGCAATCTTTATAAAATTTTCAAGAATCTCTTTATTCTTTTGGGTAATTTCAATGGATCGATAGTTATATGAAAGTTCAAAATAGGTCGATTTTACTTCTTTGATAATCCGATTCATCTTTTCTTGAATCTCATTCAATACTGCCTCTGCCTCTTTTTCTGCCATCTCCCCCATCAGTCTCCTTTTCCCATAAAAGGGAAACATTTGTGAGATGGAGATCTCCTTCATCGTCATGTCTTCGTCTCTGAGACTGAAATTGGTCGGCAGGCTGATTATTCCAAGACCCAACATTGGATCTGGAAGTGAACGGGCTTGAGGCACCTTCTCTTTAAAAGCCTCCCATCTTCTCTGAGCAGCTCGGATCTCTGGATTATTCTCCAGGACTTCCTCAATCAATGAATCTAATTTAACTATATTTTCTGATTGGGCAAAAGAAGAGAGAGGGATTAGGACAAAAAAACATAAAAAAACCTTTTTTATGAAGAAAGGCCACCTAATCATAGATTCATCACCTTCTTTCTATAGGATCGAAATCCACCTTTTTGTTTAAGAAAGAAAAAAAAGCTCTTGGCATGAGCTAAAACCTTTAGGGGGGTGAAGGTTTCGCAAAAAGGCCCTCATTTTTAGGCCTTTAGCCAAGAGCTTTTCTTTTTTTTCCCTATATAGGTTACCCTATTCCTAATATTCGTTTAGGTCAATAGGGTAAAATATGTATATTGGGATAAAAAAAACTTTATTTCTCAATAAAATTTTCACTCCCCATCCTCTCAAAATAATATCCTCAAAAGGGATGTTCTGGAGGATGAAAGATGGTTTGTGCAATTAATTTAGTATTAGGTAGATGGCTGATTAAAATTACACTTCCTTTAAGAGGAAGATGGAAGTTCATTAGAAAACCTATAGTTAAAATAAACGGACAATGAAAGAGGCTTCCGCAATTTAAATTCACTTTTTGCAAATGACCTATCCCCGAACATGCCTCAACAGAAATCATAGGGACATAGGACAGAAGGATTCCAAAAATTATAAGGCCTGCTATGACGCTTATGAATGTTCTTTTCATCTCATTTAAAAGGGCTCTTGGCCCCAAAGCTTAACCTTAGGGGGGTAAAGGTTTAAGCGCTTTGGGGACCAAGAGCTGCATGTCTGGATTGCTTATCTTATTGAAACTCTATCTCTTACCTTATTCAAAATCTCCTCGTGCCTCGGACAAAATTCATAGATCCCATCCAATTGGGCATGAATCATCTCTTCTTGCCAATGACTGTTGAAGAGACGACATTCAGGATCCTCACAGAAGGGGTTTCCTGTTAGATGATAAAAGAGTGCCTGCATGACATATCCTTTTAACACCTCGGTCATCCTCCAATCCCCATGCTCAAGAAACCTCCCTTTATACTCCTCTTTTAATAATTCCATCGGAACTCCCATTTGTCTTTTGAGATAAAATTCTCTGGGTTTTGCTGGCCCCATCACCAAACCAGGTATGGAAATAATATGGGGAAACCCATAGAGGCTTGTCCGGATATGATATCGCAAATGATCTTGGTCCCATGTCCCGATAAGTTGATTCGTGAGGAGAATCATACAGGGTTGATTATTAAAACTTTCTTTTAAAATGAAATCACTAATCACCTGTTGATAAATCATTCCTTCATAGAGAATTCCAAAGGCCTTCCAGTTTGGATCTTTCAATCGCTCTTTTTCATAATTCACTTCCCCCTCAAGAACCATTTTAGGCAGCACCCCCTTCAGCGGATCTTTAATCCTTAATCGGGCTAACCTTCGAGCCATAAGGTCTATAGGTTCCGAAAGTCTTTGATATATATTTCCTTCCAAAAGGACTTGGATGGCTGTCCTTGCCTGGAGATACTCCTTCAAATCATTTAAATTTAACCCGATATTTTCTCCTTCTTCATAAATCCTGATGGAAGAAGGAATACATTCGAAAATCTGTTTCACCTTTTCGTCGTCAATTTTTGTTCATCTTTCTAAGAATGACCTGAGCCCCTTTTCGCCCTGAGAGCAACATGGCTCCAAAGGTTGGACCCATTCTTGGAAGTCCATAAGTCGTTGCCACGGCCATTCCTGTTACAATCAGTCCTGGATGAACCTCACCGGTATGTTCAACGACCAGATCCTCAGATTGTTCAACCCACATGGCCCCATAGCCAGAGGTTTTAAGAATGCCCCTTTCCTCAAGTTTTTTAACCACACTGGCATCGTGACCTGTTGAGTCAACCACTACTTTCGCCTCGAGGGCAATGGGATCAACACAGGTAATTTCTCGGGGAAGGGCCTGCACAGGAGTCCAATTGACCACCGCACCACAGACGCGATTCCCTTCCCTTAAGATGATATCATCGAAGATCGTCATATTGGCGAACTTAACCCCTGCATCACAAGCAGAAGAAATCAATTTTGAACAGGCATGGGGACCATCAGCAACAAAAAGCCCTTTTGTTACCTCCTCAAAAGGAATCTTCAACTCTTCGAGGACTTCCTGACCAGGTTCCCTAATGGTCACCTTATTCATCAAATATCCACCAATCCAGAACCCTCCCCCAATATAGTTGTTTCTCTCAACGATCAACGTTTTCAATCCCTTTAAGGCCAAATCCCTTCCAGCCATCAACCCGCTGGGTCCTCCTCCAATAATGAGACAATCACTCTCCACATATTCAATGAACTGACGTGCAAATCCATCTACAATTGCACGGGTCACCTCTTTTTCGCTTATAGGGGTAAATATACTCTTCTTCTTCTCTGTCATGAAGGAATACTCCTTTCCTCTTATAAGATTGGGTAGGTTGGAAAGATTGATCTTGGATATCTCAGGGAAAGACGTCTTTTCTGTTTTTCACAATCAGAACAGTACTCAGGATACCTTGCCCCCCCATCTGGGAAAATGGTTACGATCAACCCTTCTTCAATGGACTCCGCCAACTTCAACGATGCCCATAGAGCCGCTCCTGAGGATGGCCCGACCCATAAACCCTCCTCTCTGGCCAGACATCTCGCCATTTCATATGCATCCTCTGTTTTAACAAAGAATGTGCCATCCAAGAGAGTCTCATCATAAATACCAGGACGGATGGCGGTTTCAATATGTTTAAGCCCCTCAATCCCATGAAAGCCACAGTCAGGTTGGACCCCAAAGAGTTTAATCTGTGGATTGAATTCCCTTAACCTTCTACCTGTCCCAACAAGGGTTCCACCTGTCCCCACCCCTGCTATAAAATGGGTTACCCTACCTCTCGTCTGATGGAAGATTTCAACCCCTGTGGTCTCATAGTGGGCTCTCCAGTTGGAGGGATTATTATACTGATTTGCAAAGAAGTATTTTTCTGGGTTCGCCCGATAGATCTTCTGCGCCTCAATGAGTGCCCCATCTGATCCCAATAAGGGATCGGTGAAGATCAGTTCAACCCCATAAGCCTCCAGGGCTTTTTTTCTCTCCTCACTGATATTTTCGGGAACCACCAATTCCACTCGATATCCCTTAATGGCCCCGATCATCGCATAAGCAATTCCAGTGTTGCCAGAGGTAGAGTCAAGAATCATCTTATCTCTTACGAGTTGTCCGGATTTTTCTCCCTCTTCAATAATTTTTAATCCTGCCCGGTCTTTGACAGATCCTCCTGGATTGAGCCATTCTGCCTTTGCAAAGATTTGCACCTCCGAGAGATGCTTGGTCAATTGCTGGATCTGGATCAGAGGGGTATTCCCAATATGTGAAAGAAGTGAAAACGAGATCCTTTCCTTCACATTCTCTTGATATCTTCTCTCTCTGTTAATGGATAAGACTTCCCTCATCGTCCCTCCACCGAAAAAACTTAAATGACTTGAATCTCTTCAGTATCAATTTCATCTTTTTTAATCCGAAAAGCCTTAACCACCGGGATCTCATCTTTTAAAGAAATGATGATCGATGAAATATCAGGATAGAAGGCCATTTTCACATCGGTCTCCGATGGATAGGCTTGAGTATGGGTGTGAGAATGGTAGATCCCAATCATCTCGAGAGACTCCTTCTCCAGATTCTCAAAAACCCTCATCTGTTCTTGAGGGGAGATTGAATATCGAACCGAACTCTGCTCCTCATTTCTCATTTCAAAGGCCTTCTTAACCATTCCCACTTTTCCTGCTAAGATCCCACAACATTCCAGTGGAGCCTCTCGCCGGGCGTGTTCAATCATCGCTTCATAAATAGATTTTGGAATCTTGATCATCCTAATTTATTTCTTGGGTGATCCTGTCTCAATAGGCTCAGAACTTCGACTCCATTCAATCCATGAACCATCATAATTGTGGAGTTTTTCAAGGGGATAGCCTATCAGATAAAGGCTCACTAAACTGTGAGCCGAACGGACTCCAGACTGTCAGTGGATGTAAATCTCTTTTTCTGGAGTGACCCCAATATCAGTAAAGAGCTTTCTAATCTCTTCAGAAGATTTCCAGTATCCCTTGAACGGACCTTCCTGAATGAGCACCTCCTTCCATTCAATCCACTTCACTCCAGGAATACGGCCTGCCCGGACTGCTCCTGAAAGCATCTCTTCTCCCAGATACTCTTTAAGGGCCCGCACATCGAGAACGACCTTTCCGGGCTCTTTTAAAGCCTCCTTAACCTCTGGCAATGTACAAAGCAGGGGTTCAGTTGCTCTTGTCTTCCCAGGCAATCTAAATTGGGTTTGGCTGACCTGAGGTGGAATCATCTCGGTGGGGTAACCCTTTGATTTCCAACCCTCCAGGTTACCATCAAGGAGCTTCATCTGTCCGATCGGATATCCATAATAAGCAAGAATCCACCAGAGCCTTGCATTATCAGGGCCATCAGAATAGATAATTAGTTTATTTTGGTTGGTTATCCCGAGTCTTCCCATCAATTGCTCTATTTGGGAGGGAGGGGCCATCATCCCTGGGATAGGGTGATCCTTATCCACGATATCAGGCCTCCAGATGTTCACTGCTCCGGGAATATGACCTGCAAGATATTTAATCTTCTCTCTGACATCAATCACCCGAATATCAGGGTCTTTCCGATCGATGAGGACTTTTAATTCTTCAGGTTGAATCAGAAGCTCAGGTCTATTGTAACCTCCATTTGGAATCCCCCAGGATAGAGAAGTTAAAAAAAGAATTCCTATCCCCAAGAGCAGGCAAATAAAATTTTGAAAAATTCTTGCCCGATCCATCTTCTCCCTCCTTACTCAACTTCTTCAAACCACTGCTTGTTCTTGATGCTCAATAGAACAAGCCTCCTGATAAGAACTCAATTCTTTAATCACGGGTTTTTCGCTACAGAGCGGACAGGAGGGTCTCTTTTTGATGGAAAAGATTCTAAATTCGACATCCAATGAATTATAGACTAAATACTGTCCGATTAAAGGCTTTCCCTTTTTTAAAATGAGTTTGATCGCCTCTGTAGCCTGAATCAATCCAACTTGCCCGGGGACAACTCCCAGGACACCCGCTTCATCTCAGCTGGGCACAAGTCCAGGGGGTGGAGGCTCGGGGAACAGGCATCGAAGACAGGGCCCCCCTTCTTTCGGAGCGAACACACTGGCTTGACCTTCGAATTGAAAGACTCCCCCAAAAACTAAAGGTTTCCCTGCAAAGAAAGCAGCATCATTGACAAGATACTTCGTAGGAAAATTATCTGATCCGTCCACAATGATGTCATAATCTTTAAATATATTTTCTGCGTTTTCAGAGGTAAGTCTTTCTTGGTATGTCACGACCTTTACACCCGGATTAATTAAGCTAATGGCATCTTTCGCTGATTCTGTTTTTGGTCTTCCCACATCGTGAATACTATGCAATATTTGCCGTTGGAGGTTGGATAAATCGACTACATCGGAATCAATAATGCCTAATGTTCCCACTCCTGCAGCCGCTAAATAAAGGGCTGCAGGGCATCCCAATCCCCCTGCTCCCACAATAAGGACCTTTGCCTCCAATAGTCTCTTTTGGCCTTCCAGCCCAACCTCTTTCAGAAGGATGTGCCTGCTATATCGGGTAAGCTGTTCAGAGGTCAATCCGTTGTCGCTTGCCAGTTCAAACCCTGCTTTTTTCCACCCTTCGATTCCTTCTTTCATAGAAAAGACTTGGCTGTAGCCCATTTCTTTCAATGTCTTGGCAGCCAAGATGGATCGAACCCCTGCTGCACAGTAAACCACAATAGGTGCATTCTTGTCTGGAAGCAAAGTCTCCACTTTATCCCTTAACATGGCCCTCGGAATGAAAACAGAATCCTTGAGGTAGCCGAAGGCTAATTCTTCCTTTTCACGGACATCGAGAAGAATCATTCTCCTGCCTCTCTGGAGAAGGTAGTTGACCTCTTGAACAGATAGTTCAGAAACGTCTTTATGTTTTTCCTCCAGAGCTTTTCTGAGAAGTGGACCCACTGCCCTCCAGAATAACTCTTTCGCTCTTTTACTCATATTCACCTCCCTCAGGTTTCCCAACCGCCCCGTACTCTCAAAGGCCACATCTTCTGAATCACTGCAACCCCTTTCCGCTCAAGGAGAATTCACCTATGGTGGAAGAACGGGGAGCGATAGTGTCTATACAATGACATCCCGCTCTACTGGCTCCACTTTTACTCCAATCCCTTTTAAATATTCGAGGGCCTTTAGATATTCCTCCTCATCTCCTTCTATCTCCAGGGTGACCCACCCTACGTTCTCAGTTACATTCGCACTGCGAATGTTGGTGATAATTTTAAAAAGGTGTCCAATGTTATAGATGACGGGTTCCTGAATTCGATCTTGAGGAAAGGTGAGCGTGACCCTTCGCCTTTTCGAAGTTCCACCCGCAATCGCTGGAATGATAGAGATTTGGTCACCTTCTTTGACAGGGGTTTCAAGGTTTTGAATAAATCGGATATCCTCATCATTCACATAGATATTGATGAACCTCCTCAATTCGCCCTTTTCATCCCTCAATCTCTCCTCGAGGGCTGGATAATTTTCTGTGAGCCATTGGATGATTTCTCCTACTGTTTTACCACTGGCAAACAATGTATCTTGTTCTCCTGTCAGCTTCTTTAGTGGGGTGGGGATTCTCACACGAATACTCATTTTTTTCCTCCATCTATTTTTATAATGTGGATAGTGCAATCAATTCCTTAAATTTACTTTCTTTTGGTTTGACGGTCTTCTCAAAATCCGAAAATTTGGGTTCAATAATGAGAGGCACGCCAACTTTATCTTGGACTGCCTCTTGGGTCTTTAATCCATTTCCTGTAATGGCAATGAGAATCGTTTCATCTCTCGGAATGACTCCTTTTTCAATCAATTTTTTGGTAACCCCAACGGTCACCCCTCCTGCGGTCTCAGTGAAGATTCCTTCTTTCCTTGCTAAAAGCTTCATAGCTTCAATAATTTCTTCATCAGATACATCCTCTGCTGATCCTCCAGATTCTCGAATTGTTTGAAGGGCATAAAAACCATCCGCTGGATTGCCAATGGCCAAGGATTTAGCTATGGTCTTAGGATGTTGAGGCTTTATCCAGTCCAGTCCATTTTTGAATGCGGAGACAATGGGATTTGATCCCGAGGCCTGAGCACCATGAATCTTCGTCGCTACAGGATCGATTAGACCTATCAGCTCCAATTCCTTAAGTCCTTTCCAGATTTTCGTGATGAGTGATCCTCCTGCCATCGGTACAATGATATGTTGAGGGGGTTTCCATCCCATCTGTTCAGCAATTTCAAAACCAAAGGTCTTGGAACCCTCTGAATAAAAAGGTCGAATATTGATATTGACGAAGGCCCATTGATAATTTTCAGCAATCTCAGTGCAAAGGCGGTTGACTTCATCATAACTCCCTTTGATGCCAACAAGCTTTGCTCCATAAATCAACGTGCTTAGTATCTTCCCCTGTTCGAGATCGTGGGGAATGAAGATATAACTCTTTAATCCTCCTTCAGCAGCGAGAGCTGCGACGGAATTAGCGAGATTGCCTGTGGAAGCACAAGAGACAACACTAAATCCAAACTCTATTGCTTTTGAGATCGCGACTGAAACCACCCGATCTTTAAAAGAGAGGGTTGGATAATTCACTGCATCATTCTTGATATAGAGTTCCTTGACTCCTAAGACTTCTGCGAGCCTTTCCGCTTTTATGAGCGGAGTGAACCCAACATTCTTCCCCACAGCAGGTTCTCCATCCAAAGGTAAAAATTCCTTATATCGCCACATCGTTTTTGGTCTACTCTCTATCTCTCTTCGAGAAATTCTTTTCTTAATACTCTCATAATCATAGACAACTTCTAAGGGGCCGAAGCAGAATTCACATACATGAAATGGTTTTATCCTGTATTCCCTACCGCATTCTTTACACTTTAGAATTTTAATTAAATTCATTTTATCACCTTTTTAGTAAATATATTTTAAATATTGTTTACCATTTTTATAAAGTATTTTATTAAATAAAAAGAGGAAACTACAAAATTTCCCCTTAAAATTTACATTATCATAAAATTATGAAAATTTATTAAATTATTTTTCATACAAATTCCAAGAATTTTTTCAATCTGATTATATATAATACATATAATTTTTATCGATCTCCCTTTCGATTCCCATCTCTCTGGCCATTTCACAAAGGTCCCTGATTGTTATTGAATTAAAATATTCGCTCAATTTTTTACCCGCTTCATTCCAAACCAGCTCGGTAACACAGTTCCCAGATTTTTCGCAAGGTTTTTTTGAACCCTTATTATTCTTACAATTGACTGGATTGATATCTCTTTCAGTAACTTTTATGATCTCACCAATCGAAATCTCTTCAGCTCTTTTATTTAGAAAATACCCTCCTGTAGGCCCTCTCTTACTGCCGATAATGCCAGCCTTTTTTAATTTCTGGAATATCTGTTCTATATACCTCGGAGAAATTCCTTGACGGCGGGAGATATCTTTGACTTGAATCTCCCCTCCTCCTGAATTGTAAGCAATATCAAAAATAGCCCTCACTCCGTATCTTGTTTGAGTTGAAAGTCTCATTATAAATAAATATATAATTCTTTATTTAAATTGTCAAGATATTTTTTTAAAATTTTTTATATATTCTATATTGAATTTCTCTAATAAATAGTTTAAGTTTAAGAAAAAATATATGTTTATAATATGCTTCAAATATCTTATAATACTTCAAAATTATTAATATTTTTAAAAAAAGGACTCCTTTTTCTTATATTTATAGGAGGTTTTTGTGCATTCTTTCTTCTTGGATTTGATCAATATCTAAATTTTACATTTCTGAAGGCTAATAGGGAAAAACTGGTCGCCTTTACTCTTAACAACTATTCGGTTATGCTCTTAATAGCCATTTCTATTTATACCCTATCTACAGCCTTAAGTTTGCCTCTTGCAAGCCTCCTCTCACTTATGATTGGATTTATTTTTGGGTTATGGGTAGGGTTTATGATCATCATTTTTTCTGCTACCTTAGGAGCTACTCTGGTCTTTTTAGCCTCTCGTTATATATTTGGAGAGGCAATCCAACATAGAATGAGAGGAAAGATTCAAAGATTTCTTTCAGAATTTCATAAACACGACTTTAATTATCTTCTTTTCCTAAGACTCGTTCCCATTTTCCCATTCTGGCTAATTAATCTGTCTATGGCATTTACTCCCATCCGACTTAAAACTTATATGGCAGCTACCTTCTTAGGAATTCTCCCTGGAGCCTTCGTTTTTGCTAATCTTGGAAGAACCTTAGGCCAAATCGATTCACCCGAACAACTGGTTTCATTAAAAACATTGACCGCTTTCTTTCTTCTCGGAATCTTTTCGTTGATCCCTGTTTGGTTGAAAAAATTTCGATCGATTCGATTAGCAGAGGGCAAGCATGAATGATATGTTCTTTATCCAACGAACTCCTGTCGAGATACTCCAGGTAAACTTAGGTTATAAATGCAATCAACGATGCCTCCATTGCCACCTTGATGCAGGACCTCATCGAACTGAAATGATGGATCGAATTGTCATGGATCAGATCCTCACCACTCTTATCTCATCTAAAATCAAAATCATAGATCTCACAGGAGGAGCCCCTGAGCTTCACCCCTTCTTTCGAGAGTTCGTTCGAGAATTAAGTGGGATGGGACTCCATGTGATCAACCGATGCAATCTCACCATCCTTAATGAACCTGGAAAAGAAGATCTGGTGGACTTTTTTGCTGAACAAAAAATCGAAGTTTTTGCTTCGCTGCCCTGTTATTTGAAAGAGAATGTGGAGGCTCAACGTGGGGCTGGGGTCTTCGAAGCCAGTCTCAGTGTCCTCAAAAGGCTGAATCAAGTGGGTTATGGGAAAAGAGATTCTGGACTTATCCTCAATTTAGTTTACAACCCTTTAGGTCCTTTTTTACCCCCCCCTCAAAAGGGATTGGAGGAAGAGTATCGAAACCACCTGGGGGAGCATTATGGCATTGTCTTCAACAATCTTTTCACGATTACGAATATGCCTATTCGACGATTTGAAAATTTACTAATTTCTCATGGAGAGTATGTTCGTTATCTCCAACTCCTTAAAGAGAATCATCACCCTGAAAATCTTGAGTCTATCATGTGTCGAAGGCTCATCAATGTAGATTGGCAGGGGTATATCTATGATTGTGATTTTAATCAGGCCCTTGGCTTTACCCTCCAATTCAAAAATCTTTCTCGAGTCCATATTACTGAACTCAAAGAAATAACCCTTGAGGGAAATCCGATTCCATTTCGTCCCCACTGTTATGGGTGCACAGCAGGTCAAGGAAGCAGCTGTACAGGAGCTCTCAGCAAGGTTTCATAGATCATTAATGATTAAAATGAAGATTTCTATCATTATCCCTGTGTTAAATGAGGAGGAATGGGTCATTCGGACACTTTCAGCCCTTCAACCTCTTCGAAGAAAAGGTCATGAGGTCATTGTGGTGGATGGGGGTAGCAAGGATCAATCCTTTCAAATGGCCTTCCCTTATTCCGATCAGGTATTAGAAACCTCTCGAGGAAGAAGCCGACAAATGAATATGGGGGCTAAATCGTCTACAGGAGAGATCCTCCTTTTCCTTCATGCGGATACTTTCCTTCCCAATAATGCAGATCACCTTATCTTTGATGCTGTCTCGAGAACAGGTCAATGCTGGGGATATTTCAGGGTCAGACTTTCAGGTTCACATCCTTTATTGAGGGTGGTGGAGTTTCTTATGAACTGGCGATCCAGACTTACCCGGA
>JBBIRT010000069.1:12845-16898 GCA_037441725.1 Deltaproteobacteria bacterium | reverse complement strand
ACCTCCGAATCCAGGTTCCAAAGACCTGTGTCTTACCGCTTGACGACACCCCAATGATAGTAAAAAGATCTTTTAAATCCGACGATTGAAATCTGAGGTAATAAAACTCTTTAACCTTTAAAAAGATGGATTCTTTTGTTTCGAACCTCGGATTTGAAGTTTAAAGTTTTTTCTCTATTTCTTTATTATACTCCGACAACACAATGGATTCAATCTTCTTTCTCATCTCATTGTTCAGGGGATGAGCCATATCTCGGTAGGTCCCATCCTTTCTCTTCTTACTTGGCATGGCAACAAACAATCCATTGTTTCCCTGAATGACCTTCAGATCTCTTACCACGAAACAATGATCAAAGGTGATTGAAACGTAGGCCTTAAGCCTCTCTTCTTGAACGGGGAATATTTTTACCTCTGTAACTTCCATACGCCCTCCCTTCCCCAGGAATCATTTCGGTCCTTTCTAAGAACTCTTTTCGTCAGCCTATCTTTCTTTACCTCATGATAACCCTTTGGCTTGGAAGACGATCCAACCCCTCTTGATTATCATTTTTTTTATTTTTTGGTAAGCCTCAGAGGCCCTCTTCTCTTCAGTGAAAAGGCCAAAGACAGTGGGACCACTTCCTGTCATGAGAACCCCTATCGGGTTGAACGAAGAAAGCATTTCTTTCATAGCTTCAATTTGAGGATACCTTTTTGAAACTACCTCTTCTAAATGATTTAAAAGAATTCTCGAAATTCCTTCAGGTGTTTTTAAAAATTTATTAAAATTAATATGAAAATGTTGATTTGTCAACAGACTATTCTGATAGGCCCAACGGGTAGAAATCTCAAAATTCGGATAAATAAGTATATACCATAATGGCGGAAGGTTTATCTTTCTGAGTCTTTCACCGATGCCCGACCCGATAGCAGAACCTTCGATGAGGAAGAAAGGGACATCCGCACCGATCTCCAAACCCACTTCCATTAACGTTTTCTTAGGAAGGTTTAACTTCAGAAGCTGATTCATTGCTTTCAATGTCGTAGCCGCATCACTGCTACCGCCTCCCAACCCTGCCCCTAAAGGAATCCGTTTCTCGATTCTGATATGGACCCCCCCATCGCATCCGAATTTTTCGATTAATAATTCTGCCGCCTGATAGACTAAATTATTCTTCCCGGTGGGCAAGGAAGGATGATCAGATTCAATTGAAATCTCTTTTTTTTTCCTCAAAGAAAAGTGGAGTGTGTCGTGAAGACTAATTTTTTGGAGGAGGGTCCTTATCTTGTGATACCCATCCTCTCTTCTTCCCAATATTTCCAACCTCAGATTGACTTTGGCAGGAGCATCTAACCTTATAGTCATAGAGATATCTATTTATCCCAATTTGATCATAAAATCCCTTTCCTCTTGGCCTATAAGGATGAGAATTCTAACAGACTTGTTTGGCTCCACAGGATAGTACCTGCTTAGCCTTGCTTCCACTCCGGTAGATGGTAATGCCTTTACACTTCTCTTGATAGGCTAAGAGAAAGGTTTCTTTGACCTCTTCTTCGGTTGCACTCCTTGGAAAATTGATTGTTTTAGAAACGGCATTATCCGTATATTCTTGAAAGGCGGCTTGAATCTTGATGTGCCAAACTGGAGAAATCTCAAAGGCGGTGATAAAAAGATCTTTAATGGACTGAGGAATATCTTTTACGTCTTGGAGGGGGACTCCTTCTGAAATGGCCTTGATTAAATCAGGGTTTAAAAATCCTTCCCTTTCTCCCATCTCAAGAAAGAGGGGATCCAGGATTTGAAATTCCATCCCCTCTAATGCCCTTCGTGTATATTGAATAGCAAACAGCGGTTCAATTCCACTTGAACAATCGGCGATCAGGCTAAGCGTACCAGTAGGAGCAATAGAGGTAACGGTTGCATTTCTTAATCCTCTTGCCCCACTCCGATTATAAATTGAATATTTAAAGTTTGGAAAAACCCCTCTTTTTTCAGCCAACTCCATGGATTCTTCTTTAGCTTGATGCTGAATAAAACTCATCAGTCCTCTTGCCACCTCCAATGCCTTAGGTGAATGATAAGGAATCCCTAACCGGATAAAGAAATGGGCTAATCCCATGACCCCAAGACCAATTTTACGATTCCCCTTTGCCATTTGAGTAATCTGGGGTAAGGGAAATTGACTCATGTCAATAACATTATCTAAAAAATGGACCGCCCCTTTAACCGTTTTCTTAATCTTTTCAAAGTCTACTTCCCATCTCCCCTCCCTTTCTCTTAACATATGGGAAAGATTAATGGAGCCTAAGACACAGGGCTCATAAGGGAGAAGAGGAACTTCACCACAGGGATTGGTACTTTCCAGCTCACCTAATCCTGGAGTGGGATTGGTTTCATTAATCCTATCTAAGAATAAAACCCCTGGATCCCCTGTTTCCCAGGCCGCATGAACGATGGCCTCAAACACATCCCTTGCCTTTTTTCGTCCAACCTCTTTTTTATTCCTGGGATTGATCAATGGGTACTCACCATTGCCCTCCAAGGCCTTCATAAATTCTCGAGTCAATCCCACAGAGAGGTTAAAATTGGTCATCTCCTCTTGGTTCATCTTAATATGAATAAAATCGATAATGTCTGGATGGTCTACTCTCAATACCCCCATGTTGGCCCCTCTCCTTGTTCCTCCCTGTTTAATCACTTCAGTGGCCATATTGAAAACCCTCATAAAGGAGATGGGACCACTGGCAATTCCACCGGTCGATTGGACAGGATCATCTTTGGGCCTCAGATGGCTAAAAGAGAAACCTGTTCCTCCTCCGCTTTGATGGATAAGTGCTGTTTGTTTAACCGTTTCGAAGATAGAGTCAAGGGAATCTTCTATGGGAAGGACAAAGCAAGCAGCTAATTGTTGGAGATCCCTACCCGCATTCATGAGACAGGGTGAGTTCGGAAGAAAATCCAATGAAGCCATCATGTGGTAAAATTTCTCGGAAACCTCTTCCCTTACCGCCTTGGAATCATAAAAATACTCAGCCTCTGCGATATTTCGAGCCACACGCCAGAACATCTCTTCTGGCGTCTCAATCACCCTTCCATCAGGATCCTTCTTTAAATATCTCTTCTCTAATACCTTTTGTGCAGGGGGGGAAAGAGGAATGGAATCCATTCTATGTTCCATCATTGGGGGGCAACTCAAGGCCCCCCATCAACTAATACTAAATTGTCTCAACACTTTTAATCTCAGGAACTTGTTGTTTAAGAATCCTTTCAACTCCCATCTTGAGCGTCATCTGTGACATTGGACAACCACCACACGCCCCTGTTAATCTCACCTTTACCACTCCATCTACCACATCAATTAATTCGACGTCTCCTCCATCAGCTTGGAGGGCAGGTCGGACCTTCTCTAATGCCTTCTCCACACTTTCTCTCATTTTATTTCACCTCCTCCCCCTCCTTTGATTGCGGACCCTTCTGTTCAGTAAATCCTCCATCGTAGTGTTTTCCAAAATATCTAAAAATCGTTGTTGCACCTCTTCCCAGAAAGGATGGAGTGGACAATTCTTCTCTTCTCCACATTCCCCTTTTTTGAGGAGACAACGGTTTAAAGCAATGGGGCCTTCAAGAGCTTCAATAATCTCTCGCAGGGTAATCTCATCAGGGGGTTTTCCAAGGGTAAAACCTCCTTTTGCCCCACGAATTGAACGTAAGACCCCCACTTTAGTAAGACGTTGGAAAATCTTTGCCAAAAAGGTCCCAGGAATGTTCTGTTCTCTTGAAATCTCACTGACCAAAGTCATTTTATCTGGAGGTTGGCTTGCTAAAAAGACCAAACCTCTTAATCCATATTCTCCGCTTCGTGTGATTTGCATAATTCGGACTAAAAAAGTCTTTTTTAAATAATTAACTTTAATATAGGGTTTTGTCAATCTGTTGACCCAATGCCAAAATCTATCACACTCAATGGATTAGAAAAATGTAGGTTAACGGGTGGTCAGATAGAATAGATCCTCAGGAGGGAAAAATTAAGTTTTAAAAGGAATAATGCCTACTTTAAGGAGTCAAAAATGTCA
>JBBIRT010000069.1:0-12835 GCA_037441725.1 Deltaproteobacteria bacterium | reverse complement strand
TAAGATTCGTAGAGGAATGATTTTTTCTTTTGCTTTCCCAATTAACTCCCCCTTCCCTTCTAATCTGTTCAAAAAGATAAGTCTTCAAAGAATCAGGCTTTTCACAAAAATCAATATCTCCCTCACAGGTTGTTTGATCACAATCAAGATCACAATATCCAATTCCCACGCCAATATGAATAGTATCTGTATCTCGATAAAATTTACAACGTCTTACATCTGTCACAAAAACCACCTCCTTTTTTAATTAATTCTATGCAATTTTGATGCCTAATTATTCTTAATGATGTAACTATCCGATTTTATAAAGATAAATAAATTTATTATTTTGCTGAATTTTAGAAAATGCCCTTTTTTGCTATGAGATCTTAATGAAAGTTCCGATGGAGTTTTCTAAAATTGGTGTTTGGATTGGACTAAACTGGAATTATTGAAAAACCCATTCGGGGATTTGATAGACATCTTCGGATTTAAATCTTTGGGTAAATCTTCCTGAACCATCCGGATCAATAATGAGGTAATCGATGGGTGGCTCTTGGTCATGATCCACCGCATAGGCGAAGATCTTACCATTTCCGCTTATCCTTGCGATATGTCCTCCTTCTGGCGTATAGAATTTTTCAACGATCTTCTCAACTCCATCCGTCTTTTTGATCTGAATGGAGTATGGAGTCAGTCCTTTTAAATCAGGTACAGGATATCCATCCTGATCAACTTCCTGTCCAAAAATGGTCCCAAAGCAATTGATGAGTCCCAGGAAGATTAACAGGGTGGGCTTTAAATTTCTTCTATTCCAGATCATCCTTTGGATTCCAAAAAATTTTGAACACCAAACGCCGCAATGGCCCCATCCCCCACGGCAGTGGTAATCTGACGTAATCTTTTCTTTCTACAATCTCCTGCCGCAAAAATCCCTTTGACTGAAGTTTCACAATCCTCATTGGTGAGGATATATCCATCTTCATCCAACTGAACCAATCCTTTTAAAAATTGGGTCCTTGGCTCCAATCCAACAAAGAGAAAGACCCCATCGGTTTCAAACTCCCTTGTTTCCCCTGATTTTACATTTTTTACAACAATTGAGCGTACGATCGAATCCCCTTTGATCTCATGGACAATTGAATTCCATAAAATTTTTATTTTTGGATTGGCAAAGATTCTTTCTTGATAAATTTTTGTTCCTCGAAGGGCATCCCTTCTATGGATAATCGTCAGCTCCTTTGCAAATTTTGTCAAAAAGAGGGCTTCAGTAAGTGCAGAATCTCCTCCCCCCACGACAACAATATGGCTATCTTTGAAAAAAGCCCCATCACAGGTTGCACAATAGGACACCCCTCTTCCTGTAAATTCCCTTTCACCTGGGACTCCTAATTTCCTATATTCTGTTCCGGTGCAAATGATCAATGCCCTGCACCGGTAGGTCGACTCGTGGGTTTGGACCACCTTCATATCACCCTCGAAATCCAACTTAACCAATTCCCCTGTCACCACTTCCATCCCAAATTTTCTTGCCTGTTCATCCATGAGGCGACTCAACTCATCTCCGGTGATCCCTTGAGGAAAGCCTGGATAATTCTCAATCATCTCAGTGGTCGTCATCTGTCCTCCCAAGAGGGCACCCTCGATTAGAAGTGTACGAAATCTTGCCCTTGAAGTATACAATCCTGCAGTCAATCCAGCAGGCCCCCCTCCGATGATCACCACATCATAACTCTCTTGCTTGGGTCCTTCCATCCTCCCCTCCTTACTCTATGGAAATTTTTTTATATGGATAATTATACCATTTTTGTCAACCCGAGTTTAAATCAAGATTTCTATGCAAAAGATCTTGAAGCTTTCTTTAAAGACCTCTAAAAAATATTTAAAAAGAGGTAGGGAGGGGTTATTTCTTTAAGACCTTTTCCAGAAGTCTCCTTTTAAGAACTCTGAAAAACTTCCAAGAATGAATGAGAGGTGTTATTCCAAAACTTTTGAATGCAGGCGTTTAATTTATGGGTAACTGTTGCCACTGCTAAACATAGTGTCATTTCATCATGTTTCGAAATTTGTGCTTTAATATTAAAGGGATCTGCTCAAAAGTTTTTCCATCACACCTCTCCATTCTATATGGCTTAAGATACTTTTTCAGAGATCTCCTTTTAAAAACTTGACAATTTGGATTTATGAAAGATACATTTTGGTTTAATGGATAATGTTGAGGAGGGGATCATGGAAAGAACATTGTCAATTGTGAAGCCTGATGGGGTACGAAAAAATTTAATCGGAGAGGTGATAAAACGTTTTGAAGAAAATGGATTAAGGGTGATCGGCCTGAAGATGATCTGGATGAATAAAACGCAGGCTGAGGGTTTTTATGCTGTCCATCGAGGCAAATCTTTTTTTGAAAGCTTAGTCACATTCATGTCCTCTGGACCTTCGGTGGTCATGGTCCTCGAAGGAGAGGCCGCGATTTCAAAAACAAGGGAGCTGATGGGAGCAACGGATCCCCAATTGGCAAGGGAGGGCACGCTACGGAGGCAATTTGCAACCAACATTGAGCAAAACATCGTCCATGGATCGGATGCCCCTGAAACAGCTGCCTTTGAAATTAAATATTTTTTTAATTCTCTGGAGATTCTAAGAAATTAAAAACTTATATTCACATTTTAATTTCAAAGAAGATTGCTCCTATATAAAAAAGTAATTCACTAATTTGAGTGACTGGGGAAGATTCCTGGAGGCTCGAGGATCACTCTAAAATCCTTTTCAGCATCTTGAATTCCTTAGGGAGGATAAAAATCTCCCAATTTCTTTACTATGGAAAAAGTGGATATTAAGAATTTAAGCCCAGCTGAGCTCACTGATCTCCTTAAGTCCTATGGGAAGGAATCTTATCGGAGTATCCAACTGATGAAATGGCTTTATCAGAAAGGGATTCAATCCTTTGATGAGATGACCAATCTTTCAAAAAAATTTCGTCAAGAGTTAAATCAAGTTAGCTATCTCTCAACCCTACACCTCCTAAACATCGAGGAGGCAAGGGACAAAACTCAAAAATTTCTATTTCAACTTGAGGATGGCCATCGGATTGAAAGTGTGTTGATCCCTGATAAAAATCGCCTCACCCTCTGTCTATCAACACAGGTGGGGTGTGCCTTTGGATGCCGTTTTTGTTTAACTGGAAGGATGGGATTGAAAAGAAATTTAAAAGCCTCTGAGATTTTGAATCAGATATTGGCCGTGAGACGGGTGATCCCCAGTCATCGGCCTCTCACCAATCTTGTCCTCATGGGGATGGGTGAACCCCTCGCCAACTATGACAATACCATGAAGGCGATTCAGTGGATGATCCATCCTGAGGCATTTTGTTTTTCTTCAAGAAAATAGTCTCCTTTCAAACCCTAGCTCAATCTCCACTGCATGATGGATTGCAGGTTTGGAGCAATTGAAAAATGAGACGATCTCTTTTCGTTTGGCCATCTCCTTGAATGCCTCAGATGAAAA
Source organism: Deltaproteobacteria bacterium (assembly GCA_037441725.1). Classification (GTDB taxonomy): domain Bacteria; phylum Desulfobacterota; class BSN033; order BSN033; family UBA1163; genus JBBIRT01. The sequence continues at coordinate 9,352 of JBBIRT010000069.1, read as the reverse complement.
GACAAGAAGTTATCTTATGCCCATTAATCATCGTTACCCGCTGCTAAAAATATTAGAGGTATGTAAAAGTCTCCCCATCCGCCCAAGGACTCGAATTACCTTTGAATATGTGATGTTGGATGGAATCAATGATTCTCTGCATGATGCAAAAAGATTGATAAAACTACTAAAAGGCATCCCCTCCAAAATCAACCTTATCCCTCTCAATGAAGCTCCAGAGATTCCTTTTAAAAGACCCCCTGATGAAAAGGTTAAACAATTTCAAGAGCTCTTAATGAAGGAGGGTCTGACAGCCATCATTCGAGCAAGCAAAGGCACAGAGATCTCCGCTGCGTGTGGCCAGCTTCATGTGAAATTTTAAAATGATCTTACGCCTCTCACTTCAGGGAGAAAATAAGGTAGAATGTAAAGCCTCATGGGAGTGGGGAACATATTAGAGTTGGGCACGAATATCTCCAAAAATTTTATAAGACAAATCATTTCATCCACCCCATCATAGCCTCCCATTGCATAAGGAATTCTGTAGTCTTGGGGCAAGCTGAGGTTTTGGCTAAGAACTTTTCTCCGACATCCCTGTCTGATTCCCCGAATGAGGAGGGCATCATAGTAGAATATTGATTTTTCTTGTCGATGGAGTTAACATCGTTTAAAAAGAAAGCTCGAAAAGAAATTAGAATGGAGGGATAGAATGGGTGAACCGATGGTTGGGGTGATTGGTGGATCAGGTCTCTATGAAATGGAGGGACTTGAGGAGGTTCAAACTGTTACAATCAAGACACCCTTTGGAGATCCTTCGGATACATTTATTGTCGGGCGTTTGGAGGGAATCAAGGTCGCTTTTTTACCCCGCCATGGAAAGGGACATCGCATCTCTCCTTCGTCTCTTAACTTCAGAGCCAATATCTATGGAATGAAATGGCTGGGGGTGCAATGGATCATTGGAGTGAGTGCTGTAGGATCGATGAAAGAATCGATCCATCCAGGAGAGATGGTGATCCCCAACCAATTCATTGATTTGACCAAGGGCCGGCCAAATACATTTTTCAGTGATGGGATTGTGGGCCATATCAGTTTTGCAGATCCAGTCTGTCCAGTTCTCAGTCAAATTCTTTTTGAGGCAGGAAAAGAGGTGGGAGCGACGGTTCATCGGGGAGGGACCTACCTCTGTATTGAAGGCCCTCAATTCTCCACCCGAGCGGAATCAAACCTCTACCGGACCTGGGGGGTCGATATTATTGGGATGACCAACCTTCCTGAGGCGAGGCTGGCCAGGGAGGCAGAGATTTGCTATGCCACCCTTGCCTTTGCCACTGACTATGATTGCTGGCATCAAGAGGCTGAAGAGGTATCGATTGGTGATGTCTTGAAAATCCTTGCTCAGAGCACCAAGATTGCTAAGAGTGCCCTCCGACATGCAATCAAACATCTTCCGGAGAAGAGGGAATGCATCTGTGCCAATGCCTTAAAATATGCTTTGATCACAGGTAAGAAATTTATCCCCGAAAAAACAAAAAAGGATTTAGAGTTGATCATTGGGAAATATCTCTAACCCAAAGGCTGCGAGGGAAAAAAGACCTGTTTGCTTTAATGGTCATGAAATTTTTAGTCGATTGTATGCTTGGGAAATTGGCTAAGGAATTGAGAATGTTAGGTTATGATGCCATCTATTACCAGAAGGAAGATCCTTACCCATTGATCAAAATGGCAAGACAAGAGGGCCGAATTATCTTGACCCGAAATACAAAACTCATCCCCAGAAGGTCTGAGGATCAAATCGTTTGTATCAAAGAAGACCAGCCAGCTCTTCAATTGAAAGAGTTGATTCAAAAGGGATATGTCTTAGTTAATGAGCATTTCCTTTTTACGAGGTGTCTTCTTTGCAATAAACCTCTTGACGAAATTCCATTAAAAGAGGCAGAGGGAAAAGTTCCGGATTACATCCTTTACCAACAAAAAGAATTTTACCGTTGCCCCCAATGTCTTAAGATTTATTGGCAGGGTTCCCATAAAGCACGGATGCAAAAAAGGGTGGAGGAATTATTAGCAAGCGGACACCCCCGATCGACCAATCAGGAGTCCTGACCTCTTGGGGGGTTCTGTTTCGAGTCATGGACTGATGGGATGGACACCTATTGATTTGAAATATTAATGGAATATCCATGCGGATTATTGGTGGAATATCAAAGGGTCGAAAATTGGTAAGGCCAAAGGATCAGGCCATCCGACCGACTTCAGATCGTGTGAAAGAGTCCCTCTTTAATATCATCCAAAAAAAACTGGAAGGGAAAACCGTTCTTGATCTATATGCCGGGACCGGAAACTTGGGGATTGAAGCTTTAAGCCGGGGAGCAAAAAAGACAATCTTTGTAGAAAAGGAGAGGCAGGCATTAAAAATCCTTCGAAGAAATCTTGACCTCTTCCATCTTAAGGGACGATCTGAAATCATCCCTAAAGATGTAAACCAGGCAATCGGAATTCTTAGCCATCGAGGAGAATCCTTCGACTTGATACTGATGGATCCACCTTACCAAAAAGGATTAGTTCAAAAAACTATGGGAAGACTCAATTCCCATCCGATCCATCATCAGGATTCCCTCCTCATCATCGAACATGATCGGAGGGAACCCATTCGAAATCCCACGCAATGGAATCTTGTTCAGGAACGGCGCATTGGAGATACGATGCTCTCCTTTTTCACGCCAAAGATCAACCAAAGGACAGAAAGCCAAACTGGATCAGAAGGAATATGAAGATGGGAGAGAATAGGAAAGGAGAAAATCAAAGGATGATCAAGGTGGCGATTTACCCTGGATCATTTGATCCGATTACTTATGGTCATATTGATATCGTTGAACGGGCTCTTGAAATCTTTGACAAAGTCATTTTAGCTATCGCAGACAATATTGAAAAGCATCCTCTTTTCTCCATCGAGGAACGTCTTCAAATGGCAAAAGAAATCTTTAAAGATTCTCCCAATGTCATCGTCGATAGTTTCAAGGGACTTCTGGTAGATTATGTAGCTAAAACCAATGCCAAAGTGATTATTAGAGGTCTTCGGGCTACCTCTGACTTTGAATACGAATTCCATATGGCCTCCATGAATCGAAATCTCAATACTCACCTGGATACCCTCTTCATGATGACCAGCAAGGACTATTTCTTTGTCTCCTCAAGAACCATTAAAGAGGTAGCCCAATTGGGGGGAGGGGTAGAGGGATTGGTCCCTGACCTGGTGGTCCGAAGATTAAAAGAAAAATTCAATCTTCCTATTACTAAAAAGAAACAGATCGGATGGGAGGATTAATATTTTTTTAGAATCTGTTGGGCAACGAGGATGCCACTCAGGATCTCCCCCTCGATCCCCAAATAGGGAAACGTCTCTCTTCCTGTGAAATAGATTCCCCTTGATATCTTTAGGGGGGCCATTCCATACTCCCAATGAGAATCGATGTGGGATTGATAAAGGTAGTGTGGATAGGACCATTTGTGAACCTGTTCCATCGCCCATCTCAAATCGATCAGTTCAATGTAATCTTCAAGAAAAGGGATAAGGTGATAGAGGTGTTCCATCACCTTTTTCTGGTAATTAAAATAACGGGAGGGGTCCCCATCCCTTGACTCCATCCATCCCACAACCGTGAGGGCCCTCCTCCTGTCTGGCGCATGGGTTTTGTCTCCTTGTGGACTGAGGGAAAGGAGAAGGAGGTTTCCATCCTGAAAGGGTTTTTCGATGTCCAAGAGGGAGATGAGATGATCTTTCATCCCAACAGGAATCACCTTTTCCTGGATGCCTAAAAATAAAGGGACAACAACATAGAGAGGAGAAATTTTACTCTTCCATTTGATCTGTCTCCCCCCTTTTTTTCTGATGAACGGGAAACCCTGATGGAGAGGAATATTCACGATGAGGGTATCTGATTGAAATTCCCTCTGATCTTCCCCTAAAAGGGTAATCCCTCTTCGCCACTCCCTTCTGATCTCTTTTATCTCTCTGATTTCTTCGATCTTTCCTCCCCAGCTTAGAAACTGGCCTAATATTTCTCTTTCAAGATCTTCGAGTTGATAACTCGAATTCTGTCCTCCCATCAGGTTAAATAAGATGGTGGCCACAAGGGAGAGAGGATAGGACTCTGAATAAAGGTTTCCCCAGGAGATCAGCTGAAGGAGGATGAATGTTTTAAATTCCTTTGAAAAAAAGCTAAGCTTTCGATCCAACCTATCTTTCGATATGGGGACCAAGGAACACAATTTTTTTATAAGATGTTTTTCCCCGAAACGAGACTCTGTTGGAAAATGATTCTTGTACCTTTCTAATTCATGATAAAACGCCTCAACCTTCTCGATCTCATAGGGAAACTCCCTTGACCATTCTTCCCTTAATAAAGAGGGCCGGGCAAAAAGGTCGATCCTTGATTTAGGAAGGATCACCTGAAATGAAGCCTGGTCTTCTGATTCGAAACGATTTCTCTCATTCTGAATCTTTTTGAGGTGGGGTAGATCTAAATCAAAAGAAATTCTTTTTAACAAGTTGGGAGTCAGCCACTTTTCTGAAAAATTTGAAAAAGGAGAGAATTGATATCCATTGCTGGAATAGATAGGATGGTAGCCCTTCTCTTTAAGGATTAAAACAGGGTGATGGTTTTTAACTAATAGGGTGCCTGCAATTAAACCACCAAGTCCAGTCCCTAAAACGATCACTCCTCGTTCACGAACGAACCATTTCATCAAACAAATTCGATTGTGTCCTGTTCTTTTTCTGTTTTCCCAATTTCACCAATAAGAAATGCCTTTTCTCCCATGGTATGAAGTCTAGCCAAAATATCCTCCACCTCTTTCTGTCTAACAATGAGAATCATTCCAATTCCATTATTGAAGGTCCTTAACATCTCCTCCTCGGAAATCTTTCCCTTCTCTTTAATAAAGGAGAAGATGGGTGGAATTTCCCATGCCCCTTTGTGGACAACGGCTTTACATCCTTTGGGAATGATTCGGGGGAGATTTCCTGTAATCCCTCCTCCAGTGATATGGGCAATTCCCCCAATATTAAAGTCCCTGATGAGGTTGAGGACTGTCTTGACATAGATCCGGGTAGGTCTCAGGAGTTCTTCTCCCAATACCTCTCCGATCTCTTCAATTCGCTGGTCCAATTCCATTTTCCATTGATCCAAAAGAAGCTTCCTCACTAAGGAGAAACCATTGCTATGAAGCCCACTGGAAGCAATTCCAATCAATCGATCCCCTACCGTTACCCCTGATCCATCAATCAATTGGGCATTCTCAACAATTCCAACAGCAAAACCTGCTAAGTCATATTCTCCAGGTTTATAAAATCCTGGCATTTCAGCAGTTTCTCCGCCAATCAAAGAACATTCGGCTTCCAGACAACCTTTCACAATCCCTGAGATCACCTTGGTGGCCTTATCAGGATCCAGTTTGGAAGTGGCAAAGTAATCTAATAAAAATAAGGGTTTTGCCCCAGTTACAATGATATCATTGACACACATGGCCACAAGATCAATTCCAACGGTCTCGTGGCGATCCATCATAAAGGCAATCTTTAGTTTCGTACCCACCCCGTCGGTGGAAGAAACCAGAACAGGTTTTTTATAGCGTTCTAAGTTGAGGGAGAGACACCCTGCAAAGCCCCCGATTTTGGTCAATACTTCAGGACGAAAAGTAGATTCCACCATCGGTTTGATGGCATGGACAAAGGAGTCTCCTTTTTCAATATCTACTCCTGAATCTTTGTAAGAGAGACCTTTCATCTTTTTTCCTCTTTAAAAGGTTATCTCAAAATAAATTAATCGATGGACCCTTAAATGTCAATCCTCTTTCATCATTTAAATAGAAGGGTCTAGTCCTCTTCACAATCAATCCCCCATCCCACAAGGGCACCGAAAATGATTAGCATTACCAGAGCTTTTATCTTCTACTTGCAGATCAAGATAAACTTTGTTAGTTTTATTTTGTCAATCCCCTTTGAGACAAATGATTTGATGAGAATTGAAGAATTCAATTATGATTTACCATCCTCTTTGATCGCTCAGTACCCATCTCCAGCAAGGGGAGAGACTGCCCTAATGGTCCTTCATCGGGATAAGAATGAAATTGAACATCGGAGGTTCTCTGATCTTCTCCAATATCTTCATCCAGGTGATCTCCTGATTATGAATAACACCCGAGTCTTGCCGACCCGACTTATCGGGAAGAAAGAGACAGGTGGAAAGATAGAAGTCCTTCTCTATCCATCCTGGAATGGATCGAAAGAGAATTGGAAAGCCTTAATCAAAGGGGCAAAAAAGGTGAGACCAGGGACCCGAATTCGATTTGAACTTGGATTTGAGGGAGAATTAAAAGAAATTGGAGAGGGGAAATGGACGATCTGTTTTTCATGTCCTGTTCCGATTACAGAAATTCTTCAAAAGATCGGCCACATCCCACTTCCCCCTTACATCAAGAGGAAAGACCTCCCCTTGGATAAAGATCGCTATCAAACTATTTTCGCTGAAAGGGATGGATCCGTTGCTGCACCTACAGCAGGTCTCCATTTTACCCACTCATTGATTCGGTCTCTCAATGAGAATGAAGTCCGTATCCAAATGATCACCCTACATATTGGAATTGGTACTTTTACTCCGGTTAAAACCCCTCAAATTGAGGAACATCAAATGGAAGCTGAATGGGCAGAAATCTCTCAGGAGACAGCAAAAGCCATTGAAGAGACAAAAGCTCGTGGGAGAAAGGTGATTGCTGTTGGGACAACCACAACGCGAGCCCTTGAGGCATTCTCGGATCATAAAGGAGGGGTAAAACCTGGAAAGGGGATGACCACTCTCTTCATCTATCCCCCTTTTCCTTTTCAGGTCATCGATGGATTGATCACCAATTTCCATCTACCGAAATCAACCCTGATGTTGCTGGTATGCGCCTTTGCAGGAAAAGATTTAATTAAAAGAGCCTACCAAGAAGCCATAGAAAGAAAATATCGTTTTTATAGCTATGGGGATGCCATGCTCATCCTTTAAGTGTAGGAGATAGATGGTTTTTCATTTTGAAATGATCAAAAGAGATCATCTTACCCAGGCAAGATTGGGTAGAATTACAACCCATCATGGTACCTTTAACACCCCTGCCTTCCTGCCTGTTGGCACTCAAGGGACGGTTAAATCTCTTACCCCTGAAGAGTTAATGGAGATAGGCGTGGAAGCCATTCTGGGTAATACCTATCATCTTTACCTGAGGCCAGGCCATGAGACGATCAAGAAGTTAGGGGGATTGCACTCCTTTATCCATTGGGAGAGACCCATCATCACAGATAGTGGGGGTTTCCAAATATTTAGTCTTGGAATGCTTCGGAAGATCTCAGAAGAAGGAGTGGTCTTTCAATCCCATTTAGATGGTTCATCCCATTTTCTCTCTCCTGAAAAGGTCGTTGAGATTCAAACCGCCCTTGGTTCTGACATTGCTATGGTTTTAGACGAATGTGTCCCCTACCCTTCTCCCTATGAATATGTTAAAACCTCGATGGAACGTACCTGTCGCTGGGCACAAAGATCCTTATTAGTGAAGGGCAAGGAAGACCCTCCCCTCTTTGCCATTGTTCAAGGCGGGGTTTTCCAAGAGTTGAGAGAATGGAGTGCGCAGAGTTTAGTGAAGATGGGATTTCAAGGTTATGCCATTGGGGGACTCAGCGTGGGAGAACCCAAAACCATGATGTTAGACGTATTAAAATGGACGACCCCTCACTTACCAGATTACGCTCCAAGATATTTAATGGGGGTTGGAACCCCTGAGGATATTTTAGAGGGGGTAAGGTTCGGAATCGATTTTTTCGATTGTGTGCTTCCTACAAGAAATGCCAGAAATGGAACTCTTTTTACCTCTTCAGGAAAGATCTCCATCAAACAAGCCCAATATGCTGAGGATAAAAATCCGATTGATGAAACCTGTTCTTGTTATACCTGCCAACACTATTCCAGGGCCTACCTAAGGCATCTCTATCTATCCAAAGAAATTTTATCCTCAAGGTTGAATACTATTCATAATTTGTATTATTATAATAGTCTTATAAAAAATATTCGGGAGGCGATTCAGGGGGAGAGATTCCTCGATTTTTATTCTCAATGGATGTCCTCTCTCCATGGATCAGAGGAGAGTCATTCCTTTCCATTTCAATCGAATTAAGAATGAAAGAATTCTGCGCGTAAGTAAAATTATGAGGAGGATTTTATGGGAATAGAATTAGTTTATGCAAGGGGAACACCACCCGGGGGGAGTGGGGGGCAGGGGTCACAGCTCTGGAGCTTTTTACCCATCATTTTGATCTTTGCCATCTTTTACTTTCTATTGATTCGGCCTCAACAGAGACAGAGAAAGGAGCATCAGAACCTACTGGCAAATCTTAAAGTAGGGGATAATGTGCTCACGACAGGGGGCATTTATGGACGAATTACTGGCTTGAAAGATGACAAGGTCACCCTCGAAATCTCTGATAAGGTAAGGGTTAAAGTAAACAGAGGGAATATTGCAGGGGTGGTCAAACAGGATGTCTTAAAGTCTGATTAATTCATTCAGTCTCTTAACTCCTTGCCCTAAACATCGTTTTAGGGCTTTAATCCACGAGGAGGTTATTCATGAGAAAATATGAAACGATTTTAATTTTAGACCCTGATCTCGAAGAGGAGCAGGGAAACGCAACGTTAGAAAAGATCAAAGGGATCATCACCCAAACCGATGGTGAAATCATAAAAGTCGAGGATTGGGGAAAACGGAAACTGGCTTACGAAGTCAAGAAGAAACCGAGGGGTCATTATATCCTGATCCATTTTTTAGGCTCCCCCACCCTACTGGCTGAATTAGAAAGAAACTTTCGAGTCATGGATGCTGTCATCAAATTTCAGACGATACGATTAGATGGAAAACAGACCTCTTCCTCAGAAAGCTCCATTCAGGATGAACCTCTGAAAGAAGAATTTGAAGAAGTAGAGGAGACATGACCCTGTTGAATTATGTTGTCCTAACTGGAAAGGTGGTCACATCCCCTCGGCTTCATTACCGACCGGATGGTTCTCCGGTGATTCAATTTCCTCTTGAACTCAATGATTCAGAGGAGGCAAGGGAGACCTCCTCTTCAAGGGGAAAAACCCTAAAAAGGATGGGCGTAAAAGAGGGGGCTCGAGGCCGGGTAAAGATCGTGGCCATTGGTAAACTGGTTGAAATGAAAAAGGACCTCCTTCAAAGTGGACAACATCTTATGGTGATTGGGAAACTCCATCAGAGACATTGGCAAACCCCTGATGGAAGGAATCGGACCTCCACGGAGGTGATTGCAAAAGACTTCCATCAAATGGAG
>JBBIRT010000068.1:3706-17589 GCA_037441725.1 Deltaproteobacteria bacterium | reverse complement strand
CACATTCTTGCCATTCCTGCTTTGCTTCCACTGGATGGGTTGAGGCGCTTTTTCGATACAATGATGATCCCCACAGGTGGCAACGGTCAACTCATTGATGGTTTGGTAAACCTTTCCAGGCTTCGGGTTTTTTATGGCATTCCTCAATCTGATCTCGACTGGGTCAATCCCTAACTCTTCAGCAATCATATCCAACTGGACATCACCTGCAAAACGAGTATGGTAGATCCCATGGCCTCTCATGGCTGCAGAGCTTGGATTGTTTGTAAAATAACAATAGACATCTGTTTTAAAGTTCTCCAAATGATACGGTAGGGTCATGCAACAACCTGTAAGGTAATTGCTGAGAGGACTCATACGGGTATAAGCCCCTCCATCGGAAATCACTTTGGTTTGAATCGCTTTCAATTTTCCCTCTTTAGTGACCCCTGTCTTAATAGTAATCCACATCGGATGCCTTCTCAAACAGACCGTCAATTCATCAAACTGCGTATAGACAATCTTTACAGGTCTTCCAGTCTTTTTGGCTAACATCGCTGCAGAAAAATCACCATTGACCATATCATTCTTTGTTCCTCCAAAGTCAGCTCCAACAAAAGGTTGGATGATTCGAACATGACTTAGAGGCAATTGAAAACAACTCGATAGAATTCGGTAGGGGAAATAGGGACTTCCTTTGGCGGCATGCACAACCAGATGGTCTGAATCAGGCCAATAAGCCACAATCGCTGGGGGTTCAATATATCCTTTAGCCATCCGAGGGGTTTGAAACGTATCTTCCCGAACAAGATACGATTCGGAGAAGGCCTTCTCCACATCGCCAAAATTCCAGTGGTACTCCACACAGATGTTGCCAGGCTTATCCTCATGGACCAACGGCGCTCCTTCTTTCATCGCTTCAAAAGGATCGAAGACTCCAGGGAGAGGTTCATATTCCACTTCGATGAGATTACAGGCCTCCTCGGCAATGTCTTCATCAATTGCAGCCACAGCAGCCACCCCTTCGTAAAGGTATCGGACTTTATTCACGGCTAAGGGTTCTTCATCACGGGTCTCTCGGCTCCAGCCCCATTTGAAACCACCAAAGTCTCTTCCGGTGATGACCGCTTTGACTCCTGGTAATCTCTCTGCCTTGCTGGTATCAATATTTAGAATCCGGGCATGGGGATAAGGACTTCTCTTAATGGCTCCCCATAACATATTGGCCATTTCAATATCTGCTGCATACTTTGCCTCTCCGGTCACCTTTGCTCTTGCATCCACTCGGGGCATGGCCTTCCCGATAATGGAATAACCCTCTTCTTTCAATGCAATCGATGCCTTTGCCCTCGTCCGTCTTTTTTCAACCATCTCCTATTCACCCCCTCGCATTTTCTCTGCTGCGATTTCCACCGCCTCAATCTGTTTGACATAACCCACGTCTGCACAGAGAACCCCATGCATGGCCAACCTCACCTCTTCTCGAGTCGGATTGGGATTCTCATCAAGTAAGGCCTTGGCCATCATGACCCTCCCTGGAATACAGAATCCACACTCTATGGCCCCATGATTGACAAAGGCCTCCTGAATTGGATGAAGTTTATCTCCATCAGCCAGTCCTTCAATGGTGGTGACCTCATGACCATTGGCCTGTAAAGCCAATATCGAACAGGAACGAACGGCTTTTCCATCGAGAATCACGGTGCAGACCCCGCAGGTGCTATCCAGACAACCCCTTTTGGTACCTGTCAGCTTTAGTTCATTTCTGATGATATCACTCAGTAAGGATTTTGGCTTTACTTTCAATTCATAAGGTCTCCCGTTTACCTTTATCTTAAGTTCTTTCAGTTCTCCCTTCATTCTATTCCCCCTCCTAACCCTTCATCCTTTTTTAGCTCTCTCCAAAGCTTTCTTAGCTGCCCTCCTTACAAAAACCTTCACCATCTCCCTCCGATAATCTGAAGAAGCATGCACATCTGAAGGAGGATCCGATTCTGAGGAAGCCACCTCTCCTGCTTCTACGATGAATTGGTCGTCAATCACCTTTCCGATCAACCTCTCTTCAGCAGCCCGAACCCTCAATGGCGTTGAGGCTGCATTGCTGATTACGATTCTTGCATCTTCACAAACACCCTCCTCAGGCCTTAAGGTAATGGAAACGGCTGCACCCACAATGCCCGCATCTCCCTGCATTACCATTAGCTTCTCATGAGCCACGCCTGTGCGAGGAGGCTGAATAGGAATCTGGATCTCAACAAGCATCTCCTCTGGTTCAAGATCAACCTCTAAGATGTCTTTTGAAAAATCCTCCATGAAAACCACCTTTTCTCCGGAGAGACTTTTAAGCTTTAGCTGAGCCCTAAGGGCAATTAAAACTGCGGCAGGGTCTCCTGCCGGATCCCCATGACAAAGGTTTCCTCCTATCGTTCCCCAATTTCGGGTCTGAATGGTTGCCAGATTCTTCTCCATCTCACTGAGTACCTCAAAGTGCCTCTGAATAATCGGAGATTTCTCTATGGTCCGATGCGTGGTCAGGGCCCCCATTCTTAATCCCTCTCTCTCATCAAAGGTCAAATAGTCCAATTCATTGACCCCTTTGATGTCGATCACATATTCTGGAGCCAATAGTCCCTGCCTCATCATCACCAGCATCGACTGGCCTCCAGCGATCACCTTTGCCTCTCCCTTATATTGAGAAAGTAAGGAGAGAGATTCTTCTACCGTTTTGGGTGCAAAATATTCAAAATCTTTCATCTCTAAACTCCCTTCTCTTCGTTAGGAAATGAACCCTATCCCAAAGACAATTTGAGCCTTTCTTGTAAAGCCTGAGTAAACTCTTCTTCCACTTTCTTGGCTTTGGCCCTGATCATCCGATCTCCAAACATGGCTAACTTTCCCACAATGGTGGCATCCGTACGATAAGAAATTTCTACCTCATTGGGTGAAACTTCCCTTAAATCCACCACACTCTTTTGAACAAAATGGCCTGCCTTCGCAATATCCTCCCCTTCTCCCTCTACTTCAAGATGGCTTGGAGACTCCATCTTAGTAATGGTACTTTTAAATTTGAATCTCACTGAAATGGGTCCGATCTTCTGTTTGACCACACAATCATAAGTCTTTTCATCTATCCGCTCTATCTTTTCCGCACCAGGGATGCAGGAAAGCAAGGTCTCAGGTTCCATTAAGGTATCCCAAATCTTTTGAATGGGTGCCTTTAGGATAAATTTTCCCTCCATGAGCATATTGGCTTACCCCCTTATCATTGGTTAGGTTTATAACATAAGAGAAATTTTTTGTCAGCCTTTTTCAGGAAGATCTATGAAGAAAATTTCTTAACTTTTCCGTGAGCTCAGATAGAGTTTGATATTCAATGGGATCGTAAGATTTGATCATCTCTGGGAGTGGTACACCCTTTTGATAGATAATGATAACTTCCTTGCCTAAACCCAGAGCCATGCCTAATTCAAGGAATGTCTCGATTTTTAAGGCGGAAAGATCATAGATCCCAAATTTGGAGCGTTTGATCTGCTCCATTCGTTGTTGAAGGGAATCTCTTCTCTTAGAAGCTTCAAGATGAATCATGGGAGTCAAGTCGCTCCCTTCACAGGCGTTTTGGACCGCCTGAATTAAATCAGGCTCCTCAATTCCTGAAGAAAGATAATATTCTCCTTTAAGGGAGACCTCTACGGTCTTCGGTGTAGTCTGAATTTTTTTAAAAAGGGTTCGATCCAAGGTCAATTCTTTTATCGCTGAATGAAGAATATGCTTTACCTGTTCGAGATCCTTCTTATATCGAGCAGCATTGATCTTATCGATCTCCGCCGATGCAAAACCTTTGACGCTCATCTCCCGGAATCGGAGGGCTAAGAAGTTTTGATAACGAATCGATCTTTGACCAAATATCTTCTCTAAGATCATTTTCGTTTCTTGATGCCAATGTTGAAAATCTTTATGATCAGCGTCCAGGCCTGCTATCTGGTCCACTCGGTTCAATTGATCTTTAATCAGATCAATGGGATCTCTTTCAGCCATCTTCAACCCTTCTCGTGGCAAAAAACTATAGTTGAGAATAACAATGGTTGAAACGAATGTCAACCCTTTGGTCAAGGTGATGTTCACTGACCCGGTCCTTTATTAGGGATGACTGAAGCTTGTCATGCATCACTGTAGGGGGGAATCCTGTTAGACTCAGGCAGGAATATCTCCGAAAATTTTATAAAGCGGAACAATTTAAAAATTTTCTCGACATCCCTACCTGATTCCCTGAATGAGTGAGGCGTTCCTGAAGCTTTCAATTTTTTATTGAGAAGAACCTCTATTTATGATATAGAGTATTCATGCTAAGAGGTAAAAAAGTAGTTTTAGGGGTAACCGGTGGAATTGCTGCTTATAAAGCAGCTGAATTGGTCAGACTTTTGGTTAAGGAAGGGGCAGAGGTCCATGTGGTCATGACTGAAAATGCCCAGAAGTTCCTAACCCCCCTGACCTTCCAAACCCTATCTGGAAATCCTGTAATTACCGATCCATTTGCCCTAATCAATCATTCACAGATTGGCCATATCGCTTTGGCTGATTTGGCAGAATTGGTTGTCATTCTTCCCGCGACAGCCAATATCATTGGCAAGATGGCCCATGGAATTGCTGATGATTTTCTCTCTACCATGGTCATGGCAACCAAAGCTCCTGTATTGATCGTTCCTTCCATGAATGTCCATATGTGGGAAAACCAAGCCCTCCAAGAAAACCTGAAGATCCTCCTCGAAAGAGGATATCATCTCATAGAGCCTGGAGAGGGAGAATTGGCCTGCCATTGGTATGGGAAAGGAAGGCTTCCCGAATTGAATGAGGTGTTGGAGAAGATCGAAGATCTCTTTTCAAAGAAGGATTTAAAAGGAGAACGGATCATCATCACAGGCGGACCAACTCAAGAGGCAATCGACCCTGTGCGTTTCATCACCAACCGATCCTCAGGTAAGATGGGCTTAGCCTTAGCAAAGATGGCAAGGCGAAGAGGGGCAGAAGTCATCTTCATCACAGGTCCCACCTCTCTTTCTCTCCCCAGGAGGGATATTACCCTCATTTCAGTTCAATCCGCCGAAGAAATGAGAGAGGCGGTCTTCCACCATTTGGAAGGATCATCGATTATAATCAAGGCCGCTGCTGTCTCCGACTATCGACCGAAGATCACCAGCAATAAAAAGATAAAAAAAGAGGAGGACCATCTATCCTTAACTTTGGAAAAGACAACCGATATCCTTAAAGAATTAGGGAAGAAGAAGGCAGATCGTATTCTGGTTGGTTTTGCAGCTGAGACAGAGGATTTAATTACCAATGCCAAAAAGAAACTTCAGGAGAAGAACCTGGATTTTATTGTGGCCAATGATGTATCAAAAGTAGGGATAGGTTTTTCTTCGGACATGAACCAAGTTAAAATTCTATTTCCCTCAGGCAAAATCAAAGAGCTTCCCTTAATGACCAAAGAAGACGTTTCCCAAATTATTCTGGATGAGGTGGTAGAACTGGTTAAAAGAAAGAGAGGTCTTTCTTAATCCATCTCATTTGCTTTTTTCTCTGTTCTCTTTTCTTCCTTTACACTCTGTCCTTTTTCCATTCCTTCCTTCTCTGCCTTTTTCCCTTCCTTTCGACTTTTTGAGGGATAATCATTGACATAAAACCCAGAGCCTTTCAGGACAAAGTTGGTTGCCGAAATCAATCTCTTCGTTGAGCCTAAGCATTTGGGACAGGTGATTTTACATTCTTCGTCAATTTTATGAAAAACCTCAAAAACATCGTTACACTTCACACATTGATATTCATAAATAGGCATTCCGAGTACCTCCCCTTTATACGAATTGCTCCATTCTGCTGCTGAATTCTCTTTTTAACTTTTTTAATGCTTCACTTTCAATCTGTCTTACTCTCTCCCTTGAAAGCTTGAGGTGGTCCCCTATCTGTTGGAGGGTAAGGGGCTCATCGGCCATAATTCTATTCTTAATGACATAAGCCTCTTTCTCACTTAATCGCTTCATTGCATTTTGGACCTCACGTTCTCGTATCCTTTTCGCTTCTTCTTGGGTAATGGCCTCCTCTTGATTAGGAGAATCCTCCTTGAGGAGTTCAAGGTGGGTGAGCTCCTGACCTTCATCAAAAGGAGAATCAAGAGATAAATCCCTTGCTGACATCCTCTGTTCCATTTCGAGGAGTTCTTCCTTGGTGACATCCAAATCCTTGGCTAAAAGTTCATATTTCTTCTCATTGGCCCCATCCGATTCCAAGGCCTTCCTTACTTTCCCAATCTTATAAAAGAGTTTCTTCTGAGCCTGAGTCGTGCCAATCTTCACCAGACTCCAAGTTTTAATGATGAAGTTTTGAATATAGGCCCTAATCCACCAGATGGCATAGGAGATAAATCGATAACCTTTGTAAGGGTTAAATTTCTTAACGGCCATCATCAAACCGATATTTCCTTCTTGAATAAGGTCTTGAATTTTAACGCCATAGGACTTATATTCAAAAGCAATCTTGACAACGAATCTTAAATTTGATGTAATCAATTTGTGTGCAGCAGAAATATCATTATATTTTCTATATCTTACAGCCAAGTCATACTCCTCTTCTTGTGTTAAGAGAGGAAATTGATTAATTTGAACAAGGTAAGTTTCGAGGGAATTCTTAGGGACCGGAAGATTTGAATTGACCATATTAAGTCTCCCAAATGAATTAGCACTCTTTTAAAGAGAGTGCTAATATATTATAATACTACTTATTTAATTGTCAAGTCATTTTTTATAACTTATTAATTATTTTTATAAATTTTTTATAAAATTCATATCTTAGGGGGTAAAAATGAGCAATGATAAAAAGGATGAGACACAGGATAAAGGTTTCACAGTAAAAGATAAGAGGTTCAGTGCGAGAAAGGAGGAATCTCAACCTGAATTTAGGGAGAAGAATGAAGGTTCTTTTAGGGAAAATATTGAGACCCAGCAAGGGCCTCTTCCTGAAATCGATTTTATTCATTTTATCTTTTCTTTAAGTACCTCAGCTTTCATTCAGCTAGGAGAGATTGAAGATCCCTTCACAAAAAAGATCTCTAAGAACCTTCCCTTGGCCAAACAGACAATTGATCTCATTGGAATGCTGAAAGAAAAGACCAAGGGGAATCTAACCGCGGATGAGGAGAAGGTGATTGAACAGGTTCTCTTCGACCTGAGGATGAGATATGTAAAGGCCGTAGAAAAATAACTATTGTTTTTTAAAAGAGTGGTAAAACGTGTTTCCCCTTCGGTGGAGTCGAAGGACAATCCCCTTTTCTAAGTTTATATCTTTTACAGCCTTTTCGAAATCCTTAATCGTCTCAATCTTTTTTCGGTTGATCTCGAGGATGACATCTCCCTCTTGAAGACCAATGTCATCAGCAGGACTCCCCTCTTCCACGTTGGTGACGACAACCCCACGCTTTATTTCTTTTGAAATTCGATAAAGCATGGCCAATTGAGGGGTCAATTCCTGAACTTCGACTCCTAATCTATCTTCAACCTCCTTTTCTTTCATCGCTTCAAGTCTTTCTGGCTGAGCAGAAAGGGTTACTTCAAGAGAGATCTCCTTCCCATCCCGGATAATGACCAATTTTACCTTCTGTCCAACTTTTCTCTTCAGTATCTCTTTAATGAGCTCACTGACATTCTTGATCGGTTTATCCTCTACAGATTTAATAATATCTCCTGAAATGATCCCTGCTTTCTCAGCACCCGTTCCTTGATGGACCTGTGCAACGATCGCACCCTCCTTCTCTTTCAGTTGAAATTGTTCCGCTATTTCAGGAGTAATATCCTGAACACTGATTCCAAGCCATGGCCGTACGACCTTCCCTTGCTTAATCAGATCATTTAATATTTGCTTGGCCATATTGATGGGGATGGCAAACCCGATCCCTGTACCAGGCTGGATGATCATGGCATTAATTCCAATGACTTCCCCATCGATATTGATTAAGGGCCCTCCACTATTGCCAGGATTGATGGAGGCATCGGTCTGAATGAAGTCTTCATAGGTCCCTGTTCCCAACCCTGATCGACCTTTGGCGCTGATGACCCCCACGGTCACTGTATGTTCTAAACCAAAAGGGCTTCCAATGGCAATAGCCCATTCTCCCACCTCCAATTTATCTGAATCTCCTAAGGTCGCTACAGGAAGATCTTTGGCCTTGATATGAAGAACAGCCAGATCGGTTCTTGGATCTTGACCCTTAACAGTGGCAATAAATTCTCTTCCGTCATTGAGGCGTACTTTCACCTTATCCGCACCCTCCACCACATGATTATTGGTCAATACATACCCTTCTTTATCAACAATAACCCCTGATCCTCCACTTCTTTGTTTATGTTGGTATTCCCTCCCTTTTTCTCGGGGTGAAAATCCAAAGCCTCTGAAAAAATCCTCAAATGGACTCCCCTTGAAAAAATCTTCTCCAAAACGGTCCCAGGGTCTTACGGTAATCGTTTTTTCGGTGGTGATGTTGACTACGGCGGGCTGGACCTTTTTGGCCACTTCCACGAATGCCTGTCCAAGGGATCTCACTGAGGTCAATTGATTATTCTTAGGCGTAGAATTGACCCGATCACGATCCATGCAAAAGAAAAGACCAAAGATAAGAACACCCGCACATAGAGACCAAATCAATACCTTTCTCATCCTCTTCCCCATCTCAAACTCCTTCAATAATTTAATTTTATTAAAATTTTATCTTCTCTTCCTCAAGATGTCAAATTGAGTGAAGAGATCCTTATTGGCCATAAATCCAAAAATGATTTAGGTAGGTAAAAAGGGTAGGGACTATGTTCATGTCAATATAAGATTGAACTTCAGATCTTCTTACTCCATCTCCTCCTTTATCCTCTTCGCCTTTTCGATGAGCTCCAGAATGGTTTCAATCCTTGACTTGGAAGGAGGCGAAAGTGCTTGTTGTATTTGTTCGACACTATAATGGTCCCCTAAGAATTTGGAGATCTCTATTCTGAATTCCCAGCAGACGATAATTTTTCTGCAGGGGAGGTCCTCATTGACGGTTCGACAATACCGAAAGGGAACCTCCCCTCCTAATTGAGGACATCGGATAGATAAATCATCATATTGATCCATCATAAAGGTAACCTTGCTCCGATTATCGGGTTACCGTTTAAACTGGTTTCCCCTTTTTTAACATCTTAGGTTTTGGAAATCCTTCAATCGCCTTTAAGGATTTCCTCATCTCCTCCTCGGGTAATGGGTAATCTACCAGTTTCCCACTAAAGTAAGAGTCGTAACCCCCCAGGTCCATCAGACCATGCCCACTCCAGTTTAAAAGGATCACCTTCTCCTTTTTCTCCTCTTTAGCCTTCTTTGCCTCCTCTATGACTGCACAGATCGCATGGCTAGTCTCTGGGGCAGGGATGAAGCCTTCAGTCCTTGCCCATTGAACAGCAGCCGCATAACACTCCAATTGATTGTAAGCCCGGGGTTCAATCAATCCCTCAATAATCAACTGGCTGAGGATGGGGGCGATCCCATGATACCTCAATCCCCCTGCATGAATGGGGGGTGGAACAAAAGTATGTCCAAGGCTATGCATTGGGGCAAGAGGGATGATTCCTGCTGTATCCCCATGATCATAAATAAAAGGAGCTCGGGTCATGGTTGGACAAGAAGTAGGTTCAGCTGGAATAATAGTAATATCCGCCCCATTAATTTTATCTAATACAAACGGAAGGGCGATACCTCCAAAATTACTTCCCCCGCCAGCACAGGCGGTAACTACATCCACCTTTTTCTCTCCAATCTTTTCCAATTGTTTCTTCGCCTCAAGGCCAATAATGGTTTGATGCATGAGCACATGATTGAGTACACTTCCCAAAGAATACCTTGTATCCTTAGAAGTGACCGCATCTTCGACTGCTTCACTGATCGCCACACCAAGACTTCCAGGATGATCAGGATTTTCCTCCAATATCTTCCTTCCTGCTTGGGTATCTTTGCTCGGGCTGGGGACACAGTTTGCACCCCATGTGTTCATCATCAATCGACGATAAGGCTTTTGATCATAACTGATCCTTACCATATAGACCTTACATTCCAATCCGAAGAGACAACAGGCAAAGCTAAGGGCACTTCCCCACTGCCCAGCTCCGGTTTCTGTGGCAATTCGTTTGATGCCAAAAACTTTATTATAGTAGGCCTGGGCAATAGCCGTATTGGGTTTATGGCTCCCTGGAGGGCTCACCCCCTCATTTTTATAATAGATTCTGGCAGGGGTTCCCAAGGCCTTTTCTAATGCATAAGCTCGGTAGAGAGGGGTAGGTCTCCAAATGAGGAGCTTCTCTAGAACCTCTTCTGGAATATCAATCCAGCGCTGTTGACTCACTTCCTGTTCAATGAGATTCATCGGAAAGACCGGGGCAAGATCCTGTGGGCCTATCGGTTGTCCAGTCCCAGGGTGGATGATGGGTTGCAGGGGAGAGGGCAAATCGGCTTGGATATTATACCACTGCCTTGGAATCTCATCTTCTCTGAGAAAAACCTTAATCTCCTTCATAATCTCCTCCTTCTTTTTAAAGAATGTATTTTGTATACAATTTGTTTTTTTTATACATCAAAATAGTTTCTTCAAATAACAATAATTGAGAAGAATGTCAAGGGTTATTTGAGAAATTATGTAATGCCTCACTGAAGTAGGGAACCCTATTAGAATCAGGCAGGAATATCTTTCAAAATCTTATCAAGCGGACAAATTAAGATTTTCTTCCCCGCCCTCTCTCCGTCCCTTTTTTTCACGTGCGAATGATAGGCTATAAAATGATTCAGCGGAAGGCTTCTTTAGGGTGAATGGTTATCTCCTATTCGATTCCGATCTTCACAGGAAGGCTTTTGTCGGAAGACCACTCTACCCAGGATCCTCTATAGAGACGCACTTGTGGAAATCCAAGCACATATTTTAAAGTAAAATACAGGTGACTCGCTTCTCTCCCGGTGCGGCAATAGAGAATGATCTCTTTGTCCCTGGTCACCCTGTAGGCTGAAATCAGTCTCTCTAACTCTTCTTTTTTCTTCCAGACCCTTATCTCTCCTCCCTCTAAAGTTGTCTCCCAATAGAGGTTAATGGCTCCAGGGATATGACCCCTCCGAATCTCTTCCCCCTCTTCACCACTGTATTGACTGGGGAGGCGAGCATCAACGATTAAAACATTCTTATTGTGGAGTCGATTGAGAACCTCTCTTTTTTCCGCCAAGGTTTCACCGATCACCTTTCCAAAAAATTTATTTGGGAAAAGAGAAGGAAACTCTTGACTGATAGGAAGCTTCTCAGATACCCACTTCTCCCAACCTCCGTTTAAGATACCAACTTTTTTGTGGCCTAAATATTCCAAGATCCATGCAAGAAAAGTAGCATTAGGATTTGAATGCTCGGAGTAAAGGATCACTGCCATTGAATTGGAGAGGCTAAGATTATCTCCTAATAGTCTCTCAAGGCAAACCCGGTCTGGGAGTTGAGCGGGGATACCCTTTGCAGGTACTCTAAGGGCTTCAAAATGAAGATATACTGAATTGGGAAGGTGGCCTTTGAAATAGTCGAGAAGGGAGGTCCTCATATCCACAATGCGAATGGAAGGATGATCTATCCACTGGACCAATTCTCCTGTTTCTATGAGTCGAGGACGATCAAAATTTTTTAAAGGAGGGGGTTTTGCGGACAGGGACTCCGAAAAAAATAGGATGAGCAAAATCCAAATCCCCCTCCTCCATAGGGGTAACTTCCCTTTCTTCATCATATCTCCTTAAGAAGGATGGATGATCCCTATTTAGCTGTTCCCTCTCTCTTATTCTCCAATGCCTTTTGATAGAGCTGAAGATAAGATTCTGCCGATCTTTCCCAAGAGAAATCAGAGGTCATTGCATTTTGAATGAGTTGTTTCCAATGGTCTGGCTGATAATAATATTGGATGGCCATCTTAATGGTATTGAGAAATTCTTTTACCTCATATCGGCTAAATTTAAATCCATTCCCTTGCCTTGTGACAGGATTATAATGGGTGATGGTATCATCCAGTCCACCTGTGGCTCGCACGATCGGGATGGTACCATATTTAAGACTATAAATTTGATTCAGGCCACAGGGTTCATATCTGGATGGCATGAGAAAGAGATCGGCACCCGCTTCAATTTTGTGAGCCAACCGATCATCATAGGCAATTCGAATCCCTGCCTTTTGAGGATATCGATGGGCAATCTGGGTAAAGAGGTCATGATATTTTTGCTCCCCCGTTCCTAAGAGGACAAACCCAATTTCCAGATTAAAAAGTTCTTCCATGATTTCGATTAAAAGGTCAAAGCCTTTTTGGTCAGCTAAACGAGAGATCATCCCCAAGAGGGGAAGCTCTTCAAGAGAGGAGGGGAGATGGAATTCTTTTAAAAGATCGCTTTTACATTTCTTCTTTCCGGTTAGATCCTTCAAATGATATTGGGCAATCAGGTAAGGGTCATGAGAGGGATCCCAATCTTGGTAATCGACTCCGTTGAGAATTCCGAAGAGACTTCCCCTTCTCTTCTTCAAGATCCCCTCCAATCCATAACCATATTCAGGGGTCTGGATCTCTTCACTATATTTCTGACTCACGGTATTGATGATGTCGGCGTACACAATCCCTGCCTTCATGAAGTTGATCCTCTCCCAAAACTCTATTCCTTCAGGATTGTACATCTCTTTGGGTAGGCCGGTGAGTCCAAACTTCTCCTTCTTAAACAACCCCTGATAGGCAATGTTGTGAATGGTAAATACGGTAGCCGTGTGAGAAAGCATCGGATCATTTTGATAGATCGATTTCAGATAGGCAGAGATGAGCCCTGTTTGCCATTCATGGTGGTGGATGATGTCAGGAGCAAATTTTTGCTGCTGGCAAAAGCTAAGAACCGCTTTGGAGAAAAAGATAAAACGTTCTGCATTGTCAAAGTAATCCCCTTTGGGGGTACTGTAAAGATATTCCCTGTCAAAAAATTCTTCTCGACCTATGAAATAAACAGGGATCTCTGGATGGAGATGGCCCAGATAGAGATCTGCCTTAAGTCTCTCTTCCCCCAGCATGACCTCAATCTCTTGCCCCAGATATTGATGGGGAAGCCCGGAGTTCCTAACCATTCGATAATAAGGCATGATCAGCCTAATCTCGCAGCCCAGGGCCTTCAGGAATTTTGGAAGTGTACCTGCGACGTCTGCTAAACCTCCTGTCTTGGCAAAAGGAATAGCTTCAGGTGTCGCTAATAGAATTTCTAAGGATTGACCTTTCATATCTCAAAAAACAAATCTATTCAGTATCTGTACTATTCACCCTTTTCGGTCTTACGGATGGCCTTTTCCAGACGATCCAAGGCATCGGCGGCCTTCTCTCTCAAGGAATCTGTCATGGCCACAAAGGCATCCACCTGTTTTTTCAATTCAGGGGAGGAAGCCCCGGCTTCGATCTGCCGTCTCAATTCTCCAACCCCTCCTGTCCGCTGATAAGCAAGGATAGCGATGATGAGTGCAACCACTGCAATAAGAAGTGTAATGGCCTCCATCTCCATAAACCTCCTTCTTTTTTGGATTTAGGATACTCCATTCTAAAAAAATTTTCAACTTATCTTCTCAACGTTTGAGTGAGACAATGCGACGGGAAGGGTTTGGGGGGTAATAATTCCTACAGACATGATGGTTTTGATGGCCTCTTCGACGCTTAACTGAGAAGGAAAAACCTTTTCCTTGGGAAGAAAGAGGAGAAGGCCCTGGGGAGGAAAGAATGCCGTTGGAATAAAAACGGTCACCTTGGTTTGGTTCTCAAGATCAGACAATTCATTGGTTAAAAATCCCAGCATATAATTTCCCTCTATTGGAA
>JBBIRT010000068.1:0-3637 GCA_037441725.1 Deltaproteobacteria bacterium | reverse complement strand
GGAGGAGGTATAGATATTTTTAACCACAGGGATGTTGGCAAAGAGTCGATCTCCCCAGCTGACCAATTTTCGGCCTAAGACATTGGTGGTGATCAACCCGATCACATAAAGCAAGAAAAAGAATCCAATGATCCCAACCCCAGGCAAGTCATAGACCCGGTTGAAAACTGATACCTTAATCTCAGGGGTCCATGGGGCAAGGAAATGATCAAGGGTATTGAAGACAAATTTGAGTACGAAAAAGGTAATCCCCAGAGGCAGAAGGACTAAAATCCCTGCAAAAATCTTTGTCCGAAGGTGTCTCAAAATCTTTTTGGTCATAGGTGAGAGGGCGGTAATTCAAGGATCTTCTTAAGGTCAGCCTCCTCAACCACCTCTTTTTCTAACAAGAGGCGAGCCAGTTCTTCCAACTTCCCCTTCTTCGAGGTCAATATCTCCTTGACCCTAAGGTAGGTGTCATCGATGATCTTCTTCACCTCATTATCAATCTGTTTGGCTGTTTCCTCACTGTATTCTCTTGTAGAGAGAAGTGGGGAGGGAAGAAAAAGAGGTTTCTTCTCTTTTTCAAAGGTGACATAGCCCAACTTTTCACTCATCCCAAATTCTTTGACCATGCTGGTGGCGATGTCTGTGGCCCGTTGAAGATCATTATGGGCCCCGGTGGAAATCTCTCCAAAAATGATCTCCTCAGCTACCCTCCCCCCCAATAAAACGGCCAGACGATCGAGAAGCTCGGTCTTGGTCATCAGGTAGCGATCCTCTGTTGGCAACTGAAGAGTGTAACCCAAGGCAGAGATCCCCCTCGGGATGATGGAGATCCGGCGAACTGGATCGGCATTGGGCAAAAGGCTTGCAACAATGGCATGACCCGATTCATGAAAGGCAACAATCTCCTTCTCCTTCTTCGACATCAGCCTTCGTTTCTTTTCCAGTCCTGCAACTACCCGATCGATGGCCTCTTCAATATCAGACATTTCGACTGATTCTTTATTCTTCCTGGCAGCTAATAGGGCAGCCTCGTTCACAATATTGGCAAGATCAGCACCCACAAAGCCTGGGGTCCTCGAAGCAATGACTTTCAAATCGACCTCAGGGGATAATTTAACATTTCGAGTATGAATCTTTAAAATCTCCTCCCTTCCCACGAGATCAGGACGATCCACCACCACATGGCGATCAAACCTCCCTGGTCGAAGAAGGGCAGGATCCAATATTTCAGGTCGGTTGGTGGCAGCCATGATGATCACCCCGGTGTTGGGGTCAAAACCATCCATCTCGGCCAGGAGTTGATTGAGTGTTTGTTCTTGTTCATCATGGCGTCCCATGGGATTGACCCCTCTGGCCTTTCCGAGAGCATCCAGCTCATCAATAAAGATAATGCATGGTGCGTGATTCTGGGCCTGGGCAAAAAGGTCCCTCACTCACGCCGCTCCTACCCCAACAAACATCTCCACAAAATCAGATCCACTGATCGAAAAAAAGGGTACATTGGCCTCTCCTGCCACTGCCCGGGCCAGGAGGGTTTTCCCTGTGCCAGGCATCCCCACGAGGAGAACCCCTTTGGGGATCTTTCCACCGAGGCGCTGAAATTTTCCCGGACTTTTTAGAAACTCAACCACTTCTTTCAGCTCCTCCTTCGCCTCATCGATCCCAGCGACATCGGAGAAGGTAATCTTCTTCTCTTTCTCTGCATAGATTTTAGCCCGGCTCTTTCCAAAAGACATCACACTGGTCTCAGGCCCGATTCGGGAGAAGAGGATCCTCCATATGATAAAGAAAAAGAAGAGGGGTAGGACCCACGAGATGACATTGGTCAACCACTTGCTTTCCACCTTTCCAGTATATTTGACTTGATGGGCCTCCAATTCCTTGACCAGATCTGGATCTTCCACTCGAACGGTCTGAAACTTCCTGAGGCCTTTTTCTGTCTCCCTCTCACCATTGATCGATTCTGTAGTGATGGTTAGTTCTCTGATCTTGCCTGCCCTTAACGATTCCTTGAACTCACTATAGGGAATGATATCTTCAGCCTTTCTCATCGTGATGTAATTCTGAATGAGCAAGATGATGAGAAAGGCAATCACAAAATACCAGATGGTAAAATGGGTCTTTTTTAAGACAGGCTTCTTTCTTCCCCGATCCTGGGGTTCTTTAATTCGGAGAAGATCTCTTAAGTCAGGGTTGGATTTTTGACCCTTTTTCATCACTAAGAATCTCCAAAAACTCTTCGATAGATCTCCTCCACATGGGTCAGATGGGTCTTGACGTCAAAGAGGGAATCCAGTTCATTTTGAGACATATGGGACTTGATCGCTTCATCATTAGAGAGAAGGGTTTTGAAATCCTCTCCCTTTTCCCAAACCCTCATTGCATTCCTCTGCACCACCGAGTAGGCCTCTTCCCGCGAAAGACCTTTCTTGGTAAGATGAAGAAGAATCGATTCCGAGAAGATGAGCCCTCCCATCTTTTCTAAGTTGGCTTTCATATTTTCTGGATAGACAATGAGGTTTTCAACAAGTGAGGTAAAGCGACCAAGCATGTAGTCAATTAAAATGGTGGCATCCGGAGCGATTACCCTCTCTACGGATGAATGGCTGATGTCACGTTCATGCCATAGGGGAATGTTTTCCAGTGCAGACAGGCTATAGGACCGCACAAGGCGTGCCAGACCGGAGAGGTTCTCCGAGGAAATAGGGTTCCTCTTGTGGGGCATGGCCGAAGATCCTTTTTGGCCTATGGAAAAGAACTCTTCAGCTTCAAGAACCTCGGTTCGCTGGAGGTGTCTGAGTTCGACTGAAAATTTTTCGATCGAAGAGGCTAAAAGGGCCAATGTGGTAAAAAATTCGGCATGATGATCCCTCTGAACAATCTGAGTTGAGATAGGAGCAGGCCGAAGCCCCAATCGCTCACAGACAAATTCTTCAATAGAAGGGGGAATATGGGCAAATGTCCCCACCGCTCCCGAGATCTTCCCTACACTAATCGCCTCTTTGGCTCTCTCCATTCGGAGGAGATTTCTTTTCATCTCATCATACCACAAAGCCATTTTCAGGCCAAAGGTGATGGGTTCAGCATGAACCCCATGGGATCGACCGATCATGAGGGTGTCTTTATATTGAAAGGCCTTCTTCTTTAATACCTCCAAAAGCTGACGGATATCCTGTAGAATGATCTCTGAGGCCTCTTTTAAAAGCAAGGCCAAAGAGGTATCGAGAATATCTGAAGAGGTAAGACCATAGTGGAAATACCTTGAAAGAGGACCGATCGATTCTCCCACATTGGTTAAAAAGGCAAGGACGTCATGCTTGGTGACTTTCTCTATCTCCTCGATACGATGGATATCAAACGTGGCCTTTTCTTTAATCTTTCTGAAATCTTCTGCTGGAATCTCACCCCTTTGGGAAAGGGCCTCACAAACTAAAAGCTCAATTTGGAGCCAAGTCTCAAACTTTCTCTGATCCGTCCATATCTTTGCCATCTCCGGTCGGGCATATCTTGGGATCATTCCATCCTCCAAACGATATCTTCAAAACAATATTGACTGAATCATGTTGAAAAGTCAATAAGAAACGAAGTTTTATAGTAATGCCCCACTCATTCGGGGAATTAGGCAGGGATGTCGGAGAAAATTTTATAG
>JBBIRT010000067.1:0-17668 GCA_037441725.1 Deltaproteobacteria bacterium | reverse complement strand
GGCAATGTGAGTCAATGGAATTTGAAAAGCCTTTGGAGTTGGAACCTGGGTGACAAAAGTTGAATCTACAATGAGCAATCCTTCTGGCTTGAGCTCAGGATAGAACTCGTCGCAAGATTTTTGATTCATCGCTAAAAGAAGATCTAACCTCATGGCTTTGGGATAATCAATCTCCTCATCACTGACGACTACATCTGATCGACTCGATCCTCCTCGAGCTTCTGGTCCATAACTCTGGGTCTGGGCTACGAATCGTCCGCCATAGATTCCAAGGGCCTCGGCTAAAATAATTCCCATCAGGATGATTCCTTGCCCTCCCGACCCACTTAAACGAATTTCATATCGAAAACCCATTTCTAATCCTTTTATCTAAACGGGTCATGAACAATAAATCTATGCTTGAGGTGGATCATCTATGATGGCTGATCCTTCCCATCCCTTCTGCTCATTCTGGCTTGCTCTCTAATTTTATCATATTCCTCATGATAGACTGGGAGTTCCCGGTCCATGAGTACTCCAATGACAATTTTATCCTTGAGTGCCTCAGGGCTAAGGGTGGTAACCTCTTCCACAGGGATTGCATGGTCTCTCTGCCACTGCATCATCTCCACTGCTGATCCCAAGCGGTTCTGTCTTCCATACTGAGTATGGCAATGGGCAATGACCTCCACCACTGAAAAGCCCTTTTTTAAAATCGCCTTCTCGATGAGCTGATCCAATAGTTTGGTATGATAGACGGTCCCCCTCCCAACGAAGACCGCTCCTGCAGTAATGGCTAACTCTGAGATGTTAAAGGCCTGTTCAATATTGGAATAAACAGTGGTCGAAGATCTCATCCCATATGGAGTGGTGGGGGAAGACTGTCCCCCGGTCATGCCATAGATATTATTGTTTAGGATGATGGAGGTGACATCCATGTTTCTTCGAGCTGCATGGAGGAAATGATTCCCGCCTATGGCCACGGCATCACCATCTCCCATGATGACCATGACCTTAAGATCAGGTTTTGCCAGTTTCACTCCCGTCGCAAAGGTGAGGGCCCGTCCATGAGTCGTATGGAGGGTATTAAAGTCTACATAGACTGGAAGCCTCCCTGAACATCCTATCCCTGAGATTAAGACAATCTCATCCTTCTCAAAACCTGTTCGATCAATGGCTCGGATGAGGGCTCCTAATAAAATTCCGATCCCACAACCGGGGCACCAGACATGAGGAAACCTTTTATCATGTCTAAGATATTTATGGATAAGCCTGGTCACCTCTGACATTCGATTCCCTTTATCATATGATTCAATATCTCTTCTGGAGTAATGATGGTCCCATCCACCTTATTCAATGTAAGAACTCTTGCAATTCCTCGATTGACCCGCTTTACCTCCCGGGAGATCTGGCCCATATTCATCTCTAAAACCAATAAGATTTTTGATCCCTGAATCACTCTCTCTACAGCGAATCTGGCAAAGGGCCAGAGTGTGATCAACTTGAGTAGGCCTGCCCTGATCCCCTTCTTCCTGGCTTCGACCACCGCCCTCTGAGCGGATCGGGCCACACAACCATAGGCAATGAGGGTTATCTCTGCATCCTCTGTTTGAAAGAATTGAACTTTTTGAATCTCTGAAAAATGTTGACTGATCTTACGATGAAGTCGGGTAATGAAAGGACCGATCTCCTCAGGCCTTGAAGTAGGAAACCCTCGAATATCATGGATCAGACCCGTGACATGATACCGGTATCCTTCTCCAAAGTTTGCCATGGCTGGAATCCCACTGGGAGTCTCTTCATAGGGAATATACCATTCTGGAGGAACATTGGGTTTGATTCGATTAAAGATCTCCACCCCTTCTCCATCCGTGAGGTTGACCTTTTCTCGCATATGGGCAATGACCTCGTCGATGAGAAGGATGACAGGAGTCCGAAATTTTTCAGAGAGGTTAAACGCCTGAATGGTCTGATCATAACATTCCCTTACCGTTGAGGCAGAAAGGACAATAGCAGGGTGATCGCCATGGGTCCCCCATCTCGACTGCATGACATCCCCTTGGGAGGGAAAGGTAGGAAGTCCTGTACTGGGTCCTCCTCGCATGACATTGACAATGACACAGGGAGTTTCAGTGATCATGGCAAAGCCCAGATTCTCCTGCATCAATGAGAATCCAGGGCCACTGGTTGCTGTCATGGCCTTCACCCCTGCGAGAGAAGCCCCTATCACCGCCCCTAAGCTTGCAATCTCATCCTCCATCTGGATAAAGGTCCCATCCACCTGGGGAAGTCTCACAGAAAAGATTTCAGAAATCTCTGTAGCTGGGGAAATGG
This sequence comes from Deltaproteobacteria bacterium, assembly GCA_037441725.1. Taxonomy (GTDB): domain Bacteria; phylum Desulfobacterota; class BSN033; order BSN033; family UBA1163; genus JBBIRT01. The sequence continues at coordinate 15,355 of JBBIRT010000067.1, read as the reverse complement.
GGTAGCCTGCAAAAAACCGACAACCTGCCTGGAGGGCTCCTTCCACCACGGCCTCATTGCCTTGGAGTAACAATTCTTTCAGGGGAGACCTCTTCCTCTTGTTGGGATGTAGTCTCTTCACTTTCTATCTCAACCCTCTTTTTCCCTTGTTCCTCCGCTCCTACCGTAATGGCAAAGTCGGGGCAGCGAAGTTCACACCATCCACATTGAATACATCTTTCAAGGTCCGCCACCAAAGGATAGCCTGCCTCATCTTTGGCTAAGGTGCCTGTTGGACAGAAGGCGACACATATCCCACAGGCCTTGCACCAGGCCTTATAGATGTCAATTTTAGGTGGAGATTTCTTTCTTTTTAACTGAGCCACCGTCTCATTACCATCTTAATGGAATGGCCATAGGATTGTCAAAGCCTCTCGATCAGGGCGGTAGCAAACTCAGAACATCTTACCTCTCTGGCCCCTCTCATCTGTCGGGCAAGATCATAGGTGACGATCTTTCTTGAGATCGTCTCTTCCAATGCCTTCTTAATCCTCTGGGCGACTTCACTCCAGCCTAAATAATCGAACATCATTGCCCCAGAGAGGATGAGAGATCCTGGATTAATCACATCCTGATTGGCATATTTAGGGGCTGTCCCATGAGTCGCCTCAAAGACAGCGGCTTGATCCCCGATATTTGCTCCTGGAGCCATGCCAAGACCTCCAATCTGTGCAGCTAAGGCATCAGACATATAATCTCCATTAAGGTTAGGCATGGCAAGCACATCATAGTCCTCAGGCCTTAAAAGGATTTGTTGAAACATGGCATCTGCGATCCGATCTTTTAAAATGATCTTCCCTTCAGGGAGGTCCCTTTTTTTCTGAGGAGCCCAATCTTTCTCAAAGATCACCTTCTCTCCAAACTCCTCCCTTGCCACCTCATAACCCCAGTCGCAGAATGCTCCCTCGGTGAACTTCATAATATTCCCTTTATGAACCAAGGTGACACTCTTTCGTCCATGGGTGAGCGCATATTGAATGGCCCTCCGAACCAATCGCTTTGTTCCAAAACGACTGATCGGTTTTATTCCTATTCCAGAATCCTCTCTGATTTTCTTTCCCAATTCCTTCTCGAGGAACTCTTTGATTCTTAAGGCTTCTATGGACCCTTCTTTCCATTCAATCCCTGCGTAGACATCTTCTGTATTCTCTCGAAAGACAACCATATCAACCTTTTCAGGGTGTTTCAATGGACTCGGTGTTCCTGAAATATATTTTACTGGTCGAATGCAGGCATAAAGATCCAGTCTCTGTCGGAGCAATACGTTGATGCTCCTTATCCCCCCACCCACGGGGGTAGTCAATGGCCCTTTGATTCCCACCTTATATTCCCGAATGGCCTCGATCGTCTCCTCTGGAGCCCATTCCCTTTTCAATTGAAATCCTTTCTCCCCAGCATAGACCTCAAGCCAATGGATTTTTCTTTGAGCTCCAAAGCATCTTTCCACCGCAGCATCAAATACTCTGACCGAAGCTTTCCAGATATCAGGTCCCACCCCATCTCCCTCAATATAAGGAATGACCAGTTGGTCTGGGACAATAAGTTTTCCATTTCCACCATATTGAATCATCTCTCCACCCATCCTCAAACTCCTTTCTCCTCCTAATAAATAAAACTGAATCTAAGCGACTCCTGGATCCTTGTCTTCCATCACTCGACGCTAAATGACCCAGATGGGATATCCCTATTAAACTTACCAAAGACCAGAGTAGTGCAGTTTCCTCCAAAGGCAAAGGAGTTGGAGAGGACAATCTCCACCTTTCTCTTCCGAGAAGTCCCAGGCACATAATCGAGATCACACTCCTCATCCCCTTGCTGATAATTCACTGTAGGGGGAACGAACTGATCCCTAATAGAAATAAGGGAGGCCACCGCTTCAATGGCTCCTGCTGCACCCAAACAATGCCCCACCATTGATTTGATAGAGCTGATGGGTATGGAATAGGCTTCTTTTCCAAAAAGTTTCTTTATGGAAAGGGTTTCAATCTTATCGTTGAGGGGAGTGCCTGTCCCATGGGCATTGATATAATCGACCTCCGAGGGATCAATCCCACTCTCTCTTAAAGCCCATCCCATCACTTGGGCCTCTCTCATTCCTGTAGGATCTGGAGCAGTGATATGAAAAGCCTCTCCTCCGATTCCATATCCTAAAAATTCAGCATAAATTCTTACCTCTCTTTTTATAGCCCCATCAAAATCTTCAAGGATTAGGATCCCTGCTCCTTCACCCAAGGATAGTCCTGCTCTCTGGCGATCAAAAGGTTTACATGGAGAGGGGTCCATGGCCTTTAAAGAATTGAACCCCCCGAAAGTGAGTTCGCATAAAGCCTCACTTCCTCCACAGAGAACAGCCTTGCATCTTCCGCTTCGGATAAGGTCTGCTCCATAGCCAATGGCTGTGGCAGAAGAACTGCAGGCAGTCGTGATTGTCAGTTTGGGCCCTGAAAATCCATACTTTTCAGCAATACGATCGTTCGTGTAGCTCGGGAGAAAAGGCAAAATCAGGGAGGATCTTGATCTTCCATGAAGAAGCACTTCCTGGTGATAGGTCTCAGCTTCAAGCATTCCTCCCGCCCCTGCACCAAGTAAAATCCCTACCTCATGGGAGGGGTAAGAATGGATCTGCGAGGATTTGACTGCCTCTTCTGAAGCAATGAGTGCCAATTGATCGGTCCTGGAGAGTCGTTTTAACTCCTTTCTCTGAAAGTAATCCTCTGGTCGATAATTCCTAATCTCTGCTCCGATGTTGCAAGGATATTTTGAGGTATTAAACAGACTAATCTGACAGATGCCGGTTTTTCCTTCCTTTAAAGAAGCACTAAACTCCTCAATGTTCCTACCAATTGAACAAAAGACACCCATTCCGGTAATGACCACTCTTTTTGATCTCATTTTGGTTTTTAAAATCCGAAGGATCCTGTGGAAAGGAGGCTTATTAAATCCAATCTTAAAATGATCCTTTTTGGCATTTTATGTATATCATTTTTAAGTAGAAAATCGCAAGGCAGGAATCGATTTGATTAGCTGAATTTATTTTCTATTTTACCGAGCAGAGTGGTTCTATCTGGGGATTTAGTCTATTAGAAGCAACGGGTTCTCTATCTTGAATCCTTTAGCGACCATAATCATCAGCAAATCGTTCAATATCGTCCTCTTCAAGGTAATCTCCGTTTTGGACCTCAATCACTTGGAGAGGAAGATCTTCCGGATTCTCCAGACGATGCTTTGTATGGATAGGAATATAAGTGCTTTCATTGGTATGGACGAGATAGGTCTTATCTTCCTGGGTCACTTTGGCCACTCCTGACACAACAATCCAATGTTCACTCCTCCTTCGGTGAAGTTGAAGACTCAACCTTGCCTTTGGCTTCAGCACGACCCTTTTGATTTTATATCTCTCCCCTCTCTCTAAAACAGTATAACTTCCCCATGGTCTTTCTACTGTTCTATGAATGAGATGCTCCTCTCGACCATCCTGCCTTAGCCTTTCTACAATCTTTCTCACCTCTTGAACCCTCTCTTTGGGAGTCACCAGGGTGGCATCAGGTGTATCCACGACCACCATATCTTTGAGTCCAATGGTTGCAATTAACCTCTCCCCTGCAAAAACAGTCGAATTTTGACTTCCAACATCAAGCACATTTCCCTTGTGAATGTTTCCAGATCGATCCTTCTCAAGGATTTCATCCAAGGCAGACCAACTCCCAAGATCAGACCACTTAAAGGTAGCAGGAACCATCAAGAGGTCATGGCTCCGTTCCATTATGCCATAGTCAATGGAAATCGGTTCCAATCTCTTATAGAGATCAAGAATCTTTGAGGGGTTGGTTGTGGATGGAGGGAAGTCAGATCGATGGCGTTGTTCTGAATTGGAGATGAGGAATCCAATCTCTTTTAACGTCTGAGAAAGAGAAGGAAGGTAGGTTTCTATCTCGGAAAGGATTTTGGAGGTTTTAAAGACGAACATGCCAGAGTTCCAGAAATAGTTCCCTTCTGATAAATACCTTTTGGCCGTTTCAAGATCAGGCTTTTCGTAAAATCCTTCAACCTTGAAAAGTCCATCCGATTTCTTTCCTGATGCTTGATCCACTTTGAGATACCCATAACCGGTCTCTGGCCGACTGGGTGGAATGCCAAAAGTGACAAGATATCCTTCAACTGCCCCTTGAAGGGCCAGGTGTAAATTCTTTAAAAAATCTTCTTTATTAGAAATGGCGTGATCTGAAGGCAATACTACCATCACCGATTGTGGGGAAATGGGATGGAGGTAGACGGCTGCCAGGCCAATGGCTGGTGCTGTATTCCTTCCAACCGGTTCGTTGATGAACCTGATCTTTTTCGCTATAGGACCTAATGGGTCGATATGGAGTCTTAGGCTCTGGGCCTGATCTTCTGTGGTGACAATCCAGATATTTTCTGGTGGGACCATCCCTTCTATTCTTCTAATGGTCTGCCTCAGAAGGCTATCTTCACCCACAATCTGCAACATCTGCTTTGGGGTCGCTTCCCTACTTAGAGGCCAGAAACGGGTTCCTGACCCTCCTGCAAGGATAATGGCAAATACCTCAGTCATATTCACCGGATAAGGTTAAGTTATTATTTTTGATCTTCTTTTATAATATAACACGATAAGAAGAATGATCAATAGAGTCCCTAACATATCCAAGAACACATCTATGACAGAGGCCTCACGACCAGGAAGGGAGGCCTGGTGAATCTCATCAGCAACCGCAATGGCAAAGGAGATTAACATGGCTCCCAATAACCGAAGAATGAAATGGTTAGGTGGAAAAGTTGTTGGTTTTTCAGATTGACCGAACCTTAATGCCGCTGGAACAAAAGAGAGAAAGAGTAAGATTGTCAATATCCCATAAAGGGGAAGGTGAAGAAGGCTATGAGGATTGAAGGGGGATAAACTGTAAACCATCGAAGAATCGGCCAACAAAAAGATACAGGCAATATATCCCGATGTGATAAAAATGTATAGAACTCTCATCTCCTCAGTGACAAAGACTCCTTTTTGAATGCCTGATCATTAAATCCATAAACAGAAAAAACCCTTAGGCCACTTTCTTAATTTGCCATCTTGGAACCTGGATGAATACGTCTACCCCAATCAGACTCATAAGGATCCTCACTCTTTTCCCATCTGAGATCTTACGGTTAAATACCCCGACCAGCTCTTTAAAAGGCCCTGAAACAAATTGAACCAAACTCCCCTCCTCTAAACCGTCATCCAGTTTGACAAGATTATCCTCTCCTACACGTTCTTTGATTGCTTGAATCACATTCTCAGAAAGAGGAATGGGGCCATTGCCTATGCCCACAATTTTAACAACCCCCCTTGTCCATTTCACCTTATAATAATGAACATCAAGGTCAAGTTTTGCAAAAAGATAGTTCGGAAAGAGTGGCTTTACCCCTTGAATGGCGTCCCCATTAAGGCTATTGAAGCTTTTAAACATGGGAAGAAAGGTCTCTATCTCCTGATGGAATAAGTGGGTCTCCACGCGGCGTTCACACTTGGGTTTGGTTTGGATCACATACCATTTCAGGTTTGAAAAATCCATATTTCAATCCTAACCCTTAGAGACCTCTTAAAGAAATCCTTGGGGATTTCTTTGACAATCCATTTCTTAGAACAATCGCCCACAATAAGGTGTAAAGGAAGGCATTGGCAGGCACCTGGATATTTCGTTCCACCAGGCTGTGAAACATTAATGCCAAAATTCCTACCAAACCTCCCAAGGCCATAGGTCTCCCCGGTTCTTGGTTGGAAAGGGTCCGAATTCCAGAGATGGCTTTGAGAAGAAGAAAAAAGAAAAGGGTGAATAGAAAACCCATGCCTAAAAGACCAACCTCTGATAAAAGTTGAAGGAAATCATTCTCTGAGTGGGTCACAAGCCACCGAATAGGAAAGGATCGGTAGAGGGGAAAGACCTGTGCAAAGGTTCCCAATCCTGACCCGAAGACAGGAAAATCCTTCGCCACCTGGAATGTATCCTTCCAGATTTCCCCCCTCATCTTCAAATCTTCAGTAAAGGTGAAAAATCGACTGATTACGGCATCCAGACCGATCCAGCTCGCCCATAGAATGGCCAGACCCAGGATTAAGATAGAGGATTTGGAAAACCTTTTCTCCCGAGAGGGATTTCTGAAAAGAAAAATGATCAGGGTAAAGGAGACAAGGAGGCTTATGATTCCCATCCTGGAGCCGGAAAAGAACAAACCGAGAATCATCACAATGATACTGAATCCGATGAGAAAGGACTTTCCATCAAGGCTCGCCAGATGATGACGCCACTCCATCCAAGAGCCTTCCTGATCGGCCTTTCGAGAAATCAGAAAGCCAACACTCAAGGGGATAACCATAAGCAGATATCCTGCAAAGGCATTACGGTTAATAAATGTACCCGTGACAGAACCAACGATATCTTCTAAGGGGAGGTGGAGGATATATTTGTGGCCGCTGAAAAACTCAAATATCCCATAGAGGGATTCTCCAAACCCAACGAACATCATAACAGGAAGGAAGGAATGAAAGGCCTTCTGATCTGAAACTCTCCAATATAAAAGAAAAAAGAATAAACCCGAGAGGGTTAACCATTTGAAGAATTCAATCTGAGTAGCAAAGGGAACTAAAGAGAGGGAGGAGGGGGAGGGTAAAAAGGTGAGAAATCCTGAATCGTTCAAGCTCAAAGGAACCAGGTTTACCCTCTGTTGCAGGGCATAGGCCTTAGGGGAGAGGAACTGGAGGACCTTCAAGGGAAGGGGGATCATCTGGAAGAGAACAAGGAGAAGAAAAAGTGAGAGAAGAACAATCTCTATGGAAAAATGGAGTTGGGAGGTCAATGCAGAGGCCCGGGACCTTAAGGATTGGAAGGCCCATAGGAGTAAGATCAATAAGATTCCCAGTTCCATCAAAGAGAAGGCCCACAGTTCAACAGAACCAAATGCGATAGGAGTTAAGATCAACAGAACGATTAGAATCAATTTGATGAAATGATGAATCATCGATCTATCCGAGAAAGATGATTTTAATTTCAGTCAAGGAGAAATGGGCTCTGGCACCTCAGGTCTTCTTCCCTCTAAGAGACTCCAAGGATTTTCTGTCACCATCTTTTGTGCCTCTTCTCTGCCAATGATCTTTTCAGCCGCTCTCACTCCTAAAGAGAGGATAGGAGGTCTTCCATCCAGGGAATGGGCATCTGAGGCAAGGAGATGAATCAATCTCTTTGAAAGTAAAAATTCAGCCATCCGCCTGACCCCGGGTCCAAATCCTCCAGTCAAACTCATGGCTGTCACCTGACCCAAACAGCCCATTCTGATCATCTCATAATATCTTTTTGGCCTCTGCCTGATTTCCAAATTTCGCTCAGGATGACTAATGATAGGAATAATTCCTCTGGTTACCAATTTGAAAAGGACCTCTTCAGCCTGAAAGGGGATCCCCTGAAAAGGAAATTCGATCATTAAAAAACGGCCTTGATCATTAAAGGTTAAAATCTCCCCTCTTTGGCAAAGGTGAAGTATATCAGGAGAGAAGTGGACATCTGCTCCTGGAAGGATAGAGAGGCGAGGGTGTAGAGTACGGAATTCCGAATCTAACTTTGAATTCAATTCTTGAAGTTTTGAAAGGATAGAAGAACGATCATTCTCATAGATCCCGGGAAGAATATGAGGAGTAACAATAAAGGTCCGTATTCCATCCTGATAACCCATTCGACACATTTGGATGGATTCATCCATATCCTTAGCTCCATCGTCCAATTTCGGAAGGATATGGGTATGGATATCAATCATCTCCATCCTCTGGACCTCCCTAATGGAGTTTTTCATTCTGATAATCGAAGGTGAGGATCTTGAGACCCTCTCCCTCTCGAATCAAGACCCATCGCCCCTGGCCTTTCCAATTCTTGGTCTCCCCACTTTTCTTGATGACCTGCTCAATTTCATAATGGCCTTTTACTTCCACGGCGTTTTCATAAATTTCCACCGCCCTGTCCTTCATTTGATATCGGAGTTTTTCGCTTTGATCAAAAAAATTTCGATAAATCTCCCTAATGGCCGGAAGCCCTTTCACCTGATTCTGAATAGCCTTCGATGAGAAGAGCTTGAGGAATCCCTCTACATCCTTCATCACGTATCTTTCAATGTATTGTTCAAAGAATCGGTTTATCTCCTCCTCGGTCGCCAGAAGGGGTCGGATCGAGGTCGAAGAGACAAAAAGGCTTTGGCCGATAGCAGGGGAGACGATTTGTTTTCCAATGACCATAAAAAGAATGATTAAAATTATTAAAACCGTTTTTCTCATTCTGCTTCCCTCCTCTTTCTCCCTTTAAGGGGCTTTCTCATGTTGATAGTTGAGAGCAACGATTTTTAATCTCCCATCCTCTTTTGCTAAAACCCAGTGAATATTCCCCTTCCAGATCTTTTCAACCTCCCCTCTCTTTAGGGTCTGATCCACCTGATATCGAGCTTTTACTTCTACTCGATTCTGATAGATCTCGATTTTTACCTCTTCCATTCGATAGCGAAGCTTTTGACTTTGATCAAAAAAATTTTTATAGATCTTCCTAATCTCATCATATCCCTCCTTCTGGTTCTGAACGGCCTTTTGAGAAAATAGATTCATAAATCCCTGGATATCCTTCTGCTCATATCGATCAAGATAATCAACATAGAATCGTTTTACCTCTTCCTCTTTGGCCAGAAGGGAAAGAGGAAGGGAAACGGCCTTCCTTATCTCCCTGGGAATCTCTTTAATCGTCTCTTTTTGATCCTCTTGGGGATGCTCTCTTTGAACCTCCTTCTGGAGCTCTAAAGAAGCTTCCCTCGGGGTTTCATCAGTGATTTCTTTGGGTATTTCATGAGTAACCCCTTTCGGTAACTCATTGGAGGCCTCCCTTATTCCCTCGTGAAGGACCCCCTTTGGAACCTCCTCGTAAACCCCTTTAGAAACTTCTTTTGGAATCTCTACCCTTAAAGAAGCTTCCCTCTTCTCAACCTGTTTAGGTATAAGTTCATCTTTTGGGATGGGCCTTTTCTTTTCTCCCGTCACTAAAGGGAATGGAGGAAGGGGTTTTAATTCCATCGGGGTTGAAGGAGGGGAAATTAAAGGAGGAGTTTCATCGGGAACCTTTATTTCCACTCCCATCTCTGAAGCTTTTTTCTCCCCTGGGGTCGGTATGGGGCTCTTTTTTTCTAAGATCTTTTCAATCTCATAAGGAGCTTCTGATTGCAAAATTTTGGGATGATAGACCCATTTGATAACGACCCATCCCGTAACGATGAAAAATAAAAATAGGCTGATAGGAATCCATATCTTGAAAAAAAGATTTCTCTTCCCTGTTCGATCATAAACCTTTTTTAAAAATGATCTCTTGAGGGTTCTTTCAAGATCGTAATCCAGCCGTTTCGAATGATCCCTCAACACCTCATAAGCTTCGTTAATCTCTTTTATCTCTTCATCATCGAAAGGCTTCCTGTGGAGGTCAGGGTGGTGATGCTTCATCAATTGGATCCAACGAGCTCGAATCTCCTCCTCAGAAGCCTCTTCATCGACACCTAAAATCTTATAATAATCCTTCATCGTTATAAAATAATCTTTTCAAGGAGTTTAAAGCCCCGAGTGGGCCATTCCTTTGCATGAACGATGGTGCCCTTCTAACAGGACTTACTTCTCTTAGAGAGAGACCATCAATCCAAGCCGTCCCAGAGATAAAACGATCAAATTTTTCAGTCCTCTCCCTTCTGACCCTCACCAATCCCCCTTTTGATTGAGGAGGGGTTTTAAATGGGATGACAAATTCCTTCCAATCATGGTCTCCTATCATCGTCTCGGAGGAATGATAAAAGGCTCCTCCTATCCCTAAGAGCTCTATCTTTAAGCCGCTCTTCGTGGTCACCTCTTTGGTCTTCACAGTACCCTTAAGCAGATACTCGGTGGATGGTCTCAAGGAAACGAATTGGTAAACATGTCTAAAATCGACATTCTCTTTTCCGTTAAAGATGATTCGGAGGGATCTTTTTCCCTCAAAGGCAACAGTGGAATCGAAAGAAATCTCCACTCCAGGGACTTTTTCAATTCTCCAATCAAATCCCCCACCCAGAATCTTCTCCTCTTCAAATCCACCATTAGTGATCAGCTCTTCCTCTGAGCCTTTCGCCAATCCCTCTTCTTGAAGCCTGGCCTTCCAGATCCTAAAGGCCTCGTGAAGGTCCCCTCGGGAAATGAGGAATTCGATATGCTGTAAGGTCCCTTTTCGATCGGGTTGATAACCAAAGGAATCCTTCTTCTTCCATGCCTTTTGGGCTGCATCATCATCACCCGCCTCATAAAGAAAAGAGAGGTATTGCCTGAAAGAAAGAGGATCTCTCGGGACGACCCTCTCAAGGATGAAATCAGAATTACTTATTAATTTTTTTAACACCTCATAAACCAAATGGCTCTGATTGGGGTAATGGGTGAGGATGTAATTAAAATGGATGAGGGCTTTCTCCAATTCTCCTTGCTGAAGGAAAAGGTTTGCTGCAGTCCACCTTCCCCGATATCCTGAAGGAAAGACCTCGATGGCTGTCTCCAAACATTGCTCAGAGGCCTTCCTCTCACCCATCCTTTGAAAGATCCTTGTGAGGTGAATCCAATATTCCTGTTCAAGGGGATTTCGACGAAGGGCTTCCATGAGATAATTTGCCGACTTTTTCAAATCGAGACTCTGGATATCCCAATAATAAAAAAGGGCCAATCGATAGAATGGATCAGGATTGGACGGATTGATCCGATGGGCCTTGAGGAGATTCTCCTCTGAGAGGTGGGTAGAGTATAAAGAAACCCCTCTCCATATGGAAAGGATACAATAGCTCATGACCAGAGAAAGGATAATGATGATTAAAAAGATAATACGCTTCATGTCGAAGCAGATTTCTCCGCTGAGGTATATGGAATCTTTTTCTTCTCTCCATCTTTTCCATAATAATAATGGTAACGATAATAATACCCATGGTCACTTCGGTGGAGGCTTACCCGATTGATCACAACACCAAGAATCTTTGCATTCACTTGAAGAAGGGCCTCCTTGGCCCGTTGAAGCGTCTCCCTTGGGGTTTTCCCACCCAGGACAACAAGGATAATTCCATCTACACAACTGGAAAGGATGATGGAATCTGCAAATCCGAGTACAGGTGGGGAGTCCAAGACAATGTGATCGAAGCGTTGTCCCAGAGAATCCATCATCCCCTTAAAAAGATTGGATCCAATCAGCTCTGAAGGATTGGGAGGAATGGGGCCAGCAGGGATATAATAGAGATTTGGAATCTCCGTCTTTTTGATAATGGATTCCAATTCCGTATTTCCTGATAAGAAATTTGAAACCCCCAAACCATTCTCTCCATCAAAGATCCTATGAATCCTTGGCCTTCTCATATCGGTATCAACGAGAAGCACCAAGGCACCGGTCTGAGAAAGGGCAATGGCTGTATTGATGGCTGTGGTAGTCTTTCCCTCAGCAGGGTTGGGACTGGTGATCGCAATCCTTTTGGGAGGTCTCTCCGAAAAGGAGAGAAGCACCGAAGTACGGATATTCCGATAGGCCTCAGAGAGCATCGATTTGGGATGGCCATGGGTGATGAGCTCCACCGGATAGGAAGCCCCCTTCTCCATTCTCATCCGCCTTTCATGAGAAATCTCAGGAATCATCCCAAAAGAGGGTAGGCGAATGACCTGTTCAATATCCTCTGTGGTCTTGATGGTGTTATCAAGATATTCAAAGAAAAAGGCCAACCCCACTCCAAGGAAGAGCCCAACCACGACTGCCAGGAGGAGGTTCATCTGCTTATTAGGCCGATAGGGTTTGGTGGGGAGTTCAGCCTGATCAACCACTTGAATATTACTGGCCGTGATTCCAGCAGAGACACCTGCCTCTTTCATCCGTTGGAGAAGACCCCGATAAAGTTCTTTATTGGTATCCGCTTCCCGTTTCAGGATGTTATATTGAATGGCCTTCTCCTTCATCTCCATCACCCTGGCCTTCTGTTGCTGGAAGGCCTGTCGGAGCAGGTTTTCCTTTCTCAAACTCGATTCATAATCGTTTTTAATCCCATTGATGATCTTATTGATCTCACTCTCAAGACGCTTCTGAATCGTCTCCATCTGACTCTTGAGGCGAATCATCTCAGGATACTCAGGTTTGAAGGTCTCAGAGAGCTTCATATATTGAGCTTCCAGCTGGATGTAGGCCTGCTTGAGATCCATGATCAGCTTGTTCTCGAGGATGGAGGGAAGGGAGTCGGAATTCCGATCCTTCGTCTGTTTGTAGAGGGCCTCCTTGGCGATCCGATCAGATTCTGCCTTGGTCAGGGCTTCATTCAATTCAGTGAGTCGCTGCATGGTCACGTTCTCTTTTTCATCGAGCGAAACAATATCATGCTTAGAACCAAAGGCCTGCAAGGCTTCATCTGCCCTTTCCACTTTGGCCTTCAGATCCTCCAACTGCTTAGTCAACCACTCTTTTGCCTGCTCGGTCGTGATGTAACGGGCCTCCAGATTCTGCTGGATGTAAGAGGCGGCAAGCGTATTGGCAACTCTGCAGGAGAGATCGGGGTAATGGGTATCGAAATGAATCTTAACGAGACGAGAATTACGAATGGGTTCAATTTTCAATTTTGAGAGAAACTGGTTGATCAGAAGAGTCTCCTTCCCTTCATGAGCAGGGCTCGGTTCATCCGATGACCCTTTTGGGAAGGCTGTAAATAGATTGGAAATGGAACTGAGGGCATTAGATTTCCATTTCTGAAAAGGGGTCTCTGGGGCAGGCTGAAACTCAGGGTGATCCGAAAGGTTTAAGGATTGAATCACCCGCCTAGCGAGGCTTCGACTTTCGAGGATCTTGTATTGGGTTTGATAGTAGTCAATATCCATGGTATTGACAGCAAAGATCTCTTTAAAATCGACGATCTGAGGATTTTCCTTATTGATCTGTATCGTGGTGGTCCCCCGGTAGATGGGTCGCATCGTAAAAGTGGCTATGGCCGTTGTGATGACAACGATCAAGAAAAAGGCAAGCACAGTCCACCGTCTCTTCTGAATCACCCTCCAGTAATCCCTGAGATGAATCTCCTTTTCTTCTTGAGAGGATCCATAGGGATATGCAGGAGGTGGGGGAAGCTGATAAAACCCTTCTGAAGGAATCTGTTTTGAATAATTCATATCTTTTTCCTCATCCTTATAATGAGCCCAATGAGAATCCAAAACCTAACAACCCTTTGACGGTATCCCTCAGCTCAAATAAGAAGGATTTCACCCCACTTTGGGGGACGATTACAATATCATTCTCTCGCAAGTATGGATCAATGGCTTTTCCCTTCTGAACAGCATAAAGATTGACCGTGAGGATTTCCTTGCTATCCTCCCCATCTGAATACCGAAAGATCTTCGTATCAGCACCATTGGCCCTCTGTTTCAACCCCTCTGCCAAGGCAATGGCTTGACTGATTGTGATTCTTTTTCCCTGGAGAGGAAACCCTCCTGGTTTATTCACTTCCCCCCCCACAAAGATCTTCCCAGAGATAGGTATATTGAGGACATCCCCATGGATTAGGGGAAGATTGAGGGACATGTCCCCTTTGACCAAAAGGGCTTCAAGGTCTATGACAAAAGTTTTTGGAATCAAATGATCCTGGTTTCTATCTTTCTGGGTGACCTCATCCTCCTGACCTGGGGGCCTAATTAAAAAGAGCAACTGTCCTGCCTCATCTTTAAGCCCTCCTGCCATGGCTAGCATATCCAGAACGGTCTTCTGGCCTGTGATATCAAAGATACCAGGCTTCTCAACGGCTCCAATGACAGAGATCCTTTGGCTTCTGTACTCTTTGATGAACACCGTAACATTGGGATTCTGAAGATATTTTTCAGCCAGAAGCTCTCTGATCTCTTTCTCCAACTCATTTGCCGTAAGCCCTTTTACCCTCAATATTCCAAGTAAGGGAAGGGTGATATTCCCTTGAGAGCTGACCCTCACTGTTTTATTTAATTTCTCTTCTTCAAAAACAGAGATTTCAATGAGATCATCAGGGCCAATCTTATAGTCTTGATAAGGCTCTCTTTTTAACGTAAGGGCACTCATGAGAATTTTTTCATTCATGGCCCTCACCTGTTTAGGAGAGGTCATCTCTTGAGTGGCGATATGGGTTGGAGTTGATTCTCTTTTAACTCGAGACTTCGAAGTACAGGAAAAAAGGAAGGCTATCATAACAAGGAAGGAAAGGATAAAGAGATTCGGTCTCTTTAAAAACATCTCACCCCTTAAAAAAAAACCCAGCAAATGATTGTTGGGCTGCTGGGTCCTTATTAATTTTTAGATCAATTCGTTATCGACAAATGGGAACCCAATCATGGTCACCATCTCCCCTTGTTCCCAACCAAACCCCAACCCCTATCGCTGCTGCGGCCACTGCCCCACCGGCTACATAATACCAAGTATAATCTTTAGGGGTTTCCACCCTAGTCTCCTCTTTTGTCTCCCCTGCTTGGGCCATCATTTTTGTAGAGTCTTTTAATTGGGTAGATGGAAGGGTGATGGAATCCTTTGAGTTAAGTGAAGTGAGGACCATATGGTCTTGGTTTATCACGGAGAGGGTTCCCTGAAGGCTTGTGATTGTGACTGAACCATTTGGGTGAAAGGAGATCGACCCAATGGTTTCTTCACCCTTTGAGGGAATACCTATGGGTTTTTTTGAAGCCTGAAGAGATGAGGATTGGATAATGGAAAGAGGACCAACCTTGAAACTGAGACGAGAGGTTGATGGAAATCTGAAATTGATGTTTCCTTGAAGGAGATGAATTCTATCCTCTTGATTGAAAGAGACTAAAGTATGAGGACCCAAATGAATCTGACTATTATTATTTAACGTGATAATCGATGATCCCTTTTCAGTTTTAATCTTAACTCCCTGAAAAATCGGGAAATGGGAGGGTTCTACGTCCTTCCAAATATTTTCTCTGGATTCAAATTTCACTTCCCCTCTTGAGATCATCTCACCAATGGGATGCTCTAACTCGTTGGCATTTGCTATTGTTTTATGAAAACCATTCACCATTAGTAAAAAGGATATGCTCAGGAAATAAATGAATATTTTTTTCATCCCGAATCCCTCCTCTTTAAGGTTACTTGGTATTTTTTTCCCACCCAAAATTTAATTATGACAATAATTATCACAAATACAAAAAATTGTCAATAAAATTTTTTCAATGCATTACTGAAATGGGGAACCCTATTAGAATCAGGCAGGAATATCTCCGAAAATTTTATAAAGCAGA
>JBBIRT010000066.1:17533-17757 GCA_037441725.1 Deltaproteobacteria bacterium | reverse complement strand
CCAGTCTACAGGATGAAAGAGAGAATGATTCAGAAGGGGGAGGGATTTAGGGAGTGGCTCTTCTTTTAAAAGTTGAAAACCTGAAAACACATTTCATGACCGAGCGTGGTCTTGTAAAGGCTGTCGATGGAGTTTCATATGATATCAATGAAGGGGAGATCATCGGCCTGGTTGGAGAGAGCGGGTGCGGTAAATCGGTAAGACAATTGTCAATACTTCAATTT
>JBBIRT010000066.1:14274-17489 GCA_037441725.1 Deltaproteobacteria bacterium | reverse complement strand
CCAAGACCTCCTTCAGTTAAAAGCGGATGGACAGGAGATGCGCTCGATTCGGGGAGGCAAGATTTCCATGATCTTTCAAGAACCCATGACCTCCCTCAATCCTGCTATGACCATTTCAAAACAACTCACCGAGATCATGCAATTGCATTTAGACATGGATAGTTCATCAGCAAGGGCCCGAGGCATAGAATTGTTAAAGCTGGTTGGTATCCCTGATGCTGAACGTCGGGTGGATGACTACCCACATCAATTTAGTGGAGGGATGCGCCAAAGGGTGATGGTGGCTATGGCTGTGGCCTGTAATCCCAAGTTAATCATTGCAGATGAGCCAACTACGGCACTGGATGCCACGATTCAGGCCCAGTTGTTAGAGCTGATGAAAGATATCGTCGTTCGTTTCCAAACGGCTATGGTTTTGGTGACGCATAATCTTGGGATTGTGGCCCGCTATGCTCAACGGATCAATGTGATGTATGCGGGTCGGATTGTTGAATCTGGGACGGTGAAGGAGATATGGGATAATCCACTCCACCCTTACACCATTGGCTTACTCCAATGTGTCCCGAAATTGGGAAAGAAGTTAGTTCCGATTGAGGGGGCTCCTCCTCATCTGATCAATATGCCTCTTACCTGTCCTTTTTTACCCCGTTGTGGGTATCGAAATAGTAATTGCTCCAAAGAACCCTGGAGTGATCTGAGGTATGTGGAGGGGAAACACTATGTGGCTTGCCCTGTCGATACTCGATCGGTAAAGCCTAAGGGATTAATTCATCCAAGCAAAAAATCCATCGAAGTCACCGAAACGATAAAGACCTCCCAGGAGACCCGAACAAAGGGACCTCAGGATGATGTCATTCTCGATATTAAAGAATTAAGGATGTATTTTCCGGTTACTCGAGGGCTTCTCCGTCGCAAGATTGCAGATGTCAAGGCAGTGGATAATGTAAGCCTTAAAATAAGGAGAGGAGAAACATTGGGTCTGGTGGGAGAAAGTGGTTGTGGGAAGACGACGATCGGACGCTGTACCCAGCGTTTGTATCGGCCGACGAGTGGTCAAATCCTGTTTGAAGGAGAGGATATTTCCCAGTTTTCAGAGAAGAGATTAATGTCCATTCGACGTAAAATTGCAGTCGTCTTTCAGGACCCCTATGGTTCCCTGAATCCACGGATGAGTGCTGGCAGTATCATCGGAGAACCCTTGAGGGTTCATCGCTTAGTCAGCCATAACAAGGAATATGAAGAAAAATTAGAAGAGCTTTTCCGAATGGTAGGTCTGGATCCGAGTATGATGGACCGTTTCCCTCATGAATTCAGTGGAGGTCAGCGCCAACGGATCGCTATTGCTCGGGCATTAGCTTGTGATCCCTCCCTAATCATTTGCGATGAACCCATTTCTGCTTTGGATGTCTCCATCCAGGCTCAGATCATTAACCTTCTGCAAGAACTTCAGGAGAAAAAAAAGGGGTTGACCTATATGTTTATCTCCCATGATCTCTTAACCGTGCAATACATCAGCACACGAGTTGCGGTGATGTATTTGGGTCGCATCGTGGAAATAGCCGAATCCCAGGAGCTGTATGAAAATACCCTTCACCCATATTCGAAAGCCTTGTTGTCGGCTGTTCCCTTACCAGATCCTCATCTTGAAGAAAAAAGGGAGCGAATCATTTTGCAAGGGGATGTGCCGAGTCCACTGAATCCACCTCCTGGATGTCACTTCCATCCACGCTGTCCAATAGTAATTCCGGATTGCAGTCAGGTGGTGCCACAGCTACGAGACGTGGGCGGGGGTCACCAAGTCGCTTGTATTCGAGTATGAATGGGCAGTTAAGGCGCTTTTTGGTTTAAAAAAATTGGATTGGAGGATGAAAGATGTATTTAACCGATGAAGAAAAGAAGATTTTAGATGGAGGAAAGGGGAGGGTTGCGCAAAAATGTATGGAGTTCTTAGTGGCCTATGGGGAGGCTGCTGGTGCAGAAAGGCTGATCGATTTGGATGGAACCGTGGATTTACATCCAGGCACCCATTGGGTGCATGATTATGTTATTACTCCTGAAGAGATAGAGGAGTTGGCGAATCGGGGAGAGAAGTTTAAAGTCCCTACCTTTGCCAACAAGGCCACTGCTCCTGGTTTTATCTTTGATGGGTGGGAACATTGTGGTACCCTTCCTAATAGTGATCCAGAGTATCATCGAAAATGCATGGAACCATTCAAATCTTGGATCAAAATGGGAATGATTCCTACCTTCTCATGTGATAGCTATCTTGTTGCCTCCTATTGGCCCACCGTCGGTCAACATTGCGCATGGGTAGAAAGTTCGGCCATCCCGTGGGTGAATTCGGTTTTGGGTGCAAGAAGCAACTTTGATGGATGCTTCCAGACCGCTTACCTGGGAAAGGTTCCAGCCTATGATTTACACTTAGATGAGAATAGGGTGGCCACCCTATGGGTCGAATGCGAAGCAAAGCTTAGAACAGACATGGATTATGATCTATTTGGTTGGGCTGTTGGAGAGGCCTGTGGTCTTGAAGTCCCTGTCCTGATGGGAATTGGAAAGCCGACCACCAGCCAGTTCGTGAAAATGAATTCGGCCTTAGCTACCGGAGGCCAAGTATACATGTACCATATCCCTGGGGTTACTCCAGAGGCCCCAACCTTAGAGGCGGCTTTTAAAGGAAGAAAACCTAAAAGAAAGATTGTCATCACTCGGGATGACCTAAGAAAGGTTTATGAAATGATGAACTATGGATCGAGTGATGATATCGACTTTGTCTATTTAGGATGTCCCCATTACAATATCGATGAGGTTCACAAGGCAGCACGTTTGCTTGATGGGAAGAAGTGTAAAAGACCTTTATGGATCATGACTAATCCGATCACATTCAAAGCGGCTGAACTGATGGGCCTAAAGGAGATTATTCACAAAGCTGGAGGTACCCTCCTATCCGGCAGCTGTCCAGGACTATTGATGGGTGAAATGCCCCAAGCTTCTGTGATGGCAACCGATGCTGCTAAGCAGGATTATTATATTACTGGAATTGTTTATCCCAAAAAGCTTCAGGTGCGATATGGAACAACAGAGGATTGTATTGATGCGGCCATCACTGGAAAATGGCGAGGAGAATGGAGGTAAAAAGGCATGCCAGAACAGACCAAAAGGATCATTCTGAAGGGAAGGAAGGTTATTGGGGGAAAGGCAGAGGGGGAGGCTTT
>JBBIRT010000066.1:0-14264 GCA_037441725.1 Deltaproteobacteria bacterium | reverse complement strand
CCATCCCCCTCCCCACCACACCGATCAGTCACAAGGCACGCCACGTTCTCGGGGCACAGGCAGCGGCGGCGGCTTTGGTATCCAAAAAACCCTTAATGGGTTGGGGAAATGTAAATGTTAAGGGGGGTTTTACCATTGAAAGGAATCACCCCCTATTCGAAGTTCCCTTTAAAGGGAAAGTATTGGTCTTCACTGAGCCGAGAGGATCGGGTGGTTTTGTTGGGTATGGAAGAACAAGGGAATTCGGGACACATCCCTGTGCCTTCCTTTACCGAAAAGGAAATAATCTCACCGTGTTTGCAGCGATGAACATGAAAGTTCCAACCGTTACCGATTTTGATCAGGATCCAACAGAAGTCATCGAAACAGGAGACCATGTGATCGTAAATGGGGATGAAGGGGTCGTAGAGGTTATCAAAAGGCGTAGTTAGCAAGGCGTGATATAAATTTTCATCTCGGCAAGATGAGGGCATTTACTCTTACAATCTCATAGATTCCTCAGGTGAGTATGGCCACAGATTAATGTCCATTCAAATAAAGACCATCAAGAGTTAAGCAAATTTTGGAGACACTACCTTGATCCACACTCTTATTGGTGTTGAAATAGAAGAATGATCAGAAATGGGATGGTACACAAAAAGTCAATCAACAGTTTTTTCATAGGATAAAGGAGAAAATGATGGAGATCTATGGCGAATTTGATGTTATTGTGGTGGGGGGTGGGACATCTGGGGTATCAGCTGCCGTTGCTTCGGCAAGAACCGGGGCAAACACCATCTTAATTGAACGGTTTGGGGTTCTGGGAGGACAGATGAATGTATCTGGCCCCCCTGGTTTTGCTTACTGTCACCTATGGAATGACCATGGAGAAAAATGCCTTGCAGGAATTATCGAGGAGACACATCACAGACTGGAAAAAGAAGGACATGCTCTGCCCTATCCTCCTCCAGGTGAGAGGAATTCACAAACATATGCCTTCGTTGATCCTGACTGGTGGGGTCTTATGATATTTGAAATGATGACGGAGAATAAGGTCCACCTTCTTTTACATTCTTTAGTCGTAGATGTTTTAAAGGAAGGGAATACTGTGAGAGGGGTGATTGTTGAGAATACCTCGGGGAGAATGGCCATCTTAGGGAAAGTGGTCATCGAGTGCAGTGGAGAGGGAGATATCGCGGTGAGGGCTGGAGCCCCTTATGAACAAATTTCAAAGGATGAATATGAGATTGAACCTCCCTCGATCAGCTTCACCATGGATGGAGTGGACTGGAATAAATTCATCAGATATGTCAATGAAAAACCTGAAGAGTTGGCTTTAGGATGGCAAAATGAAGAAGCGAATAAGAGGCTCATTGAGAAACTGAAGAAGGCGAAGGACATCATGGATCTGGTATCGTTGGGGTTTATCTTCTGTCGCAAGCTCACTGAGGAAGCAGTGGCCAATGGCGACTATCATCCTTTTGGAGATTTAGGCTTCTTTTTCACACCGAGGCAAGGTGGAAAGATTCAAGCCATATTCCAACACTCTTCTCAAGTCTATCAGTGCGATGCCACAAACATCAGAGAACTCACGGCTGGCGAGGTGGAAGCAAGAAGACAGGTTGTGATAGCAGCCAAGGCCGCCAGAAAATATATCCCAGGCTTTGAGAATGCCTATCTTACAAGGATTACCACCTGCTTAAGGATTAGAGAGACAAGACGTATCATGGGAGACTATAAGCTTACCATGCAGGATGTCATCGAAGCAAAGAAATTCAAGGATGTAATCGGGAAGAGTGTTATGGCCATGGGAAGCCACCATATCGCCACCATTGATACCTTGATGCTCGTTCCTGGATGGCAACCAATAAAGGGTGGGGGCTCATACGATCTTCCTTACCGAATGTTGGTGCCCCAGAAGGTTGAAAACCTGCTGATCGCTGGAAAAATGGTTTCCACTGAAAGGGATTGTTATCTTAGATTTCTGCCCGAGACAATGATTACTGGCCAGGCAGCAGGTGTAGCTGCAGGGGTTTGTGTCAAAAAGGGAATAACCCCACGACAACTTGAACAAGATGTTACAGAATTGCAAAATGTTTTGTTGGCACAAGGGGCAATATTATTTGGCACACACTGAGAAATCTTTAGAGAATTTCCAGTCACATTTAAAAAGAAAGGAGGCTTCAATCATGAGAAAGGCTAAGGGATTGATAGGACAATGGGTTGTTCTGATTCAGACTGTTCTTATCCTGTTATGGTTTTTGAATGCCGAGGTTAAAGCCGCCTCCCCCCAATACGGTGGGATTATGAAAATTGTGGATATGGCAGAAGGGGCTGCACCGATTGGCGTCCCCTGGGAGAACAATACGATTGATACGAAACTCATGGGTCCAGCCATTGAGACCCTTCTTCGGGAGGATGTTTCAGGTAAGGTTTACCCCCATTTAGCAACGGACTATAAACTTGATATGAATAACAAGACCCTTACCTTCAATCTCAGGAAGGGAATCAAATTCCACGATGGAACAGACTTCAATGCAGAAGCCGTTCGTTGGTGTTACCAGAAGGCCATTGAAGCAAAGATTGCTGCTGGCTGGGAGTCAGTGGAGGCCGTGGGTGATGATACGATCAAAATTCACTTTAAAAATTATCAAAATGATTTTTTAAGCAGAGCCGCAGGACGTTCTTTTGGGATTATCTCTCCGACTGCATTCAATAAGAATGGCATTGAGTGGGCCAGATGGAATCCAGTGGGCACAGGTCCATTCAAGTTCGTCAGATTTCAGCGAGGAAACATTCTTGAGTATAAGAAGAACGAGAACTACTGGGTAAAAGGGAAACCCTATTTAGATGGGATACATTTTCTTTTCATCAGGGATCCAATGACCCAGCAGGCTGCAATGCTGACGACAGATCCAGAGAATAGGGTTGACGTCCTTTCTGTCACATCAGGAGAGCAGGCCGCAATGATGAAGGCCAGGGGATTTCAAGTCCTCAGTATGCCTATCGGTCCTGTCTCTTTAATCCCTGATAGTGCCAATCCTGATTCTCCCTTATCCAATCGAAAGGTGAGAGAAGCCGTCTCCTATGCCATTGACCGCGAGGGGATTGTTAAGGCAAGAGGGTTTGGAATTTGGAAACCGGCTTATCAATTCCAGCCTGACAATATGCCAACCTATATCCCGAATTTTCAGGGAACACTCTATAATCCTCAAAAGGCAAAACAGCTTCTGGCAGAGGCAGGCTACCCAAATGGATTTAAGACAAAGATCATTGTGATGCCGGCCATGGTGGATAAGGATGCCATTGTAGCGGTACAGCGAAACCTCGAAAATATAGGAATTCAGGTTGAACTCGAATTCCCTGACATGGGTGGATATATGAACTACCGATTCAAGGGTTGGTCGAATGGTTTTATGGCTCAGCATACTCGCGCCCTTGCAAATTTTAATTCAACCTTCTCCATCTACTTCTTGCCCGCCTATAAACAGTTCCCCAGCCTCAAGAGAACCGAAGGGCTGATCGAATTAATCGAGGCATCGAATCGTTCACCCGAACCCTCTGCTGAAAAAGGTCAACCCTTAACCAGATTGATTGCCCAAGACACCATGGTGATTCCTCTTTACTATGTCTATGAGCTCTACATCACTCGACCCACTGTTCATGATACCGGGTATACAGAATGGTCAGGAAGCACAGTATTTATTCCAGAAAACGCATGGTTAAGCAAACAATGATCAGAGGAGTTTCATGAAAATAGAAAAAGAATGGAAGGATCTTTCTCCTGAAGAAAAACGGGAGGAGCGTTTCAGACATTGGCTTTCCCCATCTAACGTCACCTTTGTCAGCCCTGAGGCAGAACAAGCCTATAGGGAACGGGTAAACAGATTCATTAAGGTCATCAAGCTTCAGGAGCCTGACCGCGTCCCGGTCATGCTTCCTTCAGGGTTTTTCCCTGCCACCTATGCTGGGAGTAGTTTCAAGACAGTGATGTACCATTATGATGAACTTCGAAGGGCATGGCTAAGATTTCTCCAGGATTTCGAATTGGATACATTTGCTGGACCAGCCTTTGTTCATCCAGGGAAGGTGCTTGACCTTTTAGATTACAAATTGTTACAGTGGCCAGGGCATGGCCTTCCAGATCATGCCACAACCTATCAATTTGTCGAGGGGGAATACATGTTTCCAGAAGAATATGATGAACTCATTAAAGACCCCCTCGATTATCTGATCCGAAAATGGTTACCACGGACGATAGGAGCCTTTAGGGGTTTTCGGAAGTTGACCAAGATCCCCCTCCTCGAATATATCCCTACTACCTATATCTCTCAGTTTGCTGATCCTGAAGTAAAAGCCTCTATCTTAGCCCTTCTCGAGGCTGCAGAGGAAGGGTCAAAGTGGCTCACCGTCGTTAGTGAGGTAAATAAAATAGCCAGAGAAATAGGAGTTCCTTCACTTGTAGGGGGAAGGAGCCGGGCACCCTTCGACTTTTTAGGCGACAGTTTGAGGGGAACGAAGGGTATTATGCTCGATATGTATAAACGACCGGAAAGGCTTCAAGAAGCCATGGAACGGGTGACCCCAATTATCATCGATAGAACCGTAAATGCAGCCAACCTTTCGGAGAGCCCTGTTGTCATATTTACCCTCCATAAGGGGCCAGGAGGATTCATGTCCAATAAACAGTTTGAAACCTTTTACTGGTCCTCACTAAAGAAAGTCATGTTAGGCCTGATTGAAGAAGGGTTGGTGCCCATGCTCTTTGCGGAGGGAGACTACGAGCCTCGTCTTGATATCATCAAGGATGTGCCCCGGGGTACGACGATCTGGTATTTTGAGGTTGTCAATATGGGCAGGGCGAAGGAGATAGTAGGCAAGAATGCCTGTATTGCAGGAAATCTTCCAACCTCTATCCTTTGTACTGGCACACGGAAAGAGGTGAAAGAATGGTGCCGAAAACTCATTGAAACTTGCGCTCCAGGAGGAGGTTATATCCTTGCAGGAGGAGCGGCAATAAATGAAGGGAATCCGGATAATCTACGGGCTATGATCGAAGCAGCTAAGGAATATGGAACCTATCAATAGTTGATCAGAAAATATTTCCTATACTTCACTTTTTAAAAAGAGGGGGTTAGTGAGTTATGAATTTTTTAAATGAGTCTAATAAAGTTCCTATCGCAAAGACGTATGATGTCATTGTTGTAGGAGGGGGGATCGCCGGAGTAAGTGCAGCACTATCAGCCCGTCGAAATGGATGTAAGGTTCTGCTCATTGAAAAAAGCATCATGTTAGGGGGATTGGCCACCCTTGGATTCATTGCCATTTACTTGCCTTTATGTGATGGTCATGGAAGGAAGGTGACCGGAGGGATTGCAGAGGAGTTACTTCATCTCTCTATCAAATATGGATACAATGACCTGGATCCCCAGTGGAGGGAAGGGAAGGGGAGTGAGGCGAAGAAACGTTATATGACCATTTTCTCCCCACCCGAGTTCATCTATGCCCTTGATGAATTAATGATCTCTGAAGGGGTGGACCTCCTATTCGATACAATCTTTTGCAAGCCGATAATGAAAAAAAACCGCTGTGAAGCGATCATAATTGAAAATAAATCAGGCCGAATGGCATTCAAAGCCAATGTCTGGGTTGATGCCTCAGGGGATTCAGACCTATTTTTCAGGGCAGGGGCCAGATGCGTTGAGGAAAAAAATTATCTGGCTTATTGGTTTTACAAGACCGATTTACAGAAGATGCAGAAGGCTGTCGAAACTGGAGATATCAAAGAGGGGATCTCTTTAGAGTGGCGAGGAAGCTTTCGTCAGGATGGTTCCTATACCCTCGGTGAGAAGGAATACAAAGGAACCAGTGGCAAAGATGTTACGCGATTTATTCTGAATGGGAGAAAGATTTTAAAGGAAGAAATAGAGAAGATCCAGAAGGAAAAGGGAAGTCTGCTTGCCCTCCCAGGAATGGCCCAATTTCGAAGAACGAGACGAATCAAAGGTCTATATCTATTAAAAGAATCAGATTCACTCAAACATTTCGATGATTCAATTGGCTGTACAGGTCATTGGCTGAAACCCGGGATTGTCTATGAGATTCCCTTTAGAACATTAGTTTCAAAAGACATAGAAAATGTTTTGGCTTCGGGTCGCATCATCTCAGCCTCTGGAGATGCATGGGAAGCTACAAGGGTCATTCCTCCCGCAGCCCTGACCGGACAAGCTGCAGGGTTAGCTGCCTCGATGGCCATTAGAAAGAAATGTCCAGTAAGTGAAATCCCAATTGATGAGCTACAAAAGCGATTAGAAGATTCAGGAGTCCTGTTGCACTACCAGCCCCCAGAAACCTGAAATGGTGACCAACTGATTTTAAGCCAGCAACTTATCGTCCTAGCAAGGAAAAAGGGGACGGGAGGCTGTCCCAAAATGTTGGCATGAAGTTTGCGCCTATTAATATATAGAGGTTCTAAAAAGAAAGGAGCAGACCGATGCCATTTAAAGAGTACAATCAAGATCAACTTTTTCTCTTGCCTCCATCGCTCCATGAATTTTTACCTGTATTGAGCTTTAGGGTCACATCTTCATAAGTCACGAAATTTATGACGCATCATCCATAAAAAAATTAGCCCTATTCTGGAGTGTAACGAAATGATATAATTCCGTAAAATGGGACCATATTTTTCAAGATATATGGCACTGGATTCCACAGAGAAACCTTCAGAGTTTTGAAGGAGAAAGAGATTCTCACTTATGATGGAACAATAACCCATCAGGATCGAGATCTCAGCCAAAAGATTGTTCATATGTCTTAATTTTAAGTTGCGAAGAAGAAAAGGGAGTTTTAAGAATGACGGGCAAATCTTTTATTGACGAAAATCTAAAGAGGTTGTATAGTTAGTTCCGTTGCCCCTGTAGCTCAGGTGGATAGAGCAACGGATTCCTAATCCGTGTGCCGCGTGTTCGAGTCACGCCAGGGGCGCCAAGGGTTTTAAAAAGTTTTTTCTATCTCCTCAGCTACCATTAAATCTGTTGGACCTCCTCTTTCTCTCAACTGATGAATAATCCTCTCCCTATCCTCTTTGGATTTATTTTGAGCAAATTTAAACTTACCAACCATCTCTTCCACCCGCAAAGCATAAACACCAGTAGCCAAAAGTATTTGGGCATAAAGTGGATCATTCGGTATTATTTTTCGATAACTGCCCTCTGGCTGATATTTTAACATCAATCTATTGAGTACCAAGCATTTCTCCTCTGGATCATTGAGGGAATTAACCCGGCCGCGGACAGCTACTGATTTAAAGGCAAAGGTGGCCGAAGTGGCATTTTCTGTCGAAGTAAAATAAGAAGGAATGAATAGGGGAATATCTATTGCGGTAAAAACTGCTCGCGGATCTTCTGTCAAACAATTGAACCGTTCACCTGCAATGGCTCCATGCCAATATATCCGACCTTCACCATAAATAAAATTTAAAGGAGTTATCCGCGGCCATCCATCAGTCCCATTAAAAGCCAGATAACCTATTTGGGCTTTATGAAGAACCTCTTCCAGGGGCCGACGGTCTTTAATTTCAAATTCTTTTCTTCTCATTTTTCCTCCTTAATTAATAATCCTACCTCTCTTACTTCCAGCCAAAGGTAGAATATCTATAAAAAACTTTTCCCTTTGACTTATTGACATAAAAAATTTATAGAATGCATTAGAATAAACAATTTTACTTCTCATTGACAATAAAAAAATAATAATGTTATCCTTCAAGTCACTGATAAGATTTTATCATATATCAAGATAAGAAGATAAAGGATAAATTAATCATTTCTGTGCTGGAATTTTAGATCTCATTAAGGGCATCTTCCCATCCATCTCATGAACGCTGAAATCATTGCCATTGGATCAGAACTTCTTCTCGGTCAGATCATGGATACAAACTCTTCCTTTATTGCAAAGCGCTTTGCTGAAAATGGGATTGATCTTCAACGAACCATTACGGTTGGAGATGATCTTCAGAAAATAAAAGAAACCCTTCATGAGGCGATCAATCGATCCCAGATCGTCATTACCACCGGTGGGATTGGTCCTACTGAAGATGATCTCACCCGAGAAGCGGTGGCAGAGGTTTTTGACCGTCCTCTCGTTTTTCAGCCCCATCTCATGGATCAGATCGAAGCTCTCTTTAAGAAGAGAGGATTTAAGATGGTAGAAAGTAATCGTAAACAGGCCTATATTCCTAAGGATGCGATCCCTATTGAGAACCCAAAGGGGACAGCCCCAGGATTTATTGTAGAGACCTTGAACGGAGCAGTTATTTCCATCCCAGGAGTTCCGTTAGAAATGGAATATTTATTGGATCATACGGTCATTCCCTATCTGAGGGACCGATTTAAGATCAAACATGAGGTGATTCAGTATAGGGTGTTAAGAGTGTGTGGCATAGGGGAGAGTTCAGTTGGCCAACAGATTAAAGACTTGATGAAGAACAGTAAGAATCCTGTCATCGGAACCCTTGCCTCCATGGGTGATATCAAGATCAGAATCACAGCAAAAGCGAATGATCCAGAGGAAGCCTCCATTCTCATCAGAAAGATGGAACAGGAAATCAGAACCCGTCTCGGACCCTTAATCTACGGTGTGGATCATGAAACCCTTCAAGGAAATATCGTCAAGGAATTAGAGAAGTTGAACTTAACCCTCTCTCTCATTGAAACCTTCACTGGAGGAACAGTCTCTCAAAAATTGATCAGTACTGGAAGTCCTTGTTTTATCCAAGCTGAGATCCTTCCAACAGAAATCTCACAGAGGCATTATTCAAATCTCACGGAGGAAGCATTTAAGTCTTTCATCGCCAATTCAAAGAGATTCACAGAATTTCTTGCCCAAAAGGCTCGACGTGATTTTCAAACCGACCTGGGACTTGCCCTTTTCGGAAAAGCGATCGAAACATCCGGAGAGGGTGAGCTTAGAATGGAGACCTACTATTCCCTTTCCACTTCAAATGGAGAAGAAAGCCTGGAATATCCCTTAGGAGGAGAATCCTGGACCCTTAGGGAGAGGGCTTCGATCATTGCCCTGGATATGTTGAGAAAATATCTTTTAAGGTTAAAGGAGGGGGAGTAAAGATGACCCGTCAAACCATTCAATGCCCCAAGTGTAAAAATGAGTGGGAGGTTTATCAGAATCCTTTCCCAACCGTAGATATCATTATCGAGATTGAATCGAAAGGGATTGTGTTAATCAAACGAAAGAATCCTCCCTTCGGATGGGCCATTCCAGGAGGGTTTGTTGATTATGGTGAATCCTTAGAAGAGGCAGCCCTTAGAGAAGCAAAAGAGGAGACTAACCTGGATGTAAAATTGGTCAGACAATTCCATACGTATTCAGATCCTCATAGAGATCCAAGACATCATAGCATTTCAACGGTTTATATCGCAAAGGCAGAGGGGAAGCCTCAGGCAAAAGATGATGCCTCGGGGATTGGAATTTTTACAGAATCCTCCTTGCCTAAAGAAATGGCCTTTGATCACCGGTTGATCCTGAGGGATTACTTTCAGAAGATATATTGAGAGATCTTTTCTTGGCATAATAGGCAAAGCTCCCTTAGCCGAGGAAGAGAAGAGATTTGGGAAGTAGCGAAGTAAAGATTGTTTAAGCCTGAAGGGATATAATGCAAATAGGTCTTTAGGTCTTTTTTAAGAGCCAAAAACCCATAGGCTCCTAATGCTTGCATGAGTCGCTGGGCTGAGGCAACCCAGAACATCTCCTGAAAGGAATCCCAACCTGAAAATACTTTCCATCCCTTTGATCGGTTTGAACTTCTATTTTTGGCACCCCATAGATTAAAACTAAAGGAGAGGAGCTCATTTCGTTCCTCTTCAGATAGAAAGGTATATGGATCGCATAAGAGGGAACCGAGATCATACAAAGGATTTCCAATACGCATCCCCTGGAAGTCGATGAAGTAGGGCCTTCCTTCATAAATCATCACATTTTGAGATTGTAAATCACGATGGATGAGAGAATTTGGAAAACCATTCAAGCGTTGAGTCAGTGCTGAAAGCTCAGCTTCGAGCTCGCTGATGAAATGGGGTTCCATCTTGATCTTACAGACTCCTATGAGAAAGTGTTCCTTGAAGTAATTCTGTTCCCAGCGATAAAGATCAGGCCCAAAACCTTCCATCAGCTTCAAATCTCTTAAACGAAAATGGTTCAGGGGGAAAGAATGGAGCTGAAAGATCAAACTCAATATATTTTGATAAAGATCTCTCCTGATTTCCCATGAGGATTCTCTGAGAGAATAGAGGTCAACATCCCCAAGATCTTCCATTAAAATGAAAAAGCGGAAGGGATCATGACGGATCAGTTTCGGTACTGGAAGATGGATGTGATAAAGAAATTCTGAAATGTCAGCGTAATAGGTATTCTCGAGACGGACAGGATCATAATGCATCAAGATAACTGAATTCACCTCACTCCATTTTAATCGGAAAAAGGTTCGATCCGATCCCCTCTTGCCCAGGGGAGTCAGATTAATGGAAACGGACTCTGAAAGCCCTAAGGTCTCTCGTGAAAATATAAGCATCTCTCGATATTTTGGATTTAAGACTCCAGATGGCTTAATGACCATGTTTAAACCTTTGATCCAAAAAGAACATTTTTAAAAATTGCTGTTTACCCTTCATCTCTTCATAGGCTTCGATAGACCCAATGTCATACCATTCTCCATCATCAAGAATAATCCCACGGATTGCCCCTGGTTTTTCTTTTATTCTTCTGATAAAAGCAGAGATGATTGATTCAATCCTCCCATATTCGAGAAATCGAAGGAAAGAGATTTCTATGGTATAGATGCCAGCAAAACAACACGTTCTTATCCCTGGATGTCCAAGGGTATGCCGAAGATCGCAGATGTGGCCCTGTTCGTTCATATTCACATTCATCAGAGGACCATGACTCCGAAGGGCAAGGGTAACCTCAGGTCTAAGGCTTTCATGAAAATCAATTAGCCTCTGTAATGAAAGATTGGTGATGATATCCCCATTGTAACAAAGGATCGATTCATCCTCATCCAATAGATCCTCAATATTCTTAAGTCCCCCTCCTGTGTCCAGGAGGGTAGGTTCATAGCGGAAGATGATCGGAAAACCTCGCCACTGATTTCCAGGAAACCTTTCTCGATAAACCTCTGATAGATGGTGAGTGTTTACAATAAATCGATCTACCCCTATTCCCAGAAGATGATCCATCCCATAAGTGATGATTGGTGATCCACCAACTTCTAACAAAGGTTTAGGGCATTGGTCTGTTAAGGGTCGTAGTCGAGTTCCTAGCCCTGCCCCTAAGATGAAGGCAGTCTTGAAGCGTCTTTTTTTTATACGCATTTAATTTAAACCCATTAAAGAATTCCTTTGAATGAATTATGGCATTTTCTTTCCAAATTCGGGATCGATCTTAACGAGCCCTGTTGCGATAAAACCCGGAATGGTTGCAATCATGACCCAAAGAAAATAAGTTTGATAGCCCAATTGCTCCTGTAACCAGCCACTGAACATCGCAGGAACCATCATCCCTAAGGCCATGATTCCAGTTGAGATAGCAAAATGGACCGTTTTATAATCTCCCTCAGAGAACATAATCATGACCATCGAATAGGCGGTAAAACCAAACCCATAACCAAATTGCTCGAGGGCTACACAAATGTTTATTAAGAGAAAGTGCGTAGGTATGGTTTGAGATAGGAACACATAGACCAGATCAGGAAGATGAATTGCACAGGCCATGGTCCAGATCCAGAATTTGAGTCCTTTTCGATAAATGGCATACCCTCCAAGAAGCCCTCCTAATAAAAGTGAAGCGACCCCCACTGTCCCATAGATGATTCCTACGTCAGAAGTACTTAATTCTAATCCACCCTTTTGACGCAAGTCGAGCAAGAAGGGAGCAATAATCTTGACAAGTTGGGTCTCTGCAAATCTATAAAAGAGAAAAAATCCAAGGATGGAGAGAATCCCCTTTTTTCTGAAGAAGAGTACAAAGATATGAAAAAAGTCCTTAAAGAGATGGATACTTCTTTGCGGGTGGATGGGATGATCTTGCTTAGGAAAGGGAAGAATAAAAAGGTGATAGAGAAACAGGGCACTGAAAACACAAGCACCTAAATAGAGAGTGATCGACCAGGCCGTTGAGATGGGATAGCCTTCTTTCTCCAGAAAACCTGCAAAGATCACCAGTCCCCCTTGTGTGGCAATCATGGCAATACGATAAAAGGTGGCCCTTACCCCAATGTAAGCTGCCTGAAGATCTTCTTTAAGGCCAAGCATATAAAAGCCGTCTGCTGCGATGTCATGCGTTGCTGAACTGAAGGTCATCAACCAGAAGAAGGCGAGTGTAAACTGAAAGAACCTTGCCGTTGGGATGGTAAGGGCGATACAAGCCAGTGATGTACTGATGATGATTTGCATGAGAAGGATCCAAAAACGTTTTGTTCTGTACAACTCGATGATGGGGCTCCAAAGGGGTTTCATAACCCAAGGGAGGTAAAGCCAACTGGTGTATAGGGCAATCTCAGTGTTTGAGATTCCAAGACGCTTATAAAGGATTACCGATACTGACATTGCCATGGAATATGGAATCCCTTCAGCAAGGTAAAGGGAAGGGACCCAGGTCCATGGATTTCTTGTTGCCTGTTTTGATCGAGTCATCCCTTATCCTAAGTTTCAGGGCTCTATTTTCTTAGTAAATCTTTTTAATTTCAATCCCTCGAAAGTAATGCTTCAAGATTTCGTCTGCGGAGAATCCCAAATGGGCCATAAAAGCGGCACCCATCTGACATAGTCCCACCCCATGCCCCCAGCCTGCCCCATTCAAGATAAATCGATCCTTTTCCATTGTGACAATAAAAGCACTACTATAGAGGTGGCTACGAGAGAGCCATCGTCTGATTTCAAGCTCTTTTCCAACCATCATGCTTTTACTTGAACCAAGGATTTTTAACTTGGAAATGCGTCCAGAGGGACCTCGTTGTATGGGTAGAATGTTTAAAAGGCGGCCAAAGTCAATCCCTGACTTTTCCTTGATGATCTCTTCTAATTCACCTCGGGAATATTCCACCCTCCATCGGAAAAAATCTCTTGTCTCAAGGTCAACATCGAGTAAAATATTTTTAAGAAGACCCTCATCCTTGATGTTGCAATAGGCCTTAGGGGAAGAAAAGATCCAGGCCACGGCCTCTTTCTCTGTCCTAATTCTTGGATAGGAGGTTGGAGCGTCTGAAGTACTGGTGAGATAAGGAACCTTCTTATCATCCCAAGCGGTATGAAATTCTTCGGTGATTCCTCCACAGACCTTAGAAAACCGGGCATCGCAGATTTCATCCTCATAGGTGAGCACCTGACCATATGTCTCTTTTACTGCTTTTTCAACCTCCTTGCGACTTGTCTTAAGGATCCCTCTATATCGTTGACAATGGTCGCCTGCACAGACATCGAATAGATCATGATCTTCTCTCTCGTACCACCGGATGATCTCTTCTCCCTTTGAAATATTCTCTTTTGGCCTTTTTTCTGAACCCTGTCTTCGATCGAAGACAGATAGAAGCCAACTACGAGACAAAATCGTATGGGCCTTTAAAAATTCCATTGGGGAAGAAGGGTTCATCTCTGAGGAGATCACACTCTTCAGATAGTCTTCCACTGGAATTTCATTGATAATGGTAATCTTTCCCTCCTTATTTATTTTTAAAATAAGATCTCCTTGGAAGGTCTGGTCCTCCTCTGTCTCCCAATGGAAATGTTTCCCAAGCTTTACCTGGCAAAGCGTAAAGGTTGACCCCTTCTGGGCAATGAATCTTAATATTGGTTTTTGTAGGATCTCTCGGTGGGATTGGTCTTTAAATATAATCTTACCCATCTCTGCATTTACACAAAACCCACCAGATATCGGCCCAGCAGTGTCTTCAATGAAATTTCCATTTAGAGAACCAACTACTTCGGCCTCTTGATCCATGATTCCGATTGTAACCTTAGGTTGATCATGCATTGGATCCCTAAACCTTTGTTCAGAAGACATGGGTCCTCCTATTAGGTTCAAACTTATTACTTTTCTAAATAGAATGTCAATGCTTTAATAAGAGAGCTCTGAAAAACTTCCAAGAATGAATGGAGAGTGTCATTCCAAAACTTTTAAATGCAGGCGTTTAATTTATGGGTAACCTTTACCATTGCTAAACATGGTGTAATTTCATCATGTTTCGAAATTTGTGCTTTAATATTAAAGGGATCTGCTCA
>JBBIRT010000065.1:0-17872 GCA_037441725.1 Deltaproteobacteria bacterium | reverse complement strand
AGCCTGGAAAGGTTTACCAAACCATCAATGAGTTGACCGTTGCCACCTGTGGGGTTCAGGAATGTATCGAAAAAGCGGCTGAAGCGATCCAGTGGAAGGAAAGGAGGATTCGGAAGAAGGTGGAGGGGGAAAAGGCCTATGGTTTAGGCTTTGCTGCGGGGACCTATCTCAGTGGAGCCAAATTGAGTGGTCATAATGCCTGTGCTGCCATTGTAAGAATTTGTGAAGACGGAAGTGTCAATCTCCTGACCGGAGCCTCTGATGTAGGGCAGGGTGCAGAGAGGGTGATGAGTGCCATTACGGCGGAGGTCTTAGGGATCGATCTAAAAGACGTGTATATTCGAAAAGTAGATACGGCCTTTTCGCCTGTGGATCCAGGCACCTATGGAAGTCGAGTTACTGTGCTTGCAGGAGAGGCGACTAAAAATGCTGCGGAAGATGCCAAACGGCAACTCCTTGAGGTGGCTGCAAAGGAATTTGGGGTGAAACCACAGGAAGTGGATATAAAGAACAAGAGGGCTTTCGTGAAAACAAATCCCCAGATGAGTATCCCTTGGGAGAGACTTGTCCGAATGGCCTGCTATACCACTCCCGGTATGGTCATTGTTGGCAAGGGGCAGTCCAGTAGAGGGGTCGTGAGGTATCGATTGGCAGATTTTACGAAGGGAATAGGGGATGTAGGAACCAACTATAGCTTTACTGCTTATGCCCAGGAGGTAGAAGTCGATCTTGAGACAGGGGTGGTCAGGTGCACAGATAACAGTGTGATTGCTCACGACTGTGGATTTCCCATCAATCCTCCAGCCGTAGATACCCAAGTCGTGGGTGGATCTTATCATCCAGGGGTCGGGGCTGCCCTTTATTGTGAATTTAAGATGGATAAAGGACTCACCCTTAACCCAAATCTGGTTGACTATAAGCTTCCGCGCGCCTATGAAGCCCCGATGACTCGAGTCATCCACGTGATCACCAACGATCCATTTGGTCCTTTTGGAGCCAAAGAAGCAAGCGAAGGGAGTACCTGTACAGCACCTCCTGCTATCATTAATGCTATCCACGATGCGACTGGGGTCTGGATCAAGGATCTTCCTGCAAAACCAGAGAAGATCTTTTGGGCCCTTAAGGAGAAGAAAGAGAAAGAAAAGAAGTAGGGTGATATGAACTCATGAGAGCAGTGATCATCCCTGGTCTGGTTGAAATGAGGATTAAGGTCAATCCCTCAACAGAAGTAACCCGACAGGGATTGCCTTATATTGTCATGCCCTGGATGTTTGCTCCTTGGCCAGAGGCCAAGGAAAAGGGAGTAATTGAGATAGAGATCAAAGGGGAGACCTTAAGGGAATTACTTGTCGAATTATCAGATTGGTATAAGAAGGCCAATGTTGACTTTGAACCGATCAACCCTAAGACCAGGGAGGTTGATTTTGATTATGATATCACCGTCAATGGGAAGAATTATATTGGGTTATCCAAAGGTCTTGATACAAAATTAAGGGGTAAAAAAGAGATCGTTATTAAGATGAATTGGCGCTGGGATGGTTGAATCTTTAAGGAAAAAGGTGCTGAGCCCATCGGAACAAGCCCGATATCATCGACAATGGATCATTCCCGAATTTGGAAAAGAGGCCCAAAAAAGACTAAAGAGTTCTCATGTGATCATCGTTGGCCTGGGTGGTCTTGGGTGCTGTTCTGCCCTTTATTTAACGGCTGCAGGGGTTGGCCAAATTTCGATGGTTGATTTCGACGTCGTTCAACGATCTGATTTGAATCGGCAGATACTTTACAGTGAAGAAGATATTGGAAAAAAGAAAGTATTCATTGCTCATCAAAAGCTATCCAAACTGAATCCCTATATAAGAATCATTCCAATTCCTCATCGGATCACCCAGAAGAATATAATGAGAATCATTGATCAAGCTCAGGTGGTGATCGATGGACTGGATAACTTAAACACAAGGCTTTTAGTCAATTCAGCCTGTGTATCTTATCAGATCCCTTTCATCTATGGAGGAGTTTCCCGTCTTAGAGGGATGTTGACCACTATCATTCCTGGAAAGACTCCATGTTTGGCCTGTCTTTTTACTAAAGGGGGTCAGAAGAACAGGAGACTTGGGGTATTGGGTGTTATTCCTGGAGTCATTGCCAACCTTCAATCCTTAGAGGCCATCAAATGCTTAATCGGAGAAAGTCCCTCGCTGGCAGGAAAATTACTGAGGTTCAATGGCAATGATATGAAATTCCAGATCAATGATTTAAAAAGAAATGAGAGATGCAAGGTGTGCTCTTTAAAATTTTCATTGAGCCCAAATAAAGCTTTCAAGGCATAAATTTTTTCTTTAACGACTCCATTGCTTCCTGTGCTTCTGAAACGGTCCGTTCAATCACTTCTTTGCAGGGAGGTAAATCATTGATCAAACCAATGACCTGGCCAATGGGTAAAACCCCTGATTGCGGATCCCCTGTCTCAATAAACTGTTTAATCCCTTTAATGCTAAGGGCTTGTCGAGCCAGGTCTTGAACCCCTCGCTGTTTAAACCCACTGAAAAGAAGCTTAAAAAAGGGAACTTCCATCATTCGTCTAATCTGAAGGGCACTTGAGAATGCCTGAAGGAGTGAAGGCCTTTCTTCTGCCATCTTAACGGCTGCTGGAGTGTTAAGCCATCTTCCAGGCAGACCGTCGATCTTTTCAGAACAGAGGGTGTCTTCCGCGCTTGCCTTCAAAGAAAATTCTTTTGCTTTTTCATGCATCCTGCATTCTTGGGTCAACATGAACCGAGTCCCCATCGAAATTCCATCTGCCCCCAAAGTTAGGGCAGCAGCCAATCCCCTCCCATCACAAAAACCACCAGCTGCAATGATGGGTAAATTCGTCTTTTTAGCAATCAGAGGGATTAATACCAATGTACCAATATCTGCCCCATGTGCAGCTGCCTCGTGACCTGTAACCACAAGAGCATCTGCTCCATCCATCTCTGCTCGGAGTGCATGCTTCTCTATGGCGATGGTTGCTAAAACCTTCCCTCCATATTCATGAACCCTCTTGATGATCCAATCCCCTTTTCCCAATGCAAAATTGATAACAGGGACCCTTTGCTCAATAGCGACTTCAATATTTTCTCTTGCATTGGGTAATAAAAGGGTGGCATTGACTCCAAAAGGCCTATCCGTTAGAGACCGAACCTGTTGAATCACGTTCTTCATTTGGTCAGGGGTATAGGCCACGGAATTGAGCATCCCTAAACCCCCAGCATTTGAAACGGCTGCAACTAAGTCGGGTAAACTGATAAAGGCCATAGCGGCAAGCATGATGGGGTGTTCAATCCCTAAGAGTTCTGTGATTCTCGTCTTCATTCTTTTTTCTCCTCTTCATCGTCTATTCTTCACCTCAGACTTAATCCTCCGTCCACGGTTAAAATTTGACCGGTGATGTATTTGGCTTGATCTGAAACCAAAAAGAGTGAGGTATAGGCAATATCCCATGGTTCACCCATGCGCTTCATGGGAACTCGTTGGCTCCGATCTTTACGCATCTTTTCCAAATCCCCCCCATATAACTCAAGGATCTCCTTATAAATAAGGGGGGAATCGATCAATCCGATCATAATCCCATTGACCCTTATCCCTTTATCTGCAAATTCAGAGGCCAGACAACGGGTGAGGGTATTCACACCAGCTTTGGAGATGGAGTAGACAAACAGCTCAGGGACAGAATGTTTTATTGCAGCAAGGGATGATATATTCAAGATCGAACCTCTTCCCTGTTTTATCATTTGAGGAATGACTGCACGGCAGGAGAGAAACATTGCTTTCAAATTGATATTCATGACCCGATCCCAATTCTCCTCGTCTACCTCTAATGCCCCTCCTTTTTTAGGTAATCCGATTCCAACATTATTATGTAAGATATCGATTCGACCAAAGGTCTTGAGACATTGGTCAACCATGGCCAGACAATCCCTTGAAAGAGAGATGTCCCCTTGAAAGGGAAGACAGATTCCACCCTCTTTCTCAATCATCCTTCTGGTCTCCTCTGCCGCTTCAGGATTGATGTCTACTGCCATGATCGATGCCCCTTCCCTTGCGTAAACGATAGCGGAGGCCCTTCCATTGCCGATGGGAGGACGATCTGATACCCCTGGGGTTGATCCAGCTCCAGTGACAATGGCGACCTTTCCTTTTAAAATGCCCGCCATACCTCCGTACTCCTTTCTGAGAACCTATCTATAGTTCCATCTCCTTCAGATCATCACCAATGATCAACTTAGGCTCTGTGACGGCCTGCACCTCATCCACTGTCCAGCCAGGCGCAACCTCTTTTAAGACAAGACCCTCCTCAGTAACAATAAGGAAAGCGATGTCTGTCACAATTTTGGATACACAGCGAGGTGCGGTCAAAGGATAAGTGCACTCCTTAAGAATTTTTAACTCTCCTGAGGGGGTAATATGTTCCATCGTGACAATCACCTGAGGGCATCCAAAGGCTAAGTCCATCCCCCCTCCAATATTTCCCACCATTCTCTTAGGAAATGTCCAATTGGCAAGGTCTCCTTTTTCAGAAACTTGTAGCGCCCCCAATACTGTGATATCAATATGGCCACCCCTGATCATGGCAAAGGAATCCGCATGATGGAAGAAGCACATTCCTGGTTGT
This sequence comes from Deltaproteobacteria bacterium, assembly GCA_037441725.1. Lineage (GTDB taxonomy): Bacteria > Desulfobacterota > BSN033 > BSN033 > UBA1163 > JBBIRT01. The sequence goes on along the minus strand of JBBIRT010000065.1, from coordinate 13,221 downwards.
GGCATAAAGGGTATTCCACTTGCGCCCATGAGATGGGGCTTCGTCTCTGATTCACTCCTGGGAACAGGGCCAAACCCTAAGGCTCCATTTTCGGTATGAAAAATGACTGTCCTTCCTTCTGGGACAAAGTTTGCAGCCAAGGCTGGAATGCCTCCTCCCAAATTGACAACAGCACCATCAAAAAATTCTCGGGCTGCTCTTAAGGCAATCACTTCCCGACTTAATCGTTCTTTCATTTTGATTCCTCCCTCGGTATCTTCACGATGCGATCGATAAAGATCCCTGGTGTAACAATTCCTTCTGGGTCAAGTTCCCCTGCTTCCACGATCTCATCCACCTCAACAATAGCGACTTTAGCTGCTTGTGGCATGATTGCATTGAATGACCTCATAATCCCTTGATAGATAAGATTCCCCATGGTATCGGCTTTATAGGCCCTAATTAAGGCATAGTCAGCTTTCAAGGCAAACTCTAAGATCATCTCTCTGCCCTCGATGATTCTTTTCTCCTTCCCCTCTTCAATCAGGGTCCCCACTCCAGTTGGAGTATAGAAACCACCAAGGCCTGCCCCTCCAGCACGTATCCTCTCAACCAATGTTCCCTGAGGGATACACTCCAACTCGATCTTTCCCTCTCGATAAAGTTTCTCAAAGGCATTGGGTTTAGACATCACTAATGAGGCAGGTACACTACAGATCACCTTCTTCACCTGACCATTCTCTACCAATAACTCCTCATCGATGAATGGCTTGCCACCGACAGAGCCGATGCCTAACTTACCAGCTACTCCTGCAGAGTTAGAGATGATGGTTAGGTTCTTTACCCCTTTATTTGCCAATGCTTTTATTAGGGTCTGGGGTCGATCAATGGCATGACCAAATCCCCCGATCATAATCGTTGCACCATCAGGAATGTCTGCAATGGCCTCCTCTACCGTCTTATAGATTTTATTGATTCCCATCCTTGTTGACCTCCATCCCTTACGAAGCCTGGTTCTTTAATCGAGCTTAGATTGCGATAAATGCTATCTTTTTAAGACGGTTATAACTGTCTGGGGACCCGCTCCTCCCCCTTGGGCAAAACCAATCTTTGCCCCTTTCACCTGTCTTGGCCCTGCCTCTTCTCTTAACTGGAAAAATATCTCTGCCACTTGGGCAATCCCTGTGGCTCCTGTGGGATGGCCTCGACCCATGATCCCACCATCTGTATTTGCTGGTATTTTACCCCCTATTTCAAAATACCCTTCCTTTAATAATCGAGGAGCTTCTCCTGGCTTACAGAAACCACACTTCTCCACATTCCAGAGAAAGGAAGGGGAAAAGGGATCATAAATCTGGATTACATCCATCTCTCCGGGACCATAACCCGAGGTCTCCCAAGTCTGTTTGGCTGCGAGCTCAACAGAGTCAGGATTTTTTAGCTTTGTGCTCAAACTCAAACTTCCACCCGAAAATGCCGTACCATAGGTTGCACTCGTTTGAATAATCGAGGCTATGGTAACCGCTTTGGTTTGTGACCTCAATTTATTTCTGCAACAAACGATGATGGCTGCTGCTCCATCAGCATTTGCACAGTTCATTAAGAGGGTTAAAGGAGTGGCAATCATCCGTGATTGGAGAACCTCATCCTGAGTCACCTCTTTTTGAAACATAGCATTCGGATTTAAAACAGCATGCTTTCGTTCCATCACCGTCACTCGAGCGAAGTCCTCAAGGGAAGCCCCAAAATCTTTCATATACCTCACTGCATGACAGGCTGTTTCTGCTGGGATAACGTCAAGCCCCATCATCCTCATCCAGACCGGCATGGATTGATTGTCCAATAACCCAGAGGGTAGGGTCTCTGCCCCCACCGCCAAAACGATATCATGAACTCCAAGGGCCACCCTTGTATAGGCTAATCTCAAAGCAGCTTCAGAGCTATGACCTGAAAAGACATTGGCTATCGGGATCCCTGTTAATCCTACCTTAGCCACACACTGATGGGTCCCTCCCAACCCTCCATAGTAGGTTCCACCAAAAGCAGCCTCCACCTCTTTCCATTCCATATCAGCATACTTTAAAGCCTTTGCGATTGCCTCTCCTCCCAGATCAGGATATAATTTTCTCGGACGTCCCTTCTTTCCATCATACCTGCCAAATTTAGTCAATCCAACTCCAGCTATAAACACTTCTCGCATTGAAGAAACCTCACTTTCTTATCCCTGGGATTTAACTATCTCTTCAAGATGTGGCATACCCCATTTGGGCCTCCCCCAGAACAATGACAGAATCCTATCTTGGCTCCTGGGACCTGCCTTGGGCCAGCCTCTTCCCGCAATTGTAAAAAAAGTTCAATGACTTGAGCTAATCCTGTTGCCCCTGTTGGATGCCCTCGACCCAATAATCCTCCATCGGTATTGGCTGGCTTTTTACCATTGATTTCAAAGTAACCCTCTCTCACCAACTTTGCAGCCTCTCCTGGTTTACAAAAACCACATTGTTCCGCATCCCACAGGAAACTGGGTGCCATGGCTTCATAGAGCTGAATCACATCCATGTCTTCAGGACCATAGCCTGAAGCCTCCCAAACTTGTTTACAAGCAAGCTCAGTACAGGTTGGATTCCCTTTTTCTCGAATTTTAATTCCAAGGTTGTCATAACCATAACTCGCTGTGGCATGGGAAGAAGCGACCACGGTTACCATCCTCGATTTTGACTTGAGCTTCTCTTTGCTACAGACAATGGCTGCCGAGGCTCCATCTGCATTAGCACAGGCCATTAAAAAACGGATAGGGGTGGCAACCTCTCGTGAGTTTAGAACCTCCTCTATAGTCAACTCCGGGGCCTGATACCAGAAGGCATTTGGATTCATTATGGCATTCTTCCGCTCCATCACTGCAACCCAGGCGAAATCCTCCTCTGTTGCTCCACTCTCTTCCATATATCTTCTTGTCTCAATTGCATACATCCCTGGGAGATTGAATCCCATCATCAGCATCCATACAGGAGCAAGGGTGTCGGCTATCAAACCAGGAGGAATCTTCTCCGTGCCAAAGGCAAGGGCAACGTCGTACAATCCATTGGCTACATCGTAATAGGCCTGTCTGAAGGCCTGCTGAGAAGAAGAACAGGCTCCTTCTAAGGTTGTAATTGGAATTCCAGGCATCCCAATTCGAGAGGTACATTGATTCGGAACCCCCAACCCTCCAAACATACTAGCCCCATAGGCCACCTGAATCTCCTTCCACTCCATATCCGCATATTTTAAGGCTTTGGTAATGGCTTCTGCACCCAACTCATAAATTTCTCTATAAGGCCGACCCTTCTGGCCATCATACCTGCCAAATTTAACTAAGCCAACACCTGCAATGGCCACTTCTCTCATTGAAACTCAGCTCCTTTCTCCCTTTATTCCCTCACTGGAACGAAACCAAAGCCTAAAATCTCATTTCCCTCCTTATCCACTTGCATCACATCGATATCAAGCTCTACCTCCTGACCCACTTTAAATGTCCCGGGCTCAGCTCCTAATAATCGAGTCCATATCCTCACCCCTTCGGGTAATTCCACATAGCCGAGATCAAATGGAACTGGGCCCTTATACCACTGAGGCGGAGGTAGCATGATAGTGGAATAGCTCCAGATCTTTCCACGTCGACTCAATCTGATTTCTTTCATGGATTGACTCTGGCAATTAATACAGACTGGATTTACAGGGAAAAAGATCTCGCCACAATGAAGACACTGGCTGCCTATTAATTGAGGTTTCTCACCCGGTGAGGTGGGATTGGTCCATAAACCGTCCCGACAAGGAATTTGCCTCTTCCCACTATTCGTTGTCATCTCTTTCCTCCTCAAGCTAATATTTCATACGATTGCATTCAATCCCAATCTCCTTCTCGTTGAGAAATTAACTTATCAAACAATTCCTATTTAATCAAGAAGACTTATTTTTTTATCATCATTTTTCAACTGTCAAAAAGGGCTCCCTTAGAAATAAAAAGCTCCTCTCCTGAGACCTCTGAAGAAGTCCTTAAATGACTGGAGAGGTTGGTTTCCAAACCCTCCTGTTTAAACTTGACAGGGTCAGGGAGACAAATTATAAATAGGTGTTTTTAAACATGCAAGAGAGTATCGAGAGGGAGGAAAATCATGAATTTCGATTTGACTAATGAACAGATAGATATTATGAAAGCCGCCAGGGAATTTGCCGAGAAGGAGTTCCCTGATTTGGCCCAGGAGTGTGATCGAAAGGAGGAGTTCCCAAGGGATCTCTGGAAAAAGGCTTGTCACCTTGGGTTCATAGGAGTATTCATTCCTGAAGCCTATGGAGGATCGGGCCTGGGTTTCTTGGAACATTGTCTGATTTGTGAGGAGTTCTGGCGTGTTGATCCAGGCATTGCCATGTCTATCCTCTCAACTACTTTTGGTTCTGAGATGATCATTCTCTTTGGAAACGAGGAGCAGAAGAGGAAGCGATTGCCTCCTTTAGTGAAGGGAGAAGCGATCACTGGAGCCGCTATTACCGAACCTGACGCTGGAAGCGATGTTTCCTCGGTCAGTACTTCTGCAGAATTGAGGGGGGAAGAATATGTGATCAATGGTAATAAAATGTTTATCACCAATGGAACCATTGCCAACTTTCTTCAGGTCCTTTGTGTGACAGACCCGAATGCAAAATCCCGTCACGATCGATTCAGTGTCATTACTGTAGAAACAGACCGGAAGGGTTATGAAGCAAATAAATTAAAAAATAAACTTGGGATTCGGGCTTCGGATACCACCGAGATTTCCTTTAATGAGGTTCGAGTCCCAAAAACAAATCTGGTTGGAACTCCAGGCAGAGGGTTTCAACAATTTATGACCTTCTTCGATCATACCCGGCTTCATGTCTGTGCCCAAGCCATAGGGCTTGCTCAAGGGGCCATGGAACAGGCCATTAAACATGTAAAGGAAAGGAAGGTTTTTGGAAGCCCCCTTGCTTCTTTCCAAGCCACTCAGTTCAAAATTGCTGAGATGGCCACCAGGATTGAGGCGGGAAGAAATCTTTACCAGAAGGGAGCTTGGCTGATTGATCAGGGAAGGGTGGAGACCCATCTCATTTCCATGGCGAAATGGTATACTGCAGAGACCGCTGTCCGGGTTGCAGAAGAGTCCCTTCAACTCCATGGAGGCTATGGATATATCGGAGATTATAATATTGAACGTTTCTATCGAGATTCTAAGATCCTTGAGATCTATGAAGGGACAAAAGAGATCGAGAAGATGATCATTGCACGAAGGTTTTTAGGAAAATATTGAAAGATCAATTTAATACAGAATCATTATAACATCTATGGGGGGATTCATGAATCTTGCTCACAACCTTGAATTATCCACATTTTATTTTCCTGATCGGCCAGCCATCCACCAAGGCCGCCTTGAGGTGACCTATGCTGAACTCAATGATCAGGCAAATCGGATCGCAACAGGTCTCATCAGATTAGGAGTGAAGCCAGGCGACCTCGTAGGCCTCTGCTCCCTCAATTCATCGGACTGGATTGCTTTCTATTTTGGTGTCCTCAAGGCAGGAGCCGTTGCGGTAACCCTCTCTGGCACATTGACCGGAGAGGAACTGATCAGGCTGGTGAGTCATTCAAAGCCGAGGTTTATCTTTATTTCTGAAAACAAATTACAAGAGGTAGAGTCATTGAAAGGATCCGGAGGAATTGAGAAAGTGATCTGCGCCGGAGGGGATATAGACCTATACCATCTGATGGAGATGGGTTCAGGATCGTTTAAGGCCGTTGAGAGAGATCGTTTAGATACGGCAGCCATCCTTTATACCGGTGGGACGACAGGCATTCCAAAGGGAGTGATGTTAACCCATGAGAATATCAACTTTTCAAGTTACAGCATCGCTTTTTATGAAAGATCAACGGAAAGGGATGTCGCCCTCTGTTTTCTTCCATTTAACCATGTCTTTGGCCAGATCCATATAATGAATGCAACAATCTTGAGTGCAGGTTGTCTTGAACTTCTCCCTTCTTTTGATATGGATCAGGTTTTAGAAATTTTAAAGGCAGGCCGAATTACAAAGTTCTTTGCCGTACCTACGGTATACATTCGATTTTTAGGCTTAAGTGATTTAAAGAAGAGGTTGGGGAACCTTCGTTACTGCTTTTCAGCGGCTGCATCCATGGCCATGGAGATCGTGAAACAGTGGAAAGAACGAACCGGAATCACCATTTCAGAGTCTTATGGGATGACCGAAGCCATGCCCATTACCTTTAACCATTATTATCCCGAGAGACATGTGGTGGGGTCTGTGGGACAGCCAGTCCATGGAGTCGAAGTTCAGATCAGAGATACCTCTGGAAACGAACTAAGCCAAGGGCAAGAGGGTGAAATATGTATCCGAGGCCGAAATGTCATGAAAGCCTATCTGAATAATGTGGAGGGAACACAATCTGCCTTCTGGGAAGGGGGCTGGTTGCGATCTGGGGATATTGGTCTTTTTGATCCTGATGGCTACCTCTATATTGTTGATCGGCTTAAGGATCTGATCATTACGGGGGGAGAGAATGTTTACCCCCGTGAGATAGAGGAGGTACTCTATAAGAGACCTGAAGTGGAAGAATGTGCTGTGATTGGACTTCCTGACAAAGAGTGGGGTGAGAAGGTAACAGCGTTTCTCATCCCCAAGCCTGGTCAAACCATTGTTCCGGATGAAATGAAATCTTATCTCAAATCACGATTGTCTCCCTTCAAGGTTCCTAAGGAGTATATTGTCGTTAAAGAGTTTCCAAAGAGTCCAACGGGTAAGATCCTAAAACGGGAGCTCAGAAGACAGTTTCAAGAAGGAACAAACCCTCAGAAATAAAAAAGGCAGGGTCACAATTAAGGACCCTGCCCTCTAAAGAGAAATTTTCTCTTCTTTATGAATGTCTACTTTAATACCCTGACCTTATCGCTTCCCTCAAAGGCAATGAGAAACTCTTTGTCTTGAAAGTGATGGGGTTTATGAGGCCATTTAGGCTCTGTAATGATTGTCACTGTGAAGGTTACCTCCTTACCTGGAGTGATGTTGATCAAATCCTCTCTTCTAAACTTTGCCATATAGGTATATCCATGGTGCCCTTTCTTTAAAAGCTTGCCTTTTACAGCAGGGGCTCCCTCACAAACCACTGAGACGATTTCCCAATCCTTGATAGGAAGATCTCCATTGAAGTTGATAAAGGCCGTGAAATCCCCACGACTTCCAAGCTTCAAGGTCTCAGGTTCAATTTTCACCTTAGCCGGGATTGTCTTCACACATACGAAATTTTGGGCATCATCGATACTGCCCTTACCAAGATATCTTGCCACTTCTGGATAGGGGCAGAGGGGACGAGTTCTTGCTTGCCACCCCAATGTTTCATTTGCTCCTCGATGGCCGATAAAGACCTTTGGTTCAATTCCCTTTTCAACCCAATCCACAAGACCTGAGAAGAGCTGATCCAGATCCCCTCCTCCATCAAAACAACCCACCCCTCCTCCACAGTGGGCCACCCCAGGAATCATGTAAAGTTTGTAGAAGTCTTTTGTATTTTTCCAACCCATTGAGTCAATCACCTCTTCATAGTATTCCACTGATTGGTATGATCCAGTTGCCTGATCTGCCCAACCGTCGTAATGAATGATCTTCTTCCCGAGGGATTTAAATGGCCAGAGATACGGGTCAATCGCATCACATTTTTCTGACATACGATCTATGACCATTTGTGGATCAGGACCATTAAAGTCATAGGTCATCCAATTCCAGTCAGGTCCGCCTCCCTCAGGGGGAAGCCCTATCCATTGGACAAAGCCTGCTCCAAGTAAAAGTCCTAAGTAGGGAGGTCCAACCACCCATCCTTCCCAACCGCTTTTGATCCCTCCTCCTAAGTAAGGGGGCACTGGGGCGACTGCTTCACTTCCAAAGGGTTCTCCAGGAGTAGAGGCAGCTCCAGGTGTTCCATCGTATATCTTTTTGATCGCTATTCTTTGGCCATATGTAAAGCAGGTAGGGCTATCGATATCATTCTTACAGGCAGGAAGATCGAAGAGGGGATTGAAATTGCAATTTCGTGGATCATCGATCAGCGCATCCACCAAGCCATCAATACTATCACACTTCTTCATCACCGAATCGGCTAATAATGGAAGTTTCTCTGTTGGGATTGTCCCTTCTCCCAGCTGGGCTTGGGCCTCCCAAATACCCCGCTGGGTGATTCTGGTAAGGTAGTGTACTGGAGCACCAATGAGCAGACCATCAAAATCCTCGGGATAACGTTGGGCTTCAACCAGGCCTTGCCGGCCACCTGTTGAGCAGGCATTGTAATAGGAATAAATCGGCTCCATGCCATAATAGGCATTGATCAGTTTTTTAGCAAGAATTGATGTTTCATGAACCGATCCATAACAATAGTCATTTACCTTTTGTTGTGCAATAGGATCATTTGGTGGATAACCCCAAATAAAAAGGGGGAACGGAGGATTATTATCATGGCCACCACTTGCTCCTGCAGAGGCATACCCCTTTAGTAGGCCTGAATCGATTCCTGATACACTAATCGTTCCTGCTGCCCCCCCATTGCCTACCTGATAATAACGACCATTCCATTCACTCGGAAGCTTGACAATAAATGGATCATAGAACCTTTTTCCTCGAACCTCGCAGTATTCAGGAGCAGGGATGGGGGTTCCACCAGGAATAGGATTATCAACTTCATTTCTAATAGTGGCAGAGTCAATCACCACGTTCGAGCCAAGGTCAATACCAAGGAGATCAGAACAATCCTTTATGGGAGAATAAACATCTGAATCACAAAACCCAACACTTAAATTTGTGAATAAAAAGAATAATATCCCAACTATAAATAGATATTTGCGTTTTATCATCTCACACCTCCTTCTAAATTTATTGAACGAATTAACAATAAGGATATTTAAATAGCTAAGAGATGTCAAGAAAATTTATGAAGATTTGGGATTCAATCGATATCCATAATGGAGAAATAACTTTGTAATCCCATAGCCTAAAAGAGCTCCAATGAGGACATCGGTAGGGTAATGAAGGCCTAAGTAAATTCTTGTCCATCCAATGAATCCTGCAGTGATGTAGAAAGTGACACGATATCTGGGGAACCAGGAACTCAATACCGTCGCCATCATAAAGGCATAGGCCGCATGGCCGCTGGGAAAGCTTGGATCGAGGATCTCTCCCGGACCTGAAGAAAGCTTTGAGGCCATTCCAAGCAGATGAAACGGTCTTTCTCTCTGAATCAAAAATTTGAGTCCGTAGATGACTGCGGATTGAATACCATAGAGGAGAAGCAGTCGACGGAACACCACTCTCTTTCGTGTCAAAACCCAACTCATGATTATAAGGAGAATCACAGCAAAATGGCTGCCGAGATAGGTAAGCCATGGCACCAAATGATTCAAGATCGATAGGGACCACCATCCCTCTGCCCATCTCATGAACTCTAATTCCCAGGTCATCGTTACACCAGGCTCCTTGATAGGTTGAGGTTAAGGGTCAGTTGAGGTTGAAATTCACTTTTTAGTCTGTGCTCGATGCGCCATGCTCTTTTCCTCTTTAAGTGAGGGGTAGCTTCGGAATGATATCTAAGAGGTTTTTGCTTTGAATGCAGACGCTGGCGATCTGATTGAGATCTGAACATGTGGAATTGAAGGCGACCGAAAATCCTACGGTCTGAAACATATCGATATCCCCATGACTATCACCGATCCCAATGGTCCTTTCAGGTTTTGTCCCAAACCGATCTGAAATTCTTCTCACCCATTCTGCCTTTTGGTCATAATGCACTCGAATTTTCACCTTTCCGGTCAAGACCCCATCCTCATGGAGAAGATCATTGGAAACAGAATAATCAAATCCATATTTTTGATGGACCCAATCGGAAAGAAGAGAAAGTCCAGAAGAAATCATGGCCAGTTTCAATCCTCTCATTTTAAGGTAGCTTATCAAATCCTCCACTCCTGAATAAAAGGGAACGGTCTTGACGATCTTCGACAGCTCCTCCAGCCTCATCCCTTTCCAGGCCCTTGCATCGCTTTCACAGAATTCCTCATAAGAGATTTCCCCAGCTAAAAACCGCCTCTGATACTCCTCTGCGAATCCATACCATTTTCCTAATTGTTTATGGATATATTCCCAGATGGACCGCTCCTGCGTAAGGGTTCCGTCGAGATCAAAGATGGCCAATGCATAGGGTTGATCTTTTTTCATTTTGATTCTTTCAATTAGGTTGATTTTTTTAAATTATAGCCTTATTCTTAAAAAAAATAAAAGGGTTGAATTGAAGGATTGCTCAATTCAGAGGGGTCTTTTTAGAAGGAGATAAGACATATGGATCATAAAGAATGCTTTGGATCTATAAAAGAAATTCAGCTCAACATGAGTCAAACCATTACCCACACGAGACCTGAATGTCGAAGCTGTGAAGAGATTCGTGACTGTTTGCGTGTTAGCAAACAGATTGAAGAAGAGAGAAAAGAAAGAGAAGAACTGAGGAAGCAAGAACTGATTGCCCAGATCATTGATCTCTCCCACATCACCTCCAACGAAATTGGGTCCTGTCTGCTGGAATTCCTAAGTCGAATCTATAACTCCCCACTCGGAATGATTCTCTTTAAGAACCTCCTCTTGTTTTATGAGGTCCCTCAAAATTTATTATCCTATCATCTTACCATTCCCATCTCTCGAACCACCCTCAAGCTAATTCAAGGAGAAGGGGTCGAAGACGTAAAAAAGAATATCGAGGAATTCACCCTTCGAGTGGTTTTGTTTCATAAATCTTTCCCTGATCAACCAAAAGCCAATATGGGGATGATTGCCTATGAAGTCGCCCGCATGTTCTCTTCAGATCCTCAGGTGGTCGACCAGATATTTCAAATGCTATCTGATTCCGAAACCAATCAATTTAAGCAATTAGATTTGGAGGCCAGGACCCGATGGATCATTGAAAGGTGGGGTTTATTGGATGAATTTGAAGCTTTAAATAAAGGGAAAATTTCTCCCCTCTAAATTTTTTTTAACCTTTCATAAATCTTTTGTGTTGTTTTATGGTGAAGCTTGGCTACCTTGGCTAAGGTGTCCGCTCCTTTTTTCTCGATGATTATTGTTCCCGCTTGAATCACTGCTTCAGAGGTTCCCTTTGGCAGTTCGATTTGATATTCCTCACTTAACCTTTTTAAACGTAAGAGAAACCTATCTCGAGCAAGGATGGAGGCAATGGCAACAGCCAAATGGCGCTCCCCTTTGGGTGTCTGGATGAGTTGAATTTGTCTTCCCTTTTCCATGAGGCGAGATCGAAGATAATGTTCATCCCCAAATTGATCTGCAATGGCAAAAAGACAGGGGTGACGGTTCAGTAGGCTTTCTATGGCTCTTGCATGACCCCAGGCCAGGAGATGGTTAAGGTTCTTTCCTTCCTTTTTGAAGTTCTCATAAAGTTCATTGTATCGAAGAGGAGGGATCTCTACCTCTTCATATTTCCCCCGACCTATCTCTCTGATCTTTGAGGCCAATTCATGGCATCGCTTGTCAGAAAGAAGTTTTGAATCCTTAATGGTTAGGCCTTCAAGTATGGATTTTAATTTTGAATCGAGGAAGATCCCAGCCACTACCATCGGACCAAAATAGTCTCCTTTTCCTGATTCATCCGTTCCGATATGGGGGAGGGGGATTTCTTGAGGGTTAGACAAGGAAACAGGGGGAAGTTCCGGAGATACCCCCTTGGGCCTTTCAGTTTTAAAATAGAGATTGGATATTGAATCAATATAATCCATAATCTCTTTGTAAAGCTTCCCAGCCGATCCTTGAATTTGTAATGTTCCTTTTTGGTACTGTTTTATAAAAATAGTTTCCTTATTCCGAACGAACTTAAGGGCATAATCACAATAGGGTTCCTGACGGTGTTCGGTGGGTTGAAGACGCTCTAAGAATTCCCTAATCCTATGGCGAAGAGAAGGGTTTTGGATAGTTAATCGAAGTTCAATCTTTTGCATTAGAAATTGACGGTCATAGAAATTGTTCTAATAGTAGAATATTTTATGAAGACTTTCATAGTAAAATTTCATGGGTGATGATGGGATACGATAGGAAGAGGAGGGTCTTATGAATCGTTCTTGAAAAAGATGGATAGAATTTGTATGATAAATTATAAGAGGGATCAAAGGGGAACAAATGGTCGCTCTTCCTGATTTCCTTTTTGTCAGGAGGGGAGGAAAGTCCGAGCTCCACAGGGCAGGGTGGTCCGTAACACGGACAGTTCCGTCTCCCAAGAGGCGGAACATGGAAAGTGCCACAGAAAAGATACCGCCTACCCCGCATAGCGGGGAGTTTCGAGTGATGAGTGAAGAGTTGAGGGTCTTTGACTTTTAACTCCAAACTCCTAACTTCGAACTGCGAGGCCTAAGCCTCGCTGGGTAAGGGTGAAAAGGCGAGGTAAGAGCTCACCAGTACCCTGAGCGATCGGGGTAGCTTGGTAAACCCCACCCGGAGCAAGACCAAATAGGTTCCACTCCCTGCTATGGCGGGGTGAGAATTGCCCATTCAAATTTGAGCCGAAGCTTCGGCATTGGTTTAAAGGTGGAACGGGTTGGGTCGCTTGAGACCCTGAGCAATCAGGGCCCTAGATAAATGACCATTCTCTTGGTTGTCTCTAAAAAAGTGAAACCAGGATGACAGAACTCGGCTTATGGGCCTCTTTGATCCCTATTCTTTCTTTAATTCAGTCAAAGTGAGTCATCATGTAACATTCATTTAAGGAAATTGAGGGGGTAAGAGAAACCCACTGGTTCGCAAAGTTTAGCAGATGAAGAGAGAACTTTCTCCAGAAGCAAGAAGGCGGCGCAATGAGTTGATGATCATCGGGATCATCTCTATCCTCATCCTCATCCTTACTACCCTCGAAATGAAATACCCTCAAATTGGAGGGAAAATTCCTATTGCCAATAATATCATCATCTTCAGTCTGATTAATATCAATATCATCCTGATCCTGCTCCTAATTTTTTTGGTCATCCGAAACCTAGTCAAATTGATCTTTGAAAGGAAAAGGAAGGTTTTGGGGGCCAAGCTGAGGACGAAATTGGTGGTGGCCTTTATTAGTCTCTCTCTTGTTCCGACGATTCTCCTCTTTTTTGTGGCGGCAGGATTCATCACCAATAGCGTGGAGCATTGGTTTAGCGCCCAGGTGGAGCAATCCCT
>JBBIRT010000064.1:0-18271 GCA_037441725.1 Deltaproteobacteria bacterium | reverse complement strand
AGCGATGCATTACCTCATGACCTAAAAAAAATATTGACTTAATTTGGGAAAGGAGTATATTTTTTATATAAAGGAAACCAATGTTAAGGATCTATGAAACAAAGTTAAAACCTCATTTAAAAAAAATTCTTCTGGGATTCATTCTCTTTTTCTCTCTGTTTACCCTCATTGGGTTTTTTATCTTGCCCCCTCTCCTAAAATCAATTTTAACCAATGAACTCTCAAAAGCCCTCCATCGACCGGTGACGATTTACCAGATCAAAGTCAATCCATATATTCTCTCGATAAGGGCAAAAGGTCTCGAGGTGAAGGAGCAGTCAGGGAAAGAAACCTTTGTCTCCTGTGATGAGATCTATTTAGACATTCAAAGCCTTTCGCTCTTTAAGCGGGCCCTGATCCTGAGAGAGGTCCAATTAAAACACCCTTATTTAAAGATCATCCGTCACCAGGATAGTTCTTTCAACTTTTCAGATCTTATTGAGAAGAAAGAACCTTCATCCCCAGTAGAAAAGGAATCCAAACCCCTTCGATTCTCACTCAATAATATCGTTTTAGAAAACGGGAGTATTGATTTCTTAGACAGCCCAAAAAATATGAACCATACAGTACGCGATCTAAATATCAGTATCCCTTTCTTATCAAATATCCCATACCTGGTTGAAACCTTTGTTCAACCTAAAGTTTCAGGCAAGATCAATGATACTCCTTATCAATTCGAGGGAAAGACCAAACCCTTTCATGATTCTCTTGAAACATTTCTGGATGTCCAGATCCATAACCTCAATGTTCCTCACTATCTTTCTTACATGCCCATAAAAATGAATTTTAAACTCCTATCAGCCACTTTGGATGTACAGGCAAAGATTTCCTTCATTCAATCAAAGGATAAGAAACCCTCTCTCCTAATAGATGGATATCTATCTCTTAAAGAGACAGCCATTAATGATTTGAGCAATAGACCTTTATTAAGGCTTCCCCAACTCGATATGGTGATTGCCCCCACGGAACCCCTTTTAATGAAGATTCATCTTTCAAAAATTTCCATCCAATCCCCAGAATTTGAAATAAGAGTAGATCAAAAAGGAACCCTAAACCTTCAATCCCTCATCCCAGAAGAGAGAGAAAAAAAGTCTACTCCCCGAAAAAAAGAGGAATCTCTAACATACTCTCTAAACATCGATCATATAGGGGTTAAGGGAGGAAAAATCTCCTTTTTTGACTTTTCTAAAAGTAAACCTTTTAAAACGATCCTTCATCCCTTGGAGTTGGAAATCGATCACTTCAGCAACGAGAAAGACAAGAAATCGGGCTTCACCCTGTTACTTAAAACCGAAGCGAAGGAATCCCTAAAGATGGCTGGGGAGTTTTCAATTGATCCCCTTATGTCAGAAGGGAGATTAGAAGTAAAACCTATCTTTTTAAAAAAATATGCCCCCTATTACCAGGACCAAATCCTATTTAGGATTGAGGAGGGACAGATCGACCTTTCTACCCGTTATAAATATGTGAAGGGTGAGAAAAAACCAGCTATTCTCCTTTCAGGAATTTCCCTCCTGCTAAATGATCTCTGGTTTAAAAGAGAGGGAGAAAGTGAAGATTTCCTAAAAATCCCAAGCCTATCCATTAAAGAAACCAGCTTAGACCTTGTGAAGAAAGAAGTTCTGATAGGAAACTTTTCAACGACCAAAGGTAAAATATCTGTTCGGCGCCTTAAGAATGGAGACATTGACCTCCTGAAATTGGTGCCCTCCCCTCCTCAAGAAGGACCTCTTAAAGCGGGGAACCCTGAAGATAAAATGGGAGAACCTAAAAAACCCTGGACGATCTCCCTGAAACAGATGTCTATTGACCAATATACCATCCATCTGGAAGACCAAACCCCTCCTGATCCGGTCACGATAGGGGTACAAAACCTAATATTAAAAGGAGAGAATCTTTCTACAGCAAAGAAACAGAAAGGGAAAATCAACCTCTCCCTCCTTTTAAATCAAAAAGGAACAATTTCTGCAACTGGAGCCATTGGAATAGATCCTCTTGTGGCAGACTTAAAAGTCGATCTAAATGGTATTGAGATTGCCCCGTTGCAATCCTACTTTACTGATAGAGTAAAGATCTCCGTAACCAATGGATCAATCTCAACCAGTGGAAATCTTCTCTTAGATACAGAAAATAAGAATGAGCTCAATATGAAGTTTCAAGGAGAGGCCTCTTTGAATCACTTTTCTTCGATTGATAAACTTAATGGCGAAGATTTCTTGAAATGGGAATCCCTCTCGGTCGATCGCTTTTATATTGAAATCCCTTCCTTCCTAATCGATGTTAAGGGCGTCTCACTGACCAACTTCTATGCCCGGGCTTATGTCAACCCTGATGGGATAGTTAATCTCCAGGATATCCTGAAACCAGAAGTGGCCAAGGAAGAAACCTCTCCCCCCAAACCAAGTCAGGAATCTAATGGGACTAAGAAAGAGGGCTCGAGAAATATAAAAATTGATTTAATCACCCTTCAAGGAGGAAAAATCGACTTCTCTGACCGTTCGGTTAACCCAGAATTTTCTACCACTCTCTCAGAGATGGAAGGAAAGATTTCAGGGCTCTCCTCTGAAGAAAATACCTCAGCAGAGGTTGAAATAAGGGCAAATTTGAATCAATATGCCCCTCTGGAGATTACTGGAAAGATCAACCCCTTAAAAGAAGACCTCTATGTAGATTTAGCAGCCAGAATAAAGGATCTGGATTTAAGCCCTGCAACGCCTTATTCTGGCAAGTATGTGGGCTATACCATCGAAAAGGGAAAACTCTCCTTTGATTTAAAATATTTAATCGTAAAACGAAAACTGGATTCCCAAAATAATATCTTCATTGACCAATTTACTTTTGGAGAAAAGGTGGAAAGTCCTCAGGCAACCAATTTACCAGTTAAACTGGCAGTTGCTCTGTTGAAGGATAGAAAGGGGGAAATCAAGCTGGATCTGCCAGTCACGGGGAGTCTGGATGACCCAAAATTCAATGTGTGGAAGGTGATTATAAAGATCTTAGTCAATCTAATTTCAAAAGCAGCCACCTCCCCTTTTTCACTTCTTGGGGCGATGTTCGGAGGGGGAGAGGAATTAAGTTATGTCGAATTTGAGGAGGGAAGGTCCCTTCTTACAGAAACGAATATAAAGAAGCTGGAGGTAATCTCAAAAGCCCTTCAAGAAAGGCCTTCCCTTAAAATGGATATCGAAGGCCATTTCGATATCGGAAAAGACAGCGAGTCTTTAAAAAAACTTTTTTTTAAAAGAAAAGTGAAAGCCCAAAAACTGAAGGAAATGATCAAAAAAGGCCAACCTGCTGCTTCCCTTGATGACGTCAACATTGAATCAAACGAATATGAGAGATATTTAAAAATGGCCTATAAAGAGGAAAAATTCCAGAAGCCCAAAAATATTCTTGGAATCCCAAAAGATATCCCTCCCCCGGAAATGGAGAATTTAATGCTGAGCCATATTGAAATCAAGGAAGGAGACTTAAGAACTCTGGCCAACCAGAGGGCGATGACCGTGAAGGAGGCCATTCTAAGATCAGGACAGGTAGAAGCGGAAAGGGTATTTATCATCGAGCCCAAGTCACTCTCTCCTGAAAAGAAAGAGAAGATCAAGGATAGTCGGGTCGAATTTAAACTCAAGTAGAAAAGGAGGAGGCCTGATGTTAAAGGAATTTAAAGAATTCGCAATGCGTGGGAATGTCTTGGATATGGCGGTTGGAATCATCATCGGTGCAGCCTTTGGGACCATTGTCAATTCATTGGTCCAGGATGTGATCATGCCCCCCATTGGGCTTCTTTTGGGAAATATTGATTTTTCAAATATCTTCCTTGTCTTAAAAGAAGGAAAAGTCCCAGGCCCATACGAAACCGTCTCTGCTGCAAAGACCGCAGGGGCCGTAAGTATGAATATCGGGATATTCATCAACACCATTATTAGTTTTATCATCATTGCCTTTTCTGTATTTTTACTGGTAAAGTCGGTCAATAAGCTTAAACGCCAACAGGAAGCCCCTCCTCCTGTTCCGACAACAAAAGAATGTATCTATTGTTTTTCCACAATCCCGATCAAGGCCACCCGTTGCCCAAATTGTACCTCTGAACTGAAGTGAGGGGTAGGAATAATGAATCTATGATCTCCAACCTCAATCAATTCTTTAAATTTAGGATTTGGGAAATTAAATTAAAAGACCTTCATCCTCTAAAGGCATTTCCTATTAGAGTCCTCCGTATAATTCTTTTAGCCTATCAAGGATTTATCAGAAATCGTGGCCAACGAACAGCCTCAGTTCTCACTTACTATTCGATGTTAAACATCGTTCCAGTCGTAGCCGTGGCCTTTGCCATTGCCAAAGGATTTGGACTTGAAAAGATGATCGAAAAACAAATCTTGCAAATGGCGGCCAAGGCCAATTGGCAGGCTGATATGACCGATCAGATCATCGCCTTTTCTCAAAGATTTCTTGAGCGGGCAAAGGGTGGCTTAATTGCAGGAATTGGTGTGGTCTTGCTCTTCTGGACCGTTATCTCGATCTTAGGAAAAATTGAAGAATCATTGAATCATATCTGGGAAATAAAACAGTCAAGGACTATTGTGAGAAAGTTCTCGGATTATATTGCCCTCATTGTCCTTGCCCCTATTCTTCTCATCATTTCCAGCAGTGCCACGGTGCTGGTGACCAGTCAGGTAAAAATCATTTTTAGTAAAATTGCTCTTCTCGGAATGTTCGGTAAAGTTGTCCTTTTCTTGTTAAATTTCCTTCCCTATGTCTCCATATGGGCCCTCCTGACCATGCTTTACCTGATCATGCCAAACACCCGAATCCCTTTCAGGTCAGCCCTTATCGGAGGGGTTACTGCAGGGACTATTGTGCAAATCGTCCAATGGCTATATTTTAAATTCCAGATAGGGGTTGCAAAATTTGGGGCCATATATGGAAGTTTCTCTGCCCTCCCCCTGTTTCTTGGACTGCTTCAAATCAGTTGGATGATTGTGCTATTTGGGGCAGAAATGGCCCATGCCAACGAACATTACGAAACCTTTGGTTTTCATCCTGACTATTCAAAGATCAGTTTATCTTCAAAAAAGTTTCTGATGCTCAGGATCTTTCATCTCCTCACAAAAAGATTTACTCTGGGAGAAAAGCCTTTGAGCGCTAAACAGATAGCTTATGCCTTAGAAATCCCACTTCGGCTGGTTCGACAGATCCTTCATGAGCTCATCGATGTAGGGTTAGTGGCTGAGACCATTAAAGGAATGAAAGGAGAGGTTGCCTTTCAACCAGGACGAACCATCGAAAACATTACTGTCAAACATGCCTTAGATGAATATGAAAAATTGGGAATCACCAAAGTCCCTTCCCACCCATCTGGAGAGGCAGAGAAGATCTTGAAATCCCTCCAAGACCTTTCAGAGACGATTGAAAAATCACCAGCAAACCTCCGTTTGAAGGAGATATGAGAGTCCCATTCCATTGACAAATGAACTTCTAATCCCTTATAAAAAGGTGAAATGTCAACCATTCTCGTCACTGGTGGAGCAGGATATATTGGAAGCCATGTTGTCAAAGAACTTCTCCATCTTGGTTACAAACCAATTGTATACGACAATCTTCAGACCGGTCACCGAGAGGCTGTAAAGGATATCCCTTTTATTAAAGGTGATCTATCCGATCAAAAGAAACTTAAAGAGACATTTAAAACCTATGCTATTGAAGCGGTGATGCATTTCGCAGCAGATTGTTTAGTAGGAGAATCAGTTCAAAATCCATTAAAATACTTCAAAAATAATGTGAGAAATAGTTTGCAACTTATTGATATTATGTATGAATATAATGTTAATAAAATAGTTTTTTCTTCATCTGCTGCTGTCTATGGCGAACCTGAAATAACACCTATTCCTGAAGAACACCCCTGTAATCCAACTAACCCATATGGCGAGTCAAAATATATTTTTGAAAGGGTTCTTAAGGCATTACATGAAGCTGGAAAATTAAACTTCATCTCTCTCAGATATTTTAATGCAGCAGGGGCAGATCCAGAGGGTTTCATAGGAGAAGATCACTTTCCAGAAACCCATTTAATCCCTCTGGTCATCAAATCAGCTCTCGATGGAACTCCTCTATCCATCTATGGGACAGACTACCCTACCCCTGATGGAACCTGTATAAGGGATTATATCCATGTTACTGATCTTGCATACGCTCATATCTTGGCCCTCCAAAAAATGGAAAAGAATAACTTTTCAGCCATCTATAATCTTGGAAATGGAAATGGCTATTCTGTAAGAGAAGTGATAAATACCATAAGAAAAATTACAAAAAGAAGGATTATTGAAGTCAATTCCAAGAGAAGGCCTGGAGATCCTGCTCAATTGGTTGCAAGTTCTGAAAAGATCAGAAGAGAGTTAGGATGGAGTCCTAAATACCCTGACCTCGAAACCATCATTGAAACCGCCTGGAATTGGCATCGAAGACATCCAAATGGGTTTGAAGGTTAGGTGCTTGTAAGACTCAAAGGGGGTGGATTCAAGCGATCTAATTTAAAACTTAAAAATTTATTAAGAAAAAACGTTCCGATAATTATAAAGATTTCCAAACCCTTGTCTCGAATCCTTAAGCCCTGTGAAGTGGAGAATCTATGTGTGGCATCTTTGGAATCTATAACCATTTAGAGGCTTCCAATCTCACCTACTTGGGTCTCTATGCCCTCCAGCATCGAGGACAGGAGAGTGCTGGGATTGTCTCTTCAGACGGGAAACATCTCCATCACTATCGTCAGATGGGATTGGTCTCCGAAATATTTACGAAAGATCTTTTAAAAAGACTCTCCGGAAAGAGTGCCATCGGCCATGTTCGGTATTCCACCTCTGGAACCAGTGAGCTGAAGAATGCCCAGCCTTTCATGATTGATTATTATAAAGGGAGTTTAGCCATCGCTCACAATGGCAACTTAACCAATGCCTTTTTCATTCGAAGTGAACTCGAATCAAAGGGATCCATCTTTCAATCAAATATGGATACAGAGGTCATCGTTCACCTCATTGCCCGTTCTAAGGAAAAAACCTCAATCGAAAGAATTGCCCATGCCTTGAAACAGGTGGAGGGGGCTTACTCGCTTCTGATCCTGACAGAGAAAGAAATGATCGCTGCAAGGGATCCCTTCGGTTTTCGACCCCTGGTTCTGGGCCAATTGAAAGAGGCAGCTGTAGTGGCCTCTGAGACCTGCGCCTTTGATCTCATTGGAGCAAAATTTATGAGAGAAATTGAACCAGGAGAATTGCTCTTGATTAATGGAGAAGGAATGAAATCCTTTAAACCCTTTCCTCCAAAGCCCTCCCACCAATGCATCTTTGAATTTATTTATTTTGCAAGGCCGGATAGTTTCCTTTTCAATCGAAATGTCTATACGGTCAGGAAATCCCTCGGCATCCAGCTTGCCAAGGAATCCCCGGCAGAGGTGGATATGGTCGTCCCTATCCCTGATTCTGGAATCCCGGCTACGATTGGTTATGCCTCAGAATCAAAACTTCCTTTAGAATTAGGAATGATTAGAAATCATTATGTTGGACGGACCTTCATCGAACCGGAACAACAGATTCGCCATTTTGGGGTAAAAATCAAACTCAATCCAGTCAAAGAACTCTTAAAAGGCAAAAGGATTGTAACTGTTGATGACTCCATTGTCCGTGCCACTACCAGCCGAAAGATCAACAAAATGTTCAGAAATGCAGGGGCCAAAGAGGTTCATGTCAGAATTAGCTCTCCTCCCATCACCAATCCCTGCTTTTTCGGAATCGATACCCCAAAGCGATCAGAATTGATAGCCTCATCCCATAAGGTAAAGGAAATTCAGAGATTTATCAATGCAAATTCTTTAAAATATTTGAGTTTAGAAGGATTGAAAAAATGTGTTGAGAGTGATGTCGAATCCTATTGCTATGCCTGTTTTACTGGGGATTATCCTATACCCCTACAAATGGAGTTAGTGTAAATCTCTTTCTTTGTCCTTCGAATGAGGCTTCTTCCTTTTCTGTTTCTTTCTATTCACAGGAGGATGGATCAATCTTCTTCGCTCGACCATTCCAGCTATCAGTTTTTGCCATTCAGATCGAATCTGATCCCTTTCTTTTTCGACCCTTAAGATTCTTCTATAAAGGGAAAGTAGCTGTAAGGAGATCTTGGCTTTTTCTTCATCCTGTTGTTTCCCGTCGCAGAAATCCCGAAGGTACTTCTCTGCAGAGACAACCAATGGCCTAAATAGCTCGGAATCCTTTTTCTTTTTCATCTCTTCTTCCTTCAATCTTTCAATATGGGATGATCAGTAGCCTTTGATTTACTAACTCTTATTTTCCATATTCTTTAAGACGAACTCGATAATATCCATCACCACCAAAGGGACTTTCTTTCTCCTGGCATTGGTCATAATGGTTCGGACGCATTGCTGACAGGCCGTGATGACCATCTCTGTTCCTGTGGCTTTGATCTCCTCAATCTTGGCTTGAGCCAGGGCTGAAGATAGCTCAGGATTAACGATCTCAAGGTCTCCTCCACCCCCACAGCATTTACATTGGTCTCGATTTCCCTCCATCTCAATCAACTCAACCCCTGGTATGGCTCTCAGGATTTCTCGAGGAGGATCATAAACTCCGCTCGCTCTTCCCAAATCACAAGGGTCATGGTAGGTAATTCTTATTGAATTTTCTTTAAAAATAATTTTACCTTCTTCGATTAATTTCTTAAGGAACTGGGTCGAATGATAAAGTTCTATTCCCCCATCACATTCTTCTCTCCATGTATTGTAGCAGGAGGGACAGGCAAAAACCACTGTTTCTGCCCCCCTCTCTTTCACCCTTTCTAAGTTATGTTGAATAAATGGTTTGGCCTTCGGTTTCATTCCTGCTGCAATCATTGGAAAACCGCAGCACCACTCCTCCCCACCTAAAAGAGTAAAATCAACTCCTGCCTTTTTGAGAATTTGAACAAAGGCTTGAGGAATCCTCTTCGTCATCGGGAAAAAGGAGGCCACACAACCTACAAAGTAGATCACCTTGGCTTTCTCCTTTTGATTGAGGCCCAATGGCAGATCCTCTACCCCTTGCATCCATGCTAATCGTTCTTCATTTGGCTCTCCAACTATGTTTCGGACTCTATTTAAAGTCTCCATGAGTTGATTGATATTCTTAGGGGCCCTTCCCCTTTCGACGATCCATTCCCTTGTCGCAATCCTCAACTCCTTCGTTCTAATAAATGAAGGGCAGACAAGTTCACACCTTCCGCATAGGGTACAGAGATAGGGAACCTCTGAAAAACCTATGGGTAAATCGGCCTTTTTCGAACTGTTTAAAAAGACCCATGGAAAACCATACATCTTTCTGATAAAAGACTTCAGTGGAATAAAAAGTCCTCCCATGGTATTTTCTAATTTTTTACCAGGGATATAGACAGGGCAAATCTCAACACAACTCCCGCATTTTACACAGGAGTCAAGAGCAATGAGATCCTTTATAGAAAAAGGAAGAGTCGCCCTCCCAAGACTTGGCTTAAATGAATCTTTAGACATCACGTTCATGAACATCACGAATGGGATCGTAAGGATATGCCATAATTTCTTATTATAAGGGATGAAGGCTACAAGGGCTCCAAGAAACAGTCCTGATATGGACCATAAAGGATAATTCAATGCGGTCCAAGGTAATCTTAGCGGTGCAAGGATCTTGCTCAGCCCAAAAGATACAAACCAATACCTTGCAATAGAATCTGGAAGGGAATAGGCTAAGATGCTTGCTGCCTCACAAAAAAAACGGAGGATAAACCACCCCCCTAAAAGATTCACAGCAACCATATCCCCTATAGATGTTTTAAATGGAATGCCCTTGGCCAAGAACCTCCGATACAGGGCAATGAACTCTCCAGCTAATATCATTGCTCCAAAGAGGTCAAAAGCGATGGCAAAGAGGATATCAGAAAGAGGCATTTCTGGGTTGAGCACGTCCCGAAAGTAATAAAAATCACAAAAAGGTGCATAAAAAAATTGGAGGAGGTGGGAAATCTCTTTAAATTGAGGCATCATCCCCACCTTGATATGGCCTGCGATGAGGATCCCCGGATAACCGACCATGATCAAAACCTTCATCAACCATCTCAATTTGTCTTGACTAAAAAGCCTCCTCTGAAGAACCCCATCTAAGAAGATGATCTGGATCACTTTCAAGATCTTTCTGCTGAGCAGAGTGGAAAAAGCCACTTTTATGAAGGCCCATCCATCCAATTGTCCCTGCCAATATAGGAATAGTCGGATGATAAGACCCGATAAAAAGAGAATGGCTCCCCCTATAAAAAATATGACAAACCATGGATGGCCATTATTCATTTCTTCCCTCCTCCAATCTTCTCTAAATCGATAAAAGGGACTACCCCTCCAGAAACCTGAGGAAGGATTCCATTCCACTTTTCAATCCCTTTATATTCGACGAGAATGGGACTGAGGGATCGAGATAGGGCTTCATTGGCTTTGGCCTGACCTTGTGCGACCACCAAAATGGATTCAGCCTCTCCCTTTGCAGTAGCCACTTTTTGTTGGGCCTCAATCTCTCGTTGAGCTAAAATCTGTCTCTGTGTCTCAACCTGTTGCTGAGCAACCTGTTTGGCCTCGATGGCTCTCTCATATTCAGGGGAGAAGCGGATGTTAGCAAAATAGATATCATCCACGATGATGTGATATCTTGCTAAATTTTCTCCTAATTTTGTCATCGCCCTTTTTCTGATCTCTTCCCTCTTGGGAAGGATTTCTGTAATGGGATAGATCGGGACGACCTCTTTAACAAAATCATTGAACGCAGGATCAATGACCTTATTTGCAAAATCAAGCCCTACCTTCTGATAGAGGTCATTGACATAAGCTGGATCGATGTGAAAGTTCATCATTCCAGTCAGTTTAACCATCTGATATTCCTTTGAGGCAGCATCAATCTCTTTAAAGGGATGGGGCTGGACTCGAACATCCACTTTAATCACCCTCTCTGCAATGGGAACTTTGAAGTTTAACCCTTCTCCCATAATTCGCTTCTCTACACTCCCCCACCATAAAACGACCCCTCGATGCCCTGCTGGGACAATTACAAAGGAGCCCCAGAAAAAAATGAATATAATCAGAAGAATGATAATCATCCCAATCGTTCTTGGCCTTGGCCCTCTGAACTCAAAAGCTTCGACTGCTCTTTCTGCCATACCTTGCCTCCTTTATCTTGACCTTACTTAAGGGCAGGTTTCGCCCTCACGAGAATCAAATCGAGCTCCCTTCCCTTTGTCAGAATCTAATGAGGAATCAAGGTCTTAAGGACCAGCTATAAGGACGAGCACAAAACTCCCTCACTGCATCCACCCTATAAGGGGTCTTCTCTACATCGACGACCACAGTAAAACAATGATCAAGCCGTTGAAAGGGATAGCGAGTATAGGGAAAAAGAAATTCTGAAACTCCTCTCGGAAGGAGAACATCATTCAATTTAGTCACCACCTGATCTTTATCCTGGATCAAAATATCAACTCGGATGGGTCTTCCATCATTTCTCAATCTCGCTCTGAATCGAAGATCCTGCCCTGGCATAAAAGGGTCTGGATAGGTATCCAGGTCTTCAACAAAAAGGGGCCCAATGCGTGGAGAGGATAAGCTCCAACCCTGAAAGGTTCTTCGGGCACAGTACTCTTTGGCTAAGTCTATGGGTCTTCTCGTTTGATCGATGTCTACCTCGACAGCAAAACAGTGGTCTCTTCGAGAAAATCGGTAATTGGTCCAAGGGAAGGCCACCTGATTATCCCCTGGTCTAAGATAAACGTCATAGGCAGAGGTCACCACTTCATCTTGATCCTTGATAAAAAGATCTACCCTGGCTGAAGATTGAGAAGAGTTAGTAATGGTGACAGAAAAACTTACCCTTTGGCCTTCCCTTACAGGATCGGGATTCATCTCCAGCTGAACCACCCTGAGATCTCTTGCGCTAATTCTTGGACCAAAGAATTTTTCTAAGAATTTTTCGGGCTGGGATTGGGTCATTGAAGGATAGAGAAACAAAAGACCAAGGAATAGCATCATGAAAATATTTTTTTTCATATTTCTTTTCATATTTTTTTCCTCCTCTCTTAAATGAGATTCCTCTCAACTAAATAATTCATCGACCTCTGACAGGAGGTCGTGGCCATCGAGATGGCCTCCGACAGAGACCATTGGGCCTCTTGATATTGGGACATCTGAATCCTTCCAATCACCTCCATTGTTTTCCTCTCTATATCAGCGTAATGGATCAGGGCCAACACATTCTCTGCAATGCGTATCTCCCGAAGCAACCCTTCTAAATACCATATCAAGACTTTCTTCCCACCCGCAACCTCCTCTTCTTTTAAAGAAACCAATTGATCCAGAAGGGTGGTCCCAATAATTAATCCTGACTTCATCTTTTCTGAATATTGAAAATCATAAATGGCCTCTTTTGTCTCCATCGCTTTCTCTCCAAATAAATTTATTTTATTATCTCCTAATTTTTTAGGTTCGTCCACTTTTTTTTAATCCCGAAGGTAACCCTTCCCTTGCTCGAGGAATTAGGCAGGGATGTCGGAGAAAATTTTATAGCGGAAACCTCAGCTTGTCCCATAACTACAGAATTTCTTATGCACTGGAAGACTATGATGAGTTGGATGAAATGATTTTTACCAACCCCTATTCAAAATGATTCGCTTTACAAAATTTTCGGAGATATTCCTGCCGAATTCTAATCCTGATTCAAACATGGTTCCCCACTTTAGTGACATATGATTTCCCAAGTTATTCCTCATCGATTCAGGCAACTGAAGGATATAGCTTTAGAGAACCATGAAAAGATTGAATCACCAAAACAGAAGGGAATCGAGTCTGGACTCAGCGGATGGGCAGATTTAATTTAACGATAGGGTTTAAGTCTTTCTACCAACATGGGATCAATCGAGACTCCCCATTTCTTCGCTTGATCGCAATGCTCAATAGCCAATTCAAACTCCTGCCTTTCAAAATAGATAATGGCAAGGGCATAGTGGGCTTCTCCATATTGGGGATTGATCTCCAGGGCCTTTTGGAAAGAAGCCATGGCCTCCTCCTTCTTCCCATTTTGCCAATGGAGACCTCCCATGTTGTAATAACCTTTTGCGTAGTCGGGTCTGATCTCAACCGACCTTTGATACTCAAGAAGGGCCTCCTGAAACATTCCTTTTCGATGGTAAATATTCCCTAAATTATTATGAGCCTCAACATAGTCAGGATAAATTTGGAGGGCTTTCTGATAATGCTTGATAGCCTCTTTGAGGTCCCCTTTTTCATAATAGGCCACTCCAAGATGGAAATAGGCTTCAGCAAAATGAGGGTCAAACCGAATCGCCTTTTCATACTCTGCAATCTCTTTCTTCGGCTTTCCCTGTCTTCCATAGACAATACCCAGATTGAGGTGGGCTTTTGCATTTCTTGAATCTAATTTCAATACCTTTTGGTATTCTAACACTGCCTCCTGGAGGTTTCCCCTCTCCGCAGCGCTATAAGCCAATTGAAAATGTTCCTCCATGATCAAGGCCTTTTCCTTTTTTTGGGTCTGGCTTCCCCCTGCACAAGAGATCAACAGGATAAGAAGGGCATAGATCAAAATATTAGAACTTATATTTTTTTTCAAATGAAAATCCTCCTATAAAATTCCCACATTCATTAACAAAAAAAATTGAGGAAAGCAAGAAGTTTCTCCTTCTATTCGTAGCCCTATTCTGCCTCCAGGCCTCCTCCTTATGTTATAATTAAATCCAATGGAAAAGGAGATTCTGATTGTCGGGGCCAAATCCCACAATCTAAAAAATATTAACTGCCAGATCCCCAGGGGAAAGATGACTGTGATCACAGGGGTTTCAGGCTCTGGGAAGTCCACCCTCGCATTCGATACCCTTTTTGCAGAAGGACAGAGACGCTATATTGAATCCCTTTCTACCTATGCGCGGCAATTTTTAGAAAAGATGGAGCGACCTGATGTTGAGGCCATCCATGGAATCTCCCCTGCCATTGCCATCGAGCAGAAAAATACGGTAAAGAATGCCCGATCCACAGTTGGGACCACCTCAGAAATTTATGACTATTTAAGGCTTCTTTTTGCCAAGATTGGTGATGTCTTTTGCCCGGAATGCCACCTCAAGGTTTCAGGGGATACCGTTGAAAAAGTCGTTGAAGAAATCTTAAATCACTATCAGCAGAAAAAGATATTCATTCTCAGTCGGGTTTCTTTAGAGAATGGACAAGAAGGCATTAAGGACCTGATCAAGAATGGTTATTATCGAATTTGGAACGAAGGGAAAATGCTTGACCTCACCACCCTCTCTCCTGAGGAATTGAAAACCTGGAGCTTCCTACCCCTGATGATTGACCGCCTCATTCCTGAAGATCGAGAAAGATCAAGATTGTCTGAATCGATTCAGAGAGGTTTTCAGCTTGGAAATGGAAAGATTGAGGTCATGGACGAAAAGGGGGAGAGGACTTTCTTTAATCGGACTTTTTCCTGCAATCGTTGCGGAAGAAATTTTTCAGAACCTGAACCCCTTCTCTTCTCCTTCAATAGTCCTCTCGGTGCGTGTCCCACTTGCCAGGGTTTTGGAAGGGTCATTGGAATCGATTGGCAAAAGGTTATCCCCGATCCCAAAAAGACATTGAAGGAAAAACCCTTTGCCCCATGGAATACTCCTGCCTATGAAGACCTTTATGAATATCTATGGGAGGCCTGTCGGAGACATCGAATCCCACTCCAAAAACCTTTTGAAGACCTCTTGCCTAACCAAAAAGATATTCTCCTCTTTGGAAAGGGTGAATTCATGGGTCTAAAAGGATTCTTCGAATGGATGGAGGGGAAGAGATACAAGGTTCACTATCGAGTCTTTCTCAGTAAATATCGGGCCTACACCCCCTGCCCCACTTGCCATAATACTCGGCTCAAAGAAGAAGCCCTTTACGTTCTTCTGGGAGGAAAAAATATAGCCCAGCTCTGTGACATGCCTATATCGGATTTACAGGACTTCTTCAAGAATTTATCAATTGAGGATTTTAAGCGAAAGATTGGAGAACGTCTCCTCAAAGAGATCAACGCCCGAATCGGATTCATGGTGGATGTGGGATTGGGATATTTAACCCTCTCACGCCAGACCCGTACTCTTTCCAGCGGAGAATATCAAAGAATCACTTTAGCCCGATCATTAGGTTCTGCTTTGACGGAAACCCTCTATGTCTTAGATGAGCCAAGCATTGGCCTTCATGCAAGGGATACGCATCGCCTGCTTCGATCTCTTAAGAGGCTGAGAGATTGTGGGAATACAGTGGTGGTGGTTGAGCATGATCCAGAGATCATCCAAACGGCAGATAAAATCATCGATCTTGGGCCTGGTGCAGGGAGGTGGGGAGGCTCATTGGTCTTTCAAGGAAAATTAGAATCCCTATTGAAAAACGAGGAATCCGTCACAGCTCATTATTTAAGGGATGGAGCCCCTTATAAGGATATAAAATCCAATAGAAAGCCAAAGGGCTGGATCTTCATCCATAATGCCAGAGAACATAATCTTAAGGGGATTGATGTCAGAATCCCCTTGGGAATGATGGTTTGTATCACAGGGGTCTCAGGCGCTGGAAAGACCACCCTGGTGCATAACATTCTTTATGCAGGGGCTAAGGGGAATTTGAGTCCAGAGTATGAAAGGGGAGCCTTTGATTCAATAGAAGGACTGGATCAAATCGACGACCTCATCTTGGTCGACCAATCCCCGCTCGGGAAAAGCCTTCGTTCAAACCCGGCTACCTACCTTAAAGTATTCAATGAGATTCGAGACCTTTTTGCAGCCACTCGTGAGGCCAGGAGGTATGGCTTCAAGGCCCGCCACTTCTCTTTTAATATGGAAGGAGGAAGGTGTGAGGCTTGCCAGGGAGCAGGAATTCAGATTCTGGATATGCAATTCTTAGAAGACGTGGTCATCCTTTGTGAAGTTTGTGGAGGGAAAAGATTTCGACCCGAGATTCTTAAGGTGAGGTACCGAGATAAAAACATTTCAGAAGTCTTAACGCTCACGGTCGATGAAGCCCTGATCCTTTTTGAGGGACACCCCCGAATTCTCTCTAAACTTCAGATCCTAAAAGAGGTCGGTCTCGGGTATCTCACCCTCGGCCAGTCTACCAATACCCTGAGCGGAGGAGAAGCCCAGCGCTTAAAATTGGCTCTATACATCAGCCAGAGTCAAAAGGGAAAAACCCTCTTCATCTTTGACGAACCCACAACAGGTCTTCATATGGCTGATGTCGATCTACTGCTGAGGACTTTTGAAAAACTTCTTTCCCAGGGCCACTCCATCATTGTGATTGAACACAATCTGGATCTCATTCAGCATGCGGATTACATCATCGATTTGGGCCCTGAAGGGGGAGAGGAGGGAGGAAGGATTGTGGCAGAGGGAAGTCTTAAAACCATCCTGGCCTCTCCACAATCCTATACCGGACAGTTTTTAAGAAAACGGATTAACCCTTAACTTCAGGATCCTAACTATTCTATTATCCCCTTCTTCCAGAGTTACACTTCGCTTCTTTGCTTAATACAGCTTAACATCTGTTCCAATCGATTTCGATCAAAACCCACCATCACCTCGTTGCATGCCGCAATGACTGGAACGCTCCGTGCCCCTGAAATTTTTACCATCTCATCCAATGCGGCTCTATCTTTTGTTACATCGTATTCTGTAAATTGATAACCTTTCTGGGAAAGAAACTCTTTCGCCATCTTACAATAGGGTCAAGTAGGAGTTGAATAAACTTTAATCTCTTCTGCCGCCATAGGGCACCTCCTTATCAATCGATTGAACCTCTTATCCTATCTTTATACATATCTGGTCTGAATGTCAATCTATGCATGAAATCGATCCATGCAGGCATCTCCCTCCCTTTTCACTTTTTAGCTATAGCTCTTTGGAATGCATTTAAAAGATGATTCACAAACCTAAGTTCCTTAAGCTCCTGAATTTTGTTAGCAGATTCAAATCTTAATGCTCCTGTGGGGCAGACACGAACACAGGCAGGTTCCAGATCTGCCTCCACCCTCTCCAGACAGAGATGGCATTTTTGCATCTTCTCATCAAGGCTATACCTTGGAACTCCAAAGGGACAGGCCATGGCGCAACTGTGGCAACCCACACAAAGGCCTGGGTCAACTGTGACGGCCCCGGTTTGATCATCCTTGGTAATGGCTCCTGTTGGACATCCGATGATACAGGGACTGTCCTCACAATGCATACAGGAGGCTGAGAGATATCTGATCATTGGGTCGGGAAACTCCCCTTCCTCAATTTGATAAATCCTCCTAAAAGGGGGCTGCCCTTTTTCTGGAAAGATATCATTTTGATCCATACAGGAGACCACACAGGCTCCACAACCCACACAAAGTTCGATATCGAGATAGAGGCTCTTTTTCATTGATTCCATCCTCCTTCAAACCTTTTCAATCCTGCAGAGGGCAGACTTAAATCCCGGATAGCCTGAAAGGGGATCCAAGTAGTCCCCTTCAAATAACAGGTTTACATTCGCATCAGAATGACCATGGTAAATATGAACAACTCCAGGCTGAACCATCTGGGTCAAATTGGCATGTTAGACAATGGCATCCTTAGGAGTCGAGACCCGAATCACATCATTCTGTTTGATCCCCAGACGAGCCGCATCATCAGGGTGAATATCTGCAGAAGGATGGTTGGGTCGTAGGCTGCTGGTCCATGAAAGGCGGAAAGTCCTGGTATGAACAAACATTGGCAGTCGTGACCCTGTGTTGAGAATGAAGGGATAATCTTTTGCCAGCTCTGGAGTGGATTCTCGACTGTATTTAGGAGGATGATAGACTGGGAGTGCTTCAAATCCCTCCTTTCCTTCATATCTCTCAAGAATAGTAGATTTGAATTCCACCTTCTTAGAGGGAGTATTAAACCCCGATTCCAAATACTTCTTTTCACGCAATTCTATTGGATGGGGGACAAACATCCCTGCAGGGTATGTTTTAAGTTCAGCAAGGGTAATCCCACTGGGCTCGAGAATCCAATTGAGACTTGCCTCGTACCCCGCTTTAAAAAGGGGATCTTCCAACCCCAACCGGGCTGCTAAATCATAGATAATCTCTACATCTGATCGTGATTCAAATAGAGGAGCAATGGCAGGTTGGGTAAAAATCAT
>JBBIRT010000063.1:0-18596 GCA_037441725.1 Deltaproteobacteria bacterium | reverse complement strand
AAATCATATAGCCCATGCTATAAAAACGTAGCTCACTCCTTTCGACCGAACTACAGGCAGGAAGGACAATGTCTGCATGTTGGCAGGTGTCGGTCATGAAGAGGTCTACATTCACAAATAGATCTAACCCCTTCAGGCTTTCGATAAAACCGTTTGAGTCTGGCCACATCTTATGGTTCATCCCAAAAGCAATTAAAGCTTTAATGGGATAGGGCTTACCAGAGCGGATCTGGAAAGGTAGGTGCATGGCCTGCCCTTCTTCATCAATTAATTCAACCCAAACTGGAAATTGGTCTGTACCAATTCTTGGGGCCATCTCATTCCAAGGTTTGGATTGAACAAATTCATGCTCCCGGGTTAGAATCATCCCAGGGGTGTGAATAAAACTTGTTGGGATGACTAAATTGCCACCCAAGACATCATAATTCCCTGTGAGTCCAACCAGAGCAAAGACAGCTCTGTAGTTTTGTACCCCATTGGTATGATGAACCACTGGAGAGGCACTTGGCATAATCGCTGCAGGTTTTGAGGAAGCATACATTCGTGCTGCCTTCACAATCTCTTCTGATGGGACTCCTGTGAGTTCTTCCCCTCTTTTTGGAGGAAATTGCTGAACATAGGCCTGGTAGTCCTCAAAACCATACGAATGATTGGAGATAAAATCCTGGTCATAAAGTTTCTCATGAATGATGACATTAGCCATGGCTAATGCGAGGGCTCCGTCTGTTCCAGGTTTGACCCGGAGGTGGAGATCAGAAATAGCTGTGGTTGGGGTCTCTCGAGGATCTACAACGATGAGTCTCATCCCCCTTTCTTTTCCTCTAAGAATCGCTCTGGCATTGCCAGGATTGGTATGAAACGGATTGGCACTCCAGACCAAAAGACATTTGGTGTTTTTTATATCTGGTCCGCCTGGAGACCCAAAGATGAGCTTTTGAGCCATCACCATGGCCTGAAAGCAAGTACTGGATTCTGTCAAGTAGTTGGGTGAACCAAACGAGTGAGCCAATCGTTTGAGAAAGGGTCTGAAATATTTTGTATATCCTGAAAAGAAGACGACAGCCTCTGGTCCATATTCCCCTTTGATCTCATTCAATTGAGCGGTGATCCTATCCAATGCCTTCTCCCAAGAGATCGGCTCGAATTTTCCCGAACCCTTAGGCCCGACCCTTATCAAAGGCGTCTTCAATCGGTCCTCGTGATACACATACTGACGGGTAGCGGCTCCTTTGGGGCAGAGGGTTCCCAGACTGTAAGGATTTTCCTTGCTTCCCTCCACTTTGATAATCTTTCCCTCCTTCACATAGAGGTCCAACCCACACTGGGTCATAGGATCACAGATGGTACAGATAGACTTTTTTATTTCAATCCCTGTCTCTGGAGATGGAACTTTTCCTTTTAATAATCTCTCAGATTTTCGCATCTTCGTTAAGCCTCCTTTATGTGGTCAGACAAGTCTATCAAATTTATTTTTTTATTCATTCTTGATTATTTTCTTTTTTCAATGAATATTCATCTTATAATATAATTTTAGGAGAATTAAAAGCATTGGCTGATTTGATCATCATTGGTTCTGGAACGGGTGTGCCTTCACTCAGAAGGGCATCTCCTGGTCTTCTCATCGTTACTGAAAATACAAATCTTCTTATTGATAGTGGTCCTGGTATCATCCGGAAAATGCTTGAAGTGGGTATGACGTATCGCGAAATAGACATCATTCTTTATACCCATCTCCACCCTGACCATACCGCAGATCTTATCCCTATCCTCTTTGCTTGTAAATATGGGGAACAACCTCGGGAAAAGGAATTGTTCTGCTTCGGTGGCCCGAGGTTCAAAATGTTCTTTAAGGCATTGAATAAAATCTATGGACGATGGATCAAACCAAACTCCTATTCTCTAACGGTTAAAGAAATCCATAAGAAAGAGATCGTCTTGAGGGACCTCACCATCCTCTCAAAACCAATGGCCCATCTTCCTGAAAGTATTGGGTATCGAATTACTTTTAAAGATGGGAAGTCCATTGCCATTTCGGGGGATACAGATTACTGTCAAAACCTTATTGATCTTGGATTCGGGGCAGATCTTCTTGTGCTTGAGTGTTCTTTCCCGGATGGGAAAAAAGTGGAAGGTCACCTCACCCCTTCCCTGGCAGGGAGGATTGCCTCAGAGTCAAACTGTAAGAAACTTATCCTCACCCATCTCTATCCGATTTGTGATCAATTTGACATGGTGAAACAATGTCAAAAAACCTTTTCAGGCCCCATCATTCTGGCAGAGGATCTAATAAAAATCAAAATTTGACAATTATTCCCTTTTAGTATATCTATTAACTATGAGAAAAAATAAGTTCATCATGGTTCTATTGAGTCTTACTCTCCTTGGCATGGTCCCTACCATCTCAAGCCAAGAAAAACCTTCTGTATTCACCATCGAGGTCGATGGGATTATTAATCCTGCAACAGCAAAATTCATCGTCGATTCCATAGACCAAGCGACTCAACTGGGGGGACAATGCTTGATTATTCAACTCGATACTCCTGGAGGACTGATGGAATCCATGAGAATGATTGTGAAAAAAGAGCTTGCTTCAACCATCCCAGTGATCGTCTATGTGGCTCCGAGTGGTGCGCGAGCAGCTTCGGCAGGTGTTTTTGTCACGTTGGCGGCTCATATTGCTGTAATGGCGCCCGGGACTCATATTGGCGCAGCCCATCCGGTTACCCTCGGTGGAGAGGGGAAAGAAAGTAAAACGATGATGGAAAAAATTGTTAATGATACGGTCTCCTACATTAAGACGATTGCTAAAAATCGAGGAAGGAATGCAGACTGGGCAGAAAAGGCAGTGGTAAAAAGTGTTTCCATCACTGAAGAAGAGGCTGTCAAATTGAATGTAGTTGATTATGTCAGTCCTGATCTTCAAGACCTTCTTTCTAAACTGGATGGAAAGGTGGTGAAATTAGATGGCGGAACGAGGACCCTCCAAACCAAAGGACAAAAACCCCGATCCCTCCAAATGAGCTGGCGATATCGTTTCTTAGATACCATCTCAAACCCGAGCATCGCTTACATTCTTCTAATGCTCGGGATTTATGGGGTCTTTTTTGAACTTTCAAATCCAGGGGCAATCCTCCCAGGGGTGGTTGGAGGCATCTTTCTCATCCTTGCATTTTATGCACTTCAGATGCTCCCTGTCAATTTTGCAGGGTTAGCCCTGATCCTATTTGCGATCATCCTCTTTATAGCAGAGATTAAAGTGGTCAGTCATGGATTACTGGCCGTTGGAGGGGTCATCTCACTCTTCTTGGGCTCCTTAATGTTGATTGAGAGCCCTGCCGAATATATGAAAATCTCTCTTTCGGTCATCATTCCTGCAGTGATCGTGAGCGCTGCCTTCTTTATTTTCGCAGTGACCATGGCCATTCGAGCACGTTTGAAAAGACCCACCACGGGGATGGAGGGACTGGTGGGTGAAATTGGATGGGCTGAGACGAACCTATCCCCAGAGGGGAAGGTCTTAATCCATGGAGAATTCTGGAATGCGACCTGTGACCAATATATTGAAAAGGGAGATAAAGTAGAAGTGATTGGGATGGAGAATCTGAAACTGAAGGTTAAAAAAATTGAATAAGGAGGGAATCTTATGGGAATCTCGGGTCTTCCTTCGGGTCTTTTTTTTCTTATCATCTTTCTATTAATCCTTGCAGCCTCCGCCATCAAGATCTTACGGGAATATGAACGGGGGGTCATCTTCCGTTTAGGAAGGCTTATTGGAGCAAAAGGACCAGGTATCTTCTTTATCATCCCTGGGGTCGATAAGATGCTCAGGATTAGCCTTCGAACCGTCACCATGGACATTCCCCCTCAGGATGTCATCACACGTGACAATGTTTCCATCAAAGTGAATGCGGTGGTCTATTTTAGGGTCATTGACCCAAACAAGGCAGTGGTCGAGGTTGAGAATTATCTTTATGCAACCCAGCAATTGGCCCAGACTACCCTTCGAAGTGTGGTGGGTCAAATGGAACTGGATGAACTTCTGGCCCAAAGGGAGAAGATCAATCTTCAACTCCAAGATATTTTAGATAAACATACAGAACCTTGGGGCATCAAGGTCTCTTTAGTTGAAACCAAGCAGGTTGATCTTCCTGAAGAGATGCGAAGGGCTATTGCCCGCCAGGCCGAGGCAGAAAGGGAACGAAGGGCAAAAGTCATTCATGCGGAAGGTGAATTTCAGGCAGCAGAAAAGTTGGCCCAGGCTGCCAATGTGATCAGTGCCAACCCCGCAGCCCTTCAACTAAGATTTCTTCAGACCCTGACCGAAGTGGCCACTGAGAAAAACTCTACGACCATCTTCCCTGTACCAATTGATCTCTTAAAACCATTCTTAGAGAAGAAATAAGGGTTGGAGGTTTAAGGTTGGAGAAGGAGGATTGAAGAGTGAACCGAACTTAACACTTTAAACCTCAACCAACCTTTTTTTCTCTCCCTAACCGATCGACTTGACTCCATATCCCTTGGAGAATACGGACCTCTCTTTCATCCATCTGGCTTCTTCCAAATAGTTTCCGCAGCACCCGCATGATTCTCTTTGGATGACGTGGATCGAGGAAGCCAATATGAATAAGAGTATCCTGCATATGCTCGAACATCCTCTCCAACTGCTCAGCTTGGGCTAATGGACCAAATTCTCTTTGAATGTTAGTGGAGGCTTTGAATAATTCATAACCTATCACCACGACAGCCTGAGAGAGATTAAGAGATGGAAAGGACTCATTGGATGGAATTTTAACATAAAGGTGACAGAGGGAGAGCTCATCATTGGTCAAACCCTCCCTCTCAGATCCAAAGACCAAACCGATGGAATTTTTTAAGGAGATGGGAATGAGTCTCTTAGCTAAGTCCTCAGGGGTGAGTAAGGGGCTTCTCTCCTTTCCTTCTCGTGAGGTCATGCCAACCAGGCATCTGATTTCTGAAACCGCCTCCTTTAGGGTCATAAATTCTTCTGACCTCTCCAAAATATCTTCAGCTCCAGAGGCCAACTTATAAGCATTAGGGTGTAATGGAGATGATCCGTTAACAATCACCAACTTCTTAATTCCCATGTTTTTCATGGCCCTTGCCACGGACCCAATATTTTCTGAAAATTTGGGTCTGACCAAGATCACCGAAATGGAATCCAGATTGATTCTTCTTTCCATCCTCCTTATTATAACGGTGAAAAATGGCCTTGACTATCCTTTTTTTTTATCTTAATTTGAATCTCATTATCTCTATCCTTTGACTTAGGGGCCTTTCGTGAAAGTCCCATTTTTTGATTTATCCGTTCAATTTAAATTGATTGAAGAGGAAATTAAATCTGCCATGGATGAAGTCTTTCAGACCCAACAGTTCATCCTGGGAGCTCAGGTACAAAAATTGGAAGAAACCATTGCCCAATATTGTGGAACCCAATTTGCGATTGGTGTCGCCTCAGGCTCAGATGCCCTCCTCCTTTCTTTAATGGGGTTAGGGATCGGTCCAGAAGATGAGGTTCTTCTTCCCCCTTTCACTTTCTTTGCCACGGCTGGTGCTGTCTCTCGCGTTGGGGCGACCCCGGTATTTGTCGACATCGATTTAGAGACCTATAATATCAACCCATCCAAAATCGAAGAAAAGATCACTTCAAAGACCAAAGCCATCCTCCCTGTCCATCTCTTTGGACAATGTGCTGATATGAACCCTATCCTCAAACTTGCCAGAGAGAAAGGGATTTTTATCATTGAGGATGCTGCACAGGCCTTAGGAGCCGAATATAAACCTGAGTCCCATTCAGAGGCCCGTCGGGCAGGCCAGTTAGGAGATTTAGGATGTTTTTCATTCTATCCAACAAAAAATTTAGGTGCTTTTGGCGACGCAGGGATGATTGTAACAAATCATATCCAATGGGCAGAAAAGATCCGTTTGCTGAGGGTTCATGGAAGCCAGCCCAAATATTATCATAAATGGATTGGCATCAATAGTCGGTTGGATACCCTCCAGGCAGCAATCCTCTTAGTGAAATTTAAATACCTTGAAAAATGGATTGAGGCGAGACAGAGGAAAGCAGAGCGTTACCAAGTATTATTCAAAGATATCCTCTCTTCAATTGAGGGGATCAGGCTTCCCATCATTCAATATTATAACCGCCACATCTTTCATCAATTTGTGATCCGTGCTCCCAAAAGGGATCAATTGCGACAATTCCTAAAAGAGAAGGGAATTGGCACGGATGTCTATTATCCAGTACCCCTTCATCTGCAAGAGTGTTATTCATCTCTAAGATATCATCGGGGAGACCTTCCAAATTCAGAGAAAGCTTCTGAGGAGGTCTTGGCCCTTCCCATCTACCCTGAAATGACAGATGATCAACAAGACTATGTGGTCGATCGAATCAAAGATTTCTATCGGAAATAAATGGATGATCAGGACCATCCCTTTAAAACAACAAATCCCATATCCTTTCACCGAGAGGGATAAAGATGAAAGATAAAATCGTTGACCAACTCATCCAGAAAATTCATAAAAAGAAGGCTCTGATAGGAATCATTGGGTTAGGCTATGTTGGGCTTCCCCTGGTCTTAAGATTTTGTGAAGAAAATTTTAATGTTTTAGGATTTGATATTGACCCTAAAAAGGTCTCCATATTGAAAGCGGGGAAGAGCTATTTAAAATCTATCCCTTCCTCCCAAATCTCCAAATGGATCCATAACGATCTCTTGGAGGTTACCAATGACTTTACCCGCCTCGGTGAACCTGATTGTATTCTCATCTGTGTCCCTACTCCATTGACGGAAAAGATGGAGCCCGATCTTCAGTATATTGAAAGGACCACCGAATCGATACAAAAAGAATTGAAGAGGGGTCAACTCATCATTCTTGAAAGTACCACATATCCAGGGACGACCGAAGAATTGATCCTTCCAAAGTTGGAGTCTACAGGGTTGAAAGTGGGTAAAGACTACTTTTTAGCCTATTCTCCGGAGAGGGAGGACCCTGGAAATAAAAGATTCACCACCCATCAAATTCCAAAGATCGTTTCAGGAGTGACCCCTTTATGTAAAAAAGTAGTCACCTCCCTCTATAGTCAAATTGTTCAGAAGGTAGTCCCTGTATCATCCACTCGGGTAGCAGAACTGACCAAGCTCCTTGAAAACATCTATCGAAGCGTCAATATTGCCCTGGTGAATGAATTGAAAATGTTGACCGATCGGATGGGAATCGATATCTGGGAAGTGATTGAAGCAGCCAGTACAAAACCGTTTGGATATTCTCCATTTTACCCAGGTCCAGGGATGGGAGGGCATTGTATTCCTATTGACCCTTTTTACCTCTCCTGGAAGGCCAGGGAATACGATTTTACAACAAGGTTTATCTTCCTTGCAGGTGAAATCAATGTTCATGTTCCCTACTATGTCGTGGGAAAGATTCAAGATGCCCTGAATGTGAGAGGGAAAAGTTTGAAAGGCTCAAAGATATTGATCCTTGGGATTGCCTATAAAAAGGATGTGGATGACCCAAGAGAATCCCCGGCCTTAGCCATCATGGAACTTCTTAGGAATAAAGGGGCCATCCTTTACTATCACGATCCCTATATCCCAGTACTTCCTTCTTTCAGGAGATACGATTTTAAAATGAAATCCACTCCTCTGACTCAAACCCTGCTTCAAAAAATTGACGCCGCTGTTGTCGTGACTGATCATACTTGTATCGATTATTCATGGGTTGTGAAACACTCACCACTGATCATCGACACAAGAAACGTGACGAAGGGAATGAATCAATGGAGGAAGAAGATCGTCAAGGCTTAATCTACCCCCTTAAACCTCCCGTTTAAATGATAAATGTCCTTCTTCGGAGGGTTAGATCCTTATCTCTTCAGTTTTTCAAGGATTTTTTCAGGGCTCCTTTTAAATTTTTCTTGACAAGTTTTTATAGTTATGATACTCGATTGATCGACCAACCGATCAATATCATCCTAAGGAGATTAGAAAAGATAGGATCAAATGTCTGAAAAGAAAGCTTTTGAAACTCCCCCTCCCCCAATTTCATCCAAAGAAATAGAAGAGACCATCACCACAGATGTGGTGGTCGTAGGCGCTGGGACGTCAGGGAAAGCGGCTGCCTTATCAGCATCTCAAGCTGGAGCTAAAGTCATCCAGATTGATAAACACACCACCTTCCGGTGGGGGGGAGGACATATTGCCGCCATCGATAGCAGGCTTCAGAAAAAATTGGGTATCAAGGTTGACAAGGATGATGTCTGCCTCCAGCTCATGAAATGGGCAGGAAACAAGCCTGACCAGAGGTTCTACAGATTATGGGCGAACCATAGCGGTACCGTGATGGATTGGCTGATGGATATGACAGATCGTGAAGGGATTGAAACCCTCATGTACCAGTGGCCTCGCCCACCTAATTTTAATTTGAAGAAAGAGTATTATCCGGAGTATCCTGTTTGTCATTGGCAGAGTTACAAAGGGAGCAGGGAGTTAAACCACAGCCTGTTATTAAACTGTGTCCAAGAACATACCTTGAGACTTGGAGCAGAGATTCGTTACCAGACCAGAGCCATACAATTGATTAGGCGGAGCAATGGTCGGGTGACGGGTGTAATAGCTCGGGACCATAGAGGGAGATACATTCAATTCAACGCCCATAAGGCCGTCGTCCTATGTACAGGAGATTATGGGAATAACCCTGAGATGATGGAAAAATATTGTGCTCCTGCTGCAGAGGTAGCACGAACCAATAACATCTACATGAAAGCAAATGAAAATCTTAGGGCTGCTCCAGAACCATTAAACACCGGTGATGGACATCTGATGGCCATGTGGATAGGAGCAGTGATGGAACCAGCTCCCCATGCTCCTGTGGCCCATGCCACAGTGGGACCTTTAGGGAATGGCGCGTTTCTACGAGTGAACATCAATGGGGAACGCTATGAAAATGAAGATGTCCCTGGTCAGAGTATCGCTAACTCCCTCGTTCGTCAACCAGGTAAAAAGGTATGGCAGATATTCGACAGTAAGTGGGAAGAAGAATTACCCCGGATGGGCGTAGGATTGGGAAAATTCTATGTAGTGAACAACGTGATTCGAGCACGGGTTGAGGAAGGAGCAATCAAGGCAAACAGCCTTGAAAAGTTAGCACGGAAGATCGATATTCCTTGGAAAACGTTCAGGGCTACCATTGATCGATATAACCAGCTGGCCAGATTGGGCAGGGATCTGGATTTCGGAAAACGTGCTGACCGAATGACAACCATTGAAAAACCGCCCTTTTTTGCTGCCATGATCCAACAGGAGTTCTTAGTCGTTTTGGGAGGTCTACATACAAATATCAATCTTCAACCTTTAGATGCCAATGGGAAAGTAATCCCTGGATTATACTTAGCTGGAAACACCGTTGGAAACCGCTTTGCAGTCGATTACCCCACAATGTGCCCAGGCCTCACCCATGGAATGGCCTGGACCACTGGCCGACTTGCAGGGATGTACGCAGCAGCAGAAAAAGGATAAATCATTAGGGACCTGCTATAAGGGTCCATTCCAATCATCCAAATACATTATACGAGGAGGTAGAAAAAAATGAAGAAATTAGGGATCTTTCTTATCGTTGTCAGTGTAAGTCTTTCTGTCTTCTTAATCTTGGCTGATAAGGCCTCTGCTCAAAAACAGATCGTAATCAGATATGGTACAGACCTCCCTCCTCATATGCCTCCGGTTGTGGGCCAGCACTGGTGGGCCGAGGAAGTGACCAAGCGAACAGAAGGCCGAGTAACCGTTCAGATGTATCCAGCCAGCTCTTTGAGCACACAGGCAGCAGCCCTTCAAAATGTCCTCACTGGAGTATGTGATATGTATATGCTCAGTACAGGGGTTCATCGAAAATCATTTCAAATCAGTGCCTTAACTGTCCTTCCAGGGGCTGGTTTCCCTGATGACACCCTGGAAGCAAACACAGCCCATATGAATACCTTTTTTGAGCTTTTAAAAAGATATCCGGCTGCAGCGGCTGAATATAAAGACTTTGGTGAGCTGTTCTTTTATGTGATCTACTCCCAATCCTACTTGGTTTGCAAGGGAAAACCCATCCGTGTCCCGGCAGATGTAAAGGGAATGAAAATTGGAAGCAGTGGGATCAGGATGGATCTGATGGCAAAGTTAGGAGCAGCCCCAGTGATGGACCTACCTCCAAAGGCCTATGAAAAACTTCAAACTGGAGTGACCCAGGCTACTTTCGCAGCCATCAGTGCAGTCTATGATTTCAAGCTTTATGAAGTCTCAGATTATATCCTTGATATTCCCTTTGGGGGAGGTGGACATCCAATTGTCATCAATAAAGGCACTTGGAATAAAATCTCCCCGCAGGACCAAAAGATCATGAAAGAACTCGCTATGGAAGGAGCCAGAAGATCTCACCAGGCCCTTGCAGACCTCAACAGAAGATCCTGGAAGGAGATGACCGATAGAGGCATGAAAATCA
This sequence comes from Deltaproteobacteria bacterium, assembly GCA_037441725.1. Lineage (GTDB taxonomy): Bacteria > Desulfobacterota > BSN033 > BSN033 > UBA1163 > JBBIRT01. The sequence goes on along the minus strand of JBBIRT010000063.1, from coordinate 8,090 downwards.
CTGCGAATAAAGAAGAGAGAAGGCTTTGGGAGGACCAATTTAAGGGGTTATGGGAGGAATGGATTAAAGAAATAGAGGCGTCAGGGGTAAAAGAAGCGAGGGAAATCTTTAATTTCTGGAAGGACTCTGCAGATAGGGCCTGGAAGTAAATGAAAACGATTGAGTAGTCTTTTTAGGACGATGAAACTGTTCACAAAAGTTGAAAGAGGACTGAAATCCATAAGTACTGGTTTGGCAATGATTGCAGCCATTGTTTTGGCTGCCATGATGTTGCTGACCGTTGCAGACGTGGTGGGGCGTTATTTTTTTAACCATCCGATTAAAGGCACCTGGGAGCTTGTAGGCCTTTTGCTCGTTTGTGCTGGCACCTGGGGATTGGGATATTGCCAAATGGAGAAGGCACATATCAGTATCACCATTCTATTAGAACGATTTTCTAAGAGAGTGAAGCTGATGATAAATATTATGGCCACCTTTCTTGGTCTGGTTGGTTTTTCTTTGATTTCCTGGCAAATGTTCTTACTCGCAAAAAAATATTTTTTACTCCCCCGCGGGAACGTCACGGATACCCTCGAGCTTCCCTATTCCCCTTTTATGCTATCTCTCTCTATTAGTGCTGGCATGATGGCCTTAATGCTTCTTGCAAACTTAATCCGTTCTTTGGCTGAGGTGAGACGGAAATGAATCCAGTTGGAGCAGGATTGGCCGGTTTTGCCCTCATGATCCTACTGATATTATTAGGGGTAAATGTTGCCTTTGTTTTAATCCTTTTAGGGTTTGTTGGGATGGCCATCATTATGGGGGTTGAACCTGCCCTCTCCAGCCTGGCGATTATCTCGTTTGAAAGAGCCAGCAGTTATGACTTTGCAGTAGCCCCTCTATTTCTCCTCATGAGTGCTTTCGTCTCTCGCAGTAATATTGGGAAAGAAGCCTATGAATTGGCACGAAAATGGGTAGGCCAATTTAGAGGGGGGTTGGCTATGGCTACATCGGTTGCCTGTGGCATCTTTGCTGCCTGTTGCGGTTCCAGCTTGGCTGAAGCTCTGGCTATGGGTAAAATAGCCTACCCTGAAATGAAACGACACAATTACGATTCTAAACTATCGGTTGGAATTATTGCAGCCGGTGGAACATTGGGAATTCTTATTCCCCCAAGCATGGGGTTTATCCTCGTTGGTATTCTAACCCAATTATCCATAGGGAAGTTGTTTATCGCAGGCATCATCCCAGGAATCCTGGAAGTAATTTTTTATATGATGACAATCTACCTTCTCTGCAAATTTAATCCTCAGTTGGCCCCGCCAACCCCCCCAATACCTCTTCGGCAAAAATTAGGATCCCTTAAACTTTCTTGGCCTGTGCTTTTACTCTTTGTTCTTGTGATTGGCGGAATTTATGGAGGGGTTTTCACCCCTACTGAAGCTGGAGGAATTGGTGCATTTGGCGCCTTAATAATAAGTCTATCCCGAAGACAACTAACAGGAAAAACCTTTTATGCGTGTTTGCTGGATACAGCCAAAACCTCGGCCATGATGATCGCTTTAATCTTAGGCGCTTTTATCTTCAATCAATTTCTTGCGGTCACCAGGATTCCCTTTGTGGCAAGTGAATGGATTGTGGGTCTGGGGCTAAACAAATACATCATTTTAACTATCATTATCATCATGTATATCATTCTCGGGATGATTTTTGACATCTATGCAATCATGATTGTAACGATCCCTATTATTTTTCCCACAATGATTGCCTTTGGTTTTAGTCCTATCTGGTATAGTGTGATCATGGTGAGGATGATCGAGATAGGGTTGGTCACACCCCCGTTTGGAATGAATCTGTTTGGCCTGGCTGGGGTGGTCGATGTCCCGATTGGTACGCTTTATAAAGGAGTCATCCCTTTTGTGATCGCTGATCTATGCCATGTTGCCCTTCTGATCGCCATCCCTTCCCTTTCAACCTTCCTACCTGAAATGATGATATCCAAATGATTCAATCCTTTTGGATATTATCAACTCAATCATCTCTTAGGATAGGCCCTTCCCTCTCGAAGTTCAATATAATTGACCTCTGCCAGCTCATCGAGCATCAGTTTAACATTCACCATTGAAAGTGGGGGGTAGATTTCTTCCCTCTCCCACTCTGAAAATTTACTCAGAATCTCTTCCGCTGTCATTCCAGGTTCCTTCTTGATCTTTTCAAATATGCTTATCTCTCTTCGGTAATAAGGCAAAGTATACCCCCCACTGGCTAAATCATAGGGTTCAACGATAAAGTAAGCTGAAGTCCTGCAATCCGCACAGGCAAATCCCGCTCCTCCCTTCAAACCAGTTGGACGTTCAGGGGAGACAACAATTTTTGCCTTTTCTCCAGCGCCCTCAGGGGGTTTCTTGAGAGGACGGAACCCAATCCCATCATAGATCTTCATGCTTGGGTCTTTCAGACTTAATCCTGAATATCTAAAGATAATCCTTTCATAGACCCTGCTTCCTAAGAAAAAGGTATGCCAAAGGGTCGGCACCATAGTGAGTAATACTCCAGGGCAAATCCTTCCTTCAATCCTCTCTCCATCATAGGTAAATTCTTCACCAATCTGGTAATCGAAATGACAAGGAAAATTCTCAACATCATTTGCAAATCCAACCAACCTCCCTCTCACTTTAAATGGCATTGGCGATCCCTCCTTTAATTCAGGTGATCTGTTTCATGAAGTTTAAACGAGTGTCTTAATAAAATCACAAACCAAAGAAAGTGTCAAATCTCGCTCGCCATCCACTGTCTCAATTTCAAGGAAGTGGAGATTAAATTCCATGATATCAAAACCGACCAATGAAAAATACCCCTTTCGATTTCCATCCGCAAGAATCTTTGCAATGTCTAACAAATTTTCTTGGTTGATTCCAGGTCCATCCATATAGCGTGCAGCGTTGATGCATGAGTAAGATCCTACATCGAGATCTAAGCTAACGTAGACATAGGGAGTTTGAATCCGTCGATAAATAAATTGGGTTAATGATCTTTTGTAATTCCCTCTGAAGTTCGATAAGGGATAGAACCTGCATCCCTGCTTTTCTAAACTTAGGTAACGCTCTCTGAATTTTATCAACGAAGGATCTCTCTTTGACCCTGGATAATCAGCTACCCCAATCAATAATAAATGTTCGGGTAACACAATCTCTGCCTCGATCAGATGTGCTAAAAAATTTCCACAACAGTATTGATCTATCCCATTTTTTTCCAATAATGGTGACCAATTTTTAAATAATCCATCTAATCGCAAAGAAAGGGGGATGGCATCAAAATGCTGATCCAAAACCACAATGCTAAGCTTCTCGGGATCGTACCTTTTGGAGAGGGCTGATATCACTCCTCCGGTGGCTGAGTGATCAATACCAATCATAATGGGCATCCCAGGAAAAATATTTTCTTCAACAAAATCTTTTAAATGGTTGGTTGTTTTAAGCAGGCCACCCAAGGTTACAAATTGTTGGAAATTCTCCCTAGTAACCAGGTGAGCATCGGTAGGAAGCGGTCTTGGCCCCTGCCAGGAAGGAATTGGAAATTTTCCTTTAAACTCAAGATTAGGATATCCTGATAACACATCGGCAATAGCCTCATAAGGATCCGAGTAGAAGCCCCCTCCTCCTTTCTGAGTTGATGTCATAGCCGCCCATTTTAGTTGAAGGCTCCAGGGATCATCTGCAACATCCAACGCCACCCCAAATAATTTTTTTAAGGGGTCAGGTCTCAACATTTGACAGCTTCTCCTTTAGGCCTTCAAGGGGTTTTCTTATCCCCTTTTCCCTCTTGATCACCTCTCTAAATCTCCTGCTCATCTGAGTCATCATCCTCATAGTTATCCCCTTCGCCACAAATCCCCGTTGTTCGTTTCCCCAGGAGGTCACATGATAAAAGGCATTTGGAAACTCAATCCCCAGGGGTCCTGCCAAGCCGATCTCCCCAAAATATTTTTACCTCCCTTATCACAATATCAAATCGATGTCAAGAGTTGAGACCTGACCCCAAGATTATGAATTCTCTTGACAATTAAGAGGAGGCTCATATAAATTATTTCATGCGTGTGGGGGCAAAAATCTAATTACTTAGAAAAAAAGTTGGAGATTCATATCAATTTTAAGAGGAAAGGAGGTGGTTTATTTTAATTATTAGGAGTTGGCAGAGGTCCATAAAAAAGGAGAAATAAATTATTTTTTTGCGATCTTCAGAAAAGAGGTGATCCTATGAAAAAAATTTCATTCATGACTTTAATCCTATCTATTACATGCAGCCTCATGATGGTGAATTGGAACCGACCTGCCCAGGCTACTGTCCTTCCGCCAGGTGCTTGGAAGGTGACCCCTCCAGAGCAATTTGGAGGCGACTTCATTTGGGCCTCAACCCTTGGGATACCGAACATGGGCTCACATATTGATGCAAACTCACCTTCGATCGTTTATCCAATTTTTGAACCGTTGATCAGAACCGATGAGAATGGAAGGCTTTTTGGCTGGCTGGCTGAGTCATGGAAAATCAGTCCTGACAAGAAGAGCATTACTTTTTATTTACGAAAAGGGATCAAGTTCCATGATGGCACAGACTTCGATGCCGAAGCAGTGAAATATAACCTTGAACAATCCCTCGCAGCAAATCTTCCTGGCTCTTTCGTTCTGAAGAAGATTTCCTCCTATGACCTTATTGACGCTCACACCCTTCGCCTGAATCTTACAGCTTATGATCAAACCCTTTTGCTCCGTTTAGCTCAAACCGTGATTGGGCAGATCTCATCACCCACAGCAATGAAATCTAAAAAGACCCCTGAGGAGAGGGCCGTTGGGACAGGTCCATTCAAATTCCATAGCTGGAAGCGGGACGAGTTTGTCAAGGCTGTAAAAAACCCTCATTATTGGCAGAAAGGCAAACCCTATATCGATTCGGTCACTTATAGATGTATTAAAGATTCAACAGCAATGTTGATGGCCTTTAAGGCAGGTGAGGTCCATATCGTGGCGCCCATCGAGCCTGTAGATGTCCTGCAGTTGAGAAAAGAAGGTTATGACGCCGGACCTCAGGGATTAACTTGGATCCATAGTATCATTCCTGACGGGAACAACCCCGATTCTCCCTTCGCTGATAAAAGGGTACGGAAGGCATTGGAATACGCCTTGGACAGATCAGGCTTTGTGCAGGGGATTGGGATGGGATTATACGGACTTACATATCAGATGGCTGAACCCAATAACCCATGGTATGACCCATCGCTAAAGCCTTATGAGTATAATGTGGCAAAGGCAAAACAGTTACTGGCTGAGGCAGGCTATCCCAATGGGTTTAAAACAGCGTTTATCACGGATGTAAGGGGCCGCAAGGATATTATCGATGCAGTGGTCACTTATCTAAAAGAGGTGGGGATTGAGGTGACTGTTGATGTGGCTACCCTTCCCAGGATTACTGAGCTTCAGCAAAAAGGGTGGAAGGGAATTCTTTACCCCGGCTTCCCTCAACCTGCTAACCTGGTAAACTATCTCGCTCGCTGGGGTGACCCCTATAACTTTGTGAGCTTCTATCGACCACGAGGTTGGCAGGATAAGTGGGAAAAGCTGGCTAATGAACAGGATGATGCGAAAAGGGACCACCTGCTCATGGAAATAGTCAAAATAATATATGACGAAAGTATTGCGATTCCTTTGGCTGCCACCAATTCACTTTATGTCCGCAACAAAGATCAAATCCATAATTACTGGTTTCACTCCAATAATACAAGTGGCTGGTGGGAGTCGGCAGATATCTGGATTAAGAAGAAAAAATAATCGGGCTAATTGAATTATCCCTTAACAGGGTTGAATAGCTGAATTCTTAAAAAGGGCGGGGCGATTTGGAAGAGGAGTGAAACAAATGGGTCCCGCCCATATCTTTTTAATAGCAAGCTCATTAAAAAAAAGAATCATTAGTCTCATGGATGTCCCCATTCCTATGGAAATAGATAAAATAGGGATTTAAAGTGACAGCCTACATCATTCGGCGTTTATTGATCGGTCTTATCACCATCTTATTAATTACCTTGATTGTATTTCTGGTGATGAGACTTTTACCTGGTGATCCACTCATATTGTACCTGAGCGCAGGTGAAATGGGTCAGATGACCTCTGATCAGATACAGGAAATGAGACATAAGTTTGGTCTGGATAAGAATTTACTCTTACAATATGTGGATTGGGTAGGTCATGTCCTGAATGGAGATTTAGGATTATCCATTTTTTATGACACCCCTGTCGGCTCTCTCATCAAAGAGCGAATACCAATCACAATGCATTTGGGCATTTCGGCCTTCCTTTTAGGCAATTTTTTAGGTATTTTCTTTGGGGTGGTCTGCGCCCTGAGACGAGGGAAATGGATGGACACCATAATTACATTTCTCGCAAACATAGGAATTACTATCCCTGCTTTCTTGGCAGGGATCTTGCTAATCTATCTATTATCCCTTCAATTAAAATGGCTTCCTACTGGTGGTTACACCTCCCCTTTCAATGATTTCTGGCTAAGTACCAAACAGATGATCATGCCGATCTTTTGTATGTCCCTTTTCACCATCGCTGCCCAGTGCCGCCAGACCCGCTCATCCATGCTCGAAGTCATCAAGCAGGATTATATTCGTACGGCTTGGGCGAAAGGCCTGGGGGAGTTGATTATCATCATAAGGCATGCCATTAAAAATGCACTCATTCCAGTCATTACAGTCATGGGCCTTCAGGTAAGTGTCATTTTTGGTGGATCAGTACTCATTGAGACTGTTTTTAATATCCCTGGTCTGGGAAGACTAATGGCCTCATCCGTGTTACAACAGGACTTCATGGTGGTTCAGGCTATTGTCCTTTTAATAGGAATAGTCGTGGTATTGGCGAATCTAATTGTTGATATCTCATATGGCTGGCTTGATCCCAGGATTAGGTTCGATTGATAGGGTTCAGAACGAAATGACTCACAAGGGGCTTAAACCCCATATTCGTTTAAAGGAGGATTACCACATCCCCACTGCAATTTTTTAAAACCCAACTCCGGGCAGCGAAGCTTCCTAATCAGAGAAAAGGAATATGACTGTGCCAGAAGGAATCTCTCCAGGATCAGCTAAATATAGTGAGCTCAAGCGGATGGTATCTGTCTTCTTTGGCCGGCCCCTTCCTGTGATTGGTCTTATCATTATTATCCTTCTTATCATAACCGCCATTTTTGCTCCCCTATTGGCTCCTTATGATCCCTTTAAAATGGATATGCCAAATAAATTACAATCCCCTAATTTTAAACATTATCTTGGCACAGATTCATTGGGTCGGGATACGTTCAGTCGAGTGATCTACGGCTCACAGGTTTCGCTGATGATTGGCATCATCACTATTAGTATTGCGGCAGTGATCGGGATGTCTTTGGGTTTAATCGCTGCATATTTTGGGGGTCTCACCTACCAATTAATAATGAGGTTCATTGATGCTTTAATGGCCTTTCCTATGTTGATGCTGGCCTTACTGATTGCCGCATTGCTGGGTGGTGGTATCAAAAATGTGATCATCTCCCTCTCTATTGCGATCATCCCAGCACCCACTCGTATGATGTGCGGTGTTGTCATGTCCTGCAAACAAAACGATTATATATTGGCAGCCCGCTCGATGGGTGCCAATAATTTGCGGATCATGCTGAGGCACATCATCCCTAATACCTTTCAACCCCTTCTGGTGATGCTTACCGTAGGGTTAGGAGCCACCATCCTTGCAGAAGCAGGCCTTAGCTTTCTGGGGGTCGGGATCTCCCCCCCTACCCCTGCATGGGGAAGCATGGTAAATGATGGTTATAAGTTCCTCCTCAGCAATCCAGAGTTGTGTTTGGGGCCTGGTGGAGCCATTATGCTTGTGGTATTTGGTTTTAATATGGTCGGTGATGGCCTGAGAGATGCCCTGGACCCTCGACTCAGGGGCCTCCTATAATTTCTTCCTTTTTGCCAGATCATTCACTCAATAGGGACAAACTGACATGCTCAATCAGTAATGCATCATGAAGTGGGGAACCCTATTAGAATCAGGCAGGAATATCTCCGAAAATTTTATAAA
>JBBIRT010000062.1:0-19540 GCA_037441725.1 Deltaproteobacteria bacterium | reverse complement strand
AGAAGACTATGCTAATCACGACAGCAAATAAAAGGGCAACCAAACGATTGACTGCAAAGATAGCCCCCAGAATGTTTACGGAGGAAGTTAAATAGGTATATCCACGGATATCTGCCTTCCATATCAATAAAGCAATATTTTGGATGATAAAAAGGAGACCGAAAGAAGCTAAGAGGGAACTATCTGCGAAGGCGACGATAGATTCTGATTCCTCCCTCAGGTATTGGAAGAGAGTCCGGTGAATAAAAAAACCAACGATGAATAGACCTGGACCACATATAACAAGAGAGAGCAAAGGACTTACCCCTGCTAAGGTGTAGAGGGTCCAGGTGGCAAAGGCTCCGATCATGATGAACTCACCATGACCGACATTGAGGACTCTGCCCACACCGTATTGGAGGCTAAGTCCAACAGCAATGAGGGCATAGATCCCTCCCATGATAAAACCACTGATAATAATATCTAAAATCGTGGAGAACAAAGGGGAACCTCTCTTATTTCAGAATCCATTTAACCCCCTAACCCTCCTTGAGAGAAAAGGAGGGTTAGGGAGATTCTAAGATAATTTTCTAAAGAGATCTTCTACTTTGGCCATTCGGGTTTGGGGAAGATGGGGGCTGATTGACGATTCGCTTTATCCACAGACATAAACTCCCCATTTTGCCATTGACCGACATGACCTGGATAATAAGTGTTAAACTGATTAACATATTTGATCGGCCCAAGCACGGTATTAAATGTCATACCACTGGCGATGACATCCCTCACCTTGGTGGGATTAAGGGTTCCAGCCTTCTCAATCGCTTGTTCAAGAACTTGGCAGGTAGAATAACCCCCTGCAGTCCCCCAACGGTCAGGCTCTTCACCCCAACGCTTAGTATATCGGTCAAACCAGTCTTTGGCTGCAGGAGAAACCTTTGGGTTCCACACCCCTGTTCCCATGATCCCCTCCACTGTCTTTGCGCCAAATCTATCTCGATAGGATGGATAAGCTGTTCCCACGGTTGCATATAGGAGCTTGGGGTTTAGCCCAATGGCTTTAGCCTGCTCTGTTAAAAGAAAGGTCTCAGGAGGATAAGAAAAGGCAATTAAGGCATCCACATTAAGAGCCTTGATCTCTTTTAATAAAGGAGAAAGATCCTTAACCCCCAAGGGGTAGCTCTTGTATAAAAGTACATCCACTCCTCCAGCCACTGCCTGTGGAACTACTTGACCAGCAAACTCAATGCCATGCAAATCCGTATGATGGATGACTGCGGCGGTCTTAACTCCTAACTCCTTACAGACCTCCACAAGGGCCGCCCCCATCTCCTGTGGTTGATTGAGAGTCTGAAACATATAAGGGGTAGTGGGAGCAAGCTCCCGAAGTTTCACAGATGAGCAGGTAATGGCTACCACAGGAGTCTTATATTTAGTCGTCAACGGGGCTAAGGCAAAATGCGATGCAGTCCCCCAGGGTGGAAAGATAAAGTCCACTTTATCCTCTAAAATCAATTTTTCTGTAAGTTTCACTGCTGTCCCGATGTCGCTTTTATCATCATATCGGATGATCTTTACAGGAATTCTTTTATTAAATTCTTTTACCAATATTCCACCCTTAGCGTTGACATCATCCACCCACATATCATAGGCACGAATCTGAGTCATGGTGGCTCCGGCCACATTGATTCCGGATAGGGCGATTGGGTTACCAATCACAATTCTGTCTTTTGCTTGGGAGCTGGCAACAATGATTAATGAAAGTAATAATTGAAGAAAAATTAAGAATTTTAAAATCTTTTTTAACCAACCCATCTTTCTTCCCCTCCTTTCTAAAAATCTATCGATGAGTATTGAATGCTTAGTCCTTCTCTTCCGCCATATTCCATCAATCCATTTATAAATGCAACATTTCTTTTAATTTTAAATGATCACCCCCTTTTAGGATCCTTTAACTCTACCCCTTTCCCCCAAGGGGAAAGGGGTAGAGGAAATCCATTTTCCATTTTAAAAACATTTAGATCATTGTGGCCATGGAGGTTTTGGATAGATGGGTTGGGCAGTACGTTTTTCCTTCGCTGCCACGATTTCAAAGGCTCCATTCTGCCACTGACCGACTTCTCCGGGTGACTGTACATTAATCTGATCTACATATTTCACTGGGCCAATTACTGTATCAAATGTTTCACTGGCAATCACTTTCCTCAATGTCCTTCGATCGAGGGTCCCTGCTTTCTCGATAGCTTGTTGTAATACCTGAACCGATGAGTAACAGAAAGCATTTCCATACCAATCAACTTTTCCAGGGCCTACAAATCGCACCATACTTTCCCAGAACTCCTTTGCCCCATGATAGGGAACCTTTGGATTCCAGGCACCCGTACCCATTACTCCTTCAACCACTTTCGCACCAAACGAATCTCGATAAGCAGCAAATGCTGTTCCTATACTCATATAAAAGAGTTTTGGATTTAAACCTATGGCCTTCGCCTGTTGGGTAATCAAAAAGGTTTCTGGAGGATATGTAAAAGCAAGCAACGCATCAACATCAGCCGCTTTTATCTGCTTCAACAGGGGGGAAAGATCCTTAGCTCCCATTGGATAGCTCTTATACATAACCACATCTATATCATTAATACTTAACTGAGGGGTTACATAGCCAGCAAACTCTATACCATGGAGGTCTGCATGATGGATGACCGCTGCTGTCTTAACTCCAAGATCTTTTAAAAGAGGAACAATAGCCTCTGCCTTCACTGGAGGCTGATTCAAGTGAACAAAAAAGTAAGGAATGGTAGGAGCAATCTCTCTGATTTTCATTGAATCAACAGTAACTCCCAACACTGGATATTCATATTTTGTAATGATTGGCGCTATGGCAAAATTCATTGCCGTACTCCAAGGAGGTAAGATAAGATCAACCTTATCGTCTAAGATTAATTTTTCGACCAATTTAACCGCTGTTCCAATATCACTCTTATCATCGTAACGGATAATCTCAACTGGGAGTTTCTTTCCATACTGTTTTACAAATATTCCCCCTTTCTCATTGACCTCTTTTGCCCAAAGATCATAAGGTGCTATTTGTGTCGTAATTGCACCCATTGCATAAGGGCCAGAAAGGGCAATGGCATTACCAATACGGATCTTATCTTTTGCCATGGGGGAACCTACGCATGTTAGAATAATAAATACCGTCAACAAAATGGAAAAACTTATAAATTTTAAATAGTTGAAATTCTTTCTCATTTAATTCCCCTCCTTTAAATCGAATTTCTTTAAAATTTTAGTGCAGCCTTCTCCTCCATTAGTTTTTTATCTTAAGGTTATCTCCTATAAATGCCTATATACGTTTAACACCCCCTTTCGTAGATTATTTTACATGAAAAACTGGAGTACTGTACCCCTAAAAGATTGAAAGCCAGTCTACTTGAATCCTTTATGAATGTCAAGATAAAAATTTAAGTGTTTGGAATGCCTCATCAGAGTGGAAAACTCATTGATCTGGCAAAGGTATTTAAAAATCTTATAGCGGTCAAATTAACATGTCTCTTAAACTAAGAATAGATGAACAAAAGGAATTAAGAACAGTTATATCGATCAGGGTTGACATCCCTGACCTAAAAAATTTTAAATCACCTGCTTGATAAGATTTTGTAAGATATTCTTGCTAGATCCGTGAAACATTGCCCTATTTATAAGTAAAGACTAAAAGACTAAAATAAAACCTCCTGCTAAAACTAATTCCAAGGGAGGTTTAAGCTTTAGGCAGGAGGTTCCCAATGGAAACTTTACCCACAAGGGCCTAAGTGCATTATAAAGCTGGCTTCTCCTATCGCTTTTCCCAGGGTGGTGCAACTTTAACCTTGTACTTTGTATATTCAAAGGGGTAGACAGTCTCTAACTTTCCATTCCACCATTGGAAAAGAGCTTGTGGAAAGAGTCCAACTCCTTTATCGTTAAACTTAACTTTCCCCACCATTGTATCGAACTCATTAGTTAAAATGGCTTCGCGAACCTTTGCTCCGTCCAATGTCCCGGCCTTTTCAATGGCCTGAAATAGGATCTGGGGAAGAGAATAGAGCATACCGATGCTCACAGAGTGTTTTTTGAACTGCTTGGAATAACGCTCTCCCAGCTCTTTACATCCCGAGAATGGGAAATCCGAGGACCAGAATCCATCAGTCATGACATATTCAGCATCTTTCTTCAGAGCCTGATAGAACTCCCATGGCCAAGTTGCTTTCCATCCAACAAAGAATTTTACACTGTACTTATTTTCCTTCATCTGTCGTATAAGAGTAATACATTCTGGCGGATCTGTGTAAAGAAAAATTGCATCCACACCTGCTTCCTTACATTTGAGGACCTGTGTTGTGAAATCCTTGGCTCCCAATCCCATTGATTCCCGAACGGCGACTTTGTATCCAAACTTTTCGCCGACCCCTGCTACGAGATCGCCTATGATTTTGCCATCAGCGGTGTCTTCCATCAAGAGCCCCATTTTTGTTGGACGCTGATCTTCAGGCAGAGTGTTGAAAACTTTGAAGGGTTCAGCAGCCCCATCAGCCGGGTCAAAGAAAAACATCACTCCCCATTTAAAGTTATGCTCTAAAAACATAGGAATCCAAATAAACGCCGTAAGATAGACTTTTTGATATTTCTCCGCTGTGATCAGGCCCGGAAGGACATCATGCGTTGGCGTATGACCTCCTAAAAGAAAATCTACCTTGGTCCGCTTAATCAGCCGTTCAACGGCTTCAGTCGCTTTCTTAGGGTCCGCTTGATCATCCACGATGACTAGACGCACAGGAAGCTTCTTATTATATTCTTTTACAAATACGCCGCCTGCTTTGTTGATATCTGCTACAGCCTGTTCATAAGCCCACTTCTGCTCAACTGTCGCCATGGCCAAAGGCCCGCTGATGGGAAGACTTGCACCGACGAGAATTTCTTTTTTCTCTTTCGCCAGAACTGGTTGGACAGTCCAAATTAGTGTGTAAAGAAAGAAGAACCAAATCAACCAAAGCGTGATTCCAATAATTTTCTTTGCCATAATTGAATCCTCCTTTTTTAAAATTACAAATTTTATAATATATAGCCTTACTCCAATCTGCCTATCTTACGACTCCTCTCTACACCTTCTTTATTTTGCAACTTCCACCTCCTTTCTTTTTTAAATCTAGCCTTTCATAAAACTCCCAATATATTGATTTTATTGGGAAATCTGAACTACCATTTTTTAACTTCACCTCCACCCAGCAAAGCCTTGATTATCAAGGGTTTGCTGGATGTCACCTCTCAAAAACACAAATTTTCACCCAATCCTTAAAAGGGGTGGAGGTGAAATTTCCACATCCCAACCTGCTTTCATAGTTTTGTGAAACCCTCATTTTTTCAAAATCTCACCCCCTGTTTTCTTTCTTGAATTCCAAATCTTATGAAATTCCCTTTTTCACCTCCACCCCCAATCTGTGTATAATCTTCCTTGATCAATCCCTATCCGAAAACTTCGTTCTTCACAAAACTGGAGGTATATGTATGACAACCTTTAATCCTCAACAAAAAATCCTTTTCTCTGCCGAATATCTCCTCGATCTTAACCCCCTTAGAAAGTATGAACTCCTCTTCGATAACCTTAACTGCTCCCCCCTCGAAAAACCTCTCTCTGAAGGAAGACCTCCTGTCTCTAAATCAGGACTCCTAAGAGCTCTCGTTTACAAAAACTTAAAACCTCTGCCAACCCTCTATGACCTCGCCGTAGAACTCGTCGATAACCCAGCCCTCTCTCTTAAATGTGGCCTCAACCCTCCTCAGCATCCTTCCCCTTTAGTCGAAAGACTGTCTTCTTTCTTAAGAGATACAATGAATGATTCCCTCCAACAAATCAGAAAATCCCTGGCCAGAGAGCTCATCCAATTAGAACAAATCACGGGCCGATTCCTCTCCATCGATTCCTGCCCCATCCTTGCTAATGTGAAAGAGAATAATCTCAAAACCTCGGTCAAAGATCGATTCGATAAAAACAGAATCCCAAAAGGTGATCCAGATTGTAGATTGGGAGTCATCATCCAATTCCTTCAACCCTTCAAAAAGGAGGAACTCTTCTTCTGGGGTTACCGAAATCACGCCATCACCGATACCCTTTCTGAACTCCCTGTGGATGAAGTCACTAAGCCCGCAAACGTCTCAGAATCAAAGATGTTTATCCCTTTGTTCTCTCAAATCCAAGAAGACTTTACCCTCCCCATAGAAGGAGTTATCGGCGATGCTATCTATGACGCTGAATCTAACCTCAATTTTGTTGTCAAAGAGCTAAAGGCTAAACCCTATATCGCCAGAAACCTAAGATGGGAACCCAAAAGCGATATCAAACTCTCTAATAAAGGTAACCCTATCTGTATCGCTGGCTTCGATATGATCTACTGGGGCAAATTCCAGGATCGAGGAAAAATCCGAAAAAAGTTCGTCTGCCCCATCACTCATCGGAAAAAATTCTCCAACCAAATCCCCCAATGCCCATGGAATCATCCAAAATTTGTCAAAGGCCATGGCTGTATCGCTTATAGAAGAGAAGATGAAAATATCAGAGACTCCATCGACTATGGATCAGAATCCTTTAAAAAGATTTACAACCTCCGCACCAGTTCAGAACGAATCTTCTCCCGCCTTCTCACCTTATGCATGCAAAACCCATCAGTGATCGGACTTAATGCCACAGCTAATCACTGCACCATAGCCCACATTACTGTCCTTTTAATCGCTTTAACTGCCACTAAAACTGGAATCAAAGATAAAATCCGTTTCGTCAAAAAATTCCTCCCAAACCTCTAGTTTTGTGAACGCATATTTTTAAATCCCCTTCTTTCTTTACCTCTTTTAAAATATCCATTTAAAAAAAATAGCCTCTGTAAAATCTGGTGCTTATATCCAGTCAGATAGCTTATGAGGCCATCAGGCAAAAAAAGTGTCACTAAAACGATGAAGGCGGCTGAAAAGATTGGATGAAGTTCGGGCATCCAGATGTTAGTCATCTCGAAGATGGTTGCCAATATGAATGCTCCCAAGATAGGCCCCCAAAAAGTACCAACACCCCCTAAAATGGTCATAAGAATGGGTATGATGATCCAGTTGAGATTAAAGGCCCCTCCTGCATGGACATGGAATGTATAGTATGCATCAAGACTTCCGCAGAGTGCTGTAATAAATGCTCCTACAGCAAAAGCTAAGATCTTATATTTCAATGTATTGATTCCATTAGCGGCTGCGGCAGTTTCGTCCTCGCGGATGGCAATCAAGGCGAGTCCAATGTTTGAATGTGTCAGGAACCACAGAGAAACAAGGGTAATTATTACAATTAAAAGTGCAATGTAATAATAGTAGCTCATGGAAAGATAGGCGGATGAGGGGAGACCAATGCCTTCGGCTCCCTCTGTAAAACGCCCTCCTCTAAGTGCAATCACCCGTAAAATCTCCCCAAGTCCCAAAGTACCGAGTGAAAAATAGTCGCCCCTCAGCTTGGCCAAAAGAGGCCACCCGATCACAACTGCAACAAGGGCAGCGCCCATTCCGCTCATGAACATCCCCAAAGGATCGAAATAACCTGCCCATCCTGCTCTCCAGGTGATCGCAGTGACATAGCAGCCTATGCCGAAAAATGCATGTTGGCCAAGTGAAACCTGTCCTGCATAGCCTGCCACAAGGTTCCATCCCTGGGAAAGGGCCACATAAATAAAAGTTGTGTAGAAAAAATAGACCATATAAGATGTCTCAACGTTCACTAAAAGAGGGTACACCAAAAAAAAGAGCAAGAGCATTAGAGCAAATGAATAACCTATTTTCCGTGATGTAAATAGATGAGTCATAATGTTTTTTTTAAGCCCTTTGAGCAGATCGACGACCTATTAATCCCTCAGGTCGAAATACCAAAATGAGGAGGAAGGCTGCATAAGCAACTGCATCCGCCCATCCAGCGCTGATAATATAGGAGCTCAGGCTTTCCAATACACCCAGGGTAATCCCTCCCAAGAGGGCACCTGCTACACTACCCAACCCACCAAAAGCTACGGCGATTAGGGCCTTAAGGCTAAAAAGAAATCCAAAATAAGGGTCAAAGGCATAGGTAATGCAAGTCGCAACGCCTGCAATGCCAGCCAGAGCAATGCCGATGGCAAACGTAACTGAACTGATCCAGTTTGGGCTTATTCCCAAAAGAGCAGCCGCCTGCATATCCTCTGAGACACCTCGGACAGCCTTCCCTACCATAGTCCTTTTTAGAAATAGGAAAACAATGCCTGTCGTAATGAGGGCTACAATGGAGACGATAAACCTTGTTACAGAGATATTAATATCCCACAAACCGAATGCAGAGGTTGAATAGTTTGTTGCCACAGAACGTGTATTGGGTGTCCAAATTAAAGACATAAGATGTTCAAAAAGGACCATAAGACCAAATGCTAAAAGAAGGGAAGGATTTTTCCCTGCCTTAGCTACTCGCTGGAAAAGTCCTTTGTAAATTACCCACCCAAATCCTAAAAATACAGGAATAATTAGAAGAAAGCCAAAAAACGGATCAATAGAAGTCAAAGTAACTATCCAGTATATGCAATAAGCAGCCAAAATCATCACTGCACCCTGAGCAAGAAAGATAATCTGCATGCTGCCAAAAATAAGGCTGAGACCTAATGCAGCAACACCATACATACATCCAAGAAAGATGCCGTTAATAAAAACCTGAAGGAATAAAGAGAATGAACTAAATCCAGCCATGCCTCTATCCCCTCATTCCAAGAAAGGCCTGCTGAAAATCCGAATTGTTTATCAGTTCTTCACCCCATCCTTCCATCTTAAGAGTTCCGGTTTGTAAGACATAGGCATATTTGGCTATCTCAAGAGACTGATGAACATTCTGCTCAACTAAAAGAATAGTCACACCCTCCTCATTCATGGCCTGAATCGTCTCAAATAATAGACTGACAAAGAGGGGCGCCAACCCAAGGGAGGGTTCATCCAACATAAGGAGAACGGGTCTGGCCATGAGAGCTCTTGCAATGGCCACCATCTGCTGTTCTCCTCCACTCAGTGTCCCTGCAGACTGGTTCTTTCGCTCTTTAAGAATAGGGAAGAGGTTAAAAGCCCGGTCCAAAGACTCTTTTAAATAAGGTCGAGTATTCGAAGGATAAGCGCCCAATTCCAAGTTTTCCAAAACGGTGAGTCGTGAAAACAAACGCCTTCCCTCTGGGACATGGGAGATCCCTAAGCTCACCACTTGTTCTGGTTTAAGTTTTACAATAGACTTGCCAGAAAATAATATTTCCCCATGTTTGGGTTTAAGGAAACCTGAAATGGTATTCAGGAGTGTGCTCTTCCCAGCCCCATTTGCACCTAAAAGGGCGATGATCTTTCTCTCATCCACATGGAATGAGACGTTCCAAACAGCCTGAGCATCGCCATAAAAGATATCAACATTTCTTACTTGAAGAAGGTGATCTACCAAGATATGCCTCAATCACTTTAGCATCTTGCGCAATTTCTTCGGGTTTCCCTTCCACAATTTTCCGACCGTAATTTAGGACTGTCACTCGATCACACAAACGGAAGATAGCATCAACCTTATGTTCAACCCACAAGATGGCCACATTCCTTTCTTTCCGGGCTCTCTCAATCACTCTAAGCATGTTTGTGATCTCTGAAGGATTGAGACCAGCCATGGGTTCATCCAGCAGGGTAATTAATGGTTTTGAGGCTAAGGCTCTTGCTACCTCAAGGAGTCGCCGATCCGAAAGAGTCATACGAGCTGTAATCATATCTTTCTTATCCTCCAGCCCTACGAGAGTCAAAGCCTCTAGAGCTTCTTGATGAGCTTCCTTTCCCTTCAACCCATGGCCATAAATAGCTCCTATCAAAACATTCTGAAAGGCTGTCATACTCAGGAATGTCTTGACCAGCTGAAATGTCCTGGAAATGCCTAAACGGCATATATGATGGGGAGACTTCCCGGTAATTTTAATCTCTCTTAAATAGATGTCGCCCTTATCAGGTTTATAAATCGAGGTGGCCACATTGAATAATGTAGTTTTTCCTGCCCCATTGGGACCAATCAGCCCCATAATTTGGCCTTCCTCTATACTCAGATTAACCTCGGTTAAAGCATTCAAGCCACCAAATCTCTTGGTGATATTTTCCATCCTGAACAATGGTTCATTCACAAAATGGTACATCCTCCAATTTTTTTAACCTAAATTGAACAATCCTAATAATTTCTATGGGGAAGCAGGGAGACTAATTCTTATAAATTTTTAGATATTTCTGCTTCCCCGTATGAGCCAAAATTGCTCAGGTAGGTTGTATATTAATTTTTTTGAGAGGTACATAATTGAAACTCACATACGAAAATGTAACCATTATGAATCTAAATTCCTAATTGGTCTGCGACGTATTCCAAGCCGAGCTCAACCAGTTTGGCTCTCGTTGGAATGCCTGTATTAAGATCCCACCCTCTTACCGTATAATATTCATCCAGCATTTTTTTAAGATCATCCCTACTAATCACTTGATCTTTAGAACCACCTGCTTTTAAAGGCTCGGTCATTAACCTTTCTGGAAAGGTATCATCTGCACGAGTAAAGCCTTCCCTGACATTGAAAGCCCTGGCAAGGTTGTTAACCCGTTCTCCAACCTTCTCAACCTCTTCGGGCGAAAGTTTTATACCGGTGACCGCCTCCATTAAAGCAGAAGTATTTTGAGTGGCGTTTCCGGGAAGCGCTGTATCTAATAAAAAGGCGCACATGGTTGGACAATCACAGGTGGCTGTCCTTACATCTTGGTTCCATTTGGTTAATCTGCCTTTGCCTTCATAACTGAATCTATCCACTGCCCAGGGTACAGGGATTCCAAAGATTTCTTGAAAGGCATAACCTCTATTATGGTCTGCACCGGTATAAGCGGTGGCATAATTCAAACCATGGGCCTTTGCCCCCCGAACATCATAGGCTGGAAGTTCAAGGCCCTTGATATGGATGGCATATTTCTCTGCTCCTCTACCAATCTTTTCTGCAGCCCTCTTTGTCCCATCTGCTAAAACATCCCCGAGTCCCTCTCGATAGGCCATCCATCGAAGCAAGGTGATCATGGCCTGATCATTACCAAACCTTAAATCCAGACCCCCTGTATCAGACGTTCCAAGGATCCCTCGCTCAAACAATTCCATAGCAAAACCAATGGTCACGCCTGCAGAGATGGAGTCTAATCCCAATTCATCGGCCAAGCGGTCAGCAACAATGACACTGTCAAGATTATCCACGCCCGTCTCTCCTCCAAAAGAATAGATGGTTTCAAATTCTGGACCTTCAGTAAGGGTCCCTGCATAGGGACCTGTCTTGGCCAATTTTAATTGGCTACAACCGACAGGGCAATCATAGCAATGGGTTCTTCCAATTTTCCGACTGTTTTGTCCTTCAAGCCCAAGCTGACTGATAGGGGTAAACTCTCCTGTAGCAGTCCAATTTTTAGCGGAAAAAATCCCCATCACACAGGTCAAATCAACGACCATAGGAGTCCCATTCTTTGCGAATTCAGAGTAAAGCACTGGGCTATCCTTCATTGCCTTTAACATGGCAGCCCTGGCTGTCTTGTATTTTTTCTCATCGGCTATCCCTACAGGGTTGCTTCCTCGAACGGCAATGGCTTTTAAGTTTTTAGATCCCATCACCGCTCCAAGTCCTTTCCTGCCCAATGATCTCCTTTCATTGATGATACAGGCAATCCTGCTCAGTCGCTCACCTGCAGGTCCAATACAGGATACTCTGACATTCTGATCGGCTAACTCATCTTTAATAATCTGTTGGCAATCGGAGGTGAGGGTGCCCCAGATCTTGCTTGCATCCTGGAAACGAACCGTGCCGTCTTTTATCCACAGATAGGTTGGGTTTTCTGCCTTGCCTTCGATGATAAGGGCATCATACCCTGCAAACTTCAATTCTACAGGGAAAAACCCTCCTGATAAGGCCATCCCTACGGCATTGGTCAAAGGAGACTTTCCAACGATGGTCATTCGACTAGCACAAGGAATTGTGGTCCCAGAAAATGGTCCGGGAGCAAAAATTAACTTGTTATCAGGACCTAAAGGATCTGTCCCTTTTTTCACTTCATCAAAAAGATATTTAATCCCAAATCCAGCGCCCCCAATAAAATCCCTGGCTATTTCTAAAGGAAGCCTCTCTTTTTTTGCCGTTTTATCTGTGAGATTAATTCTCAGAATCTTTCCCATATATCCACCTGAGTACATTTCAACATCCTCCTTTCATAATTTTATTTCTATTTTAATAAAAATTTTACCCGATTTGTTCAAGCTCCTTATTTTAAATGTCTTGAACTCCTGATTGTGCTATTACTACACCCCACAAGTCTTGTCAAGACATTTATTGGAGAGCTTCGAAAAAATTCCAAGAATGAATGGAGAGGTGTCATTCCAAAACTTTTGAATGCAGGCGTTTAATTTATGGGTAACCGTCGCCACTGCTAAAAATAGTGTCATTTCATTATGTTTCGAAATTTGTGCTTTAATATTAAAGGTATCTGCTCAAAAGTTTTTCCATCACACCTCTCCATTCTATTTGGCTTAAGATACTTTTTCAAAGATCTCTATTGGAGGTAAGGTTCACTCATTCGTAGAATTAGGCAGGGATGTCGGAGAAAATTCTATAGTTAAACCTCAGCTTTTCCCAAAACTAAAGAATTCTTTATGCACTGGAAGCCTAAAATTTGTTAGATGAAATGACTTTTGTCACTCCCTATTTGAAATGATCCGCTTTATAAAATTTTCGGAGATATTCCTGCCTGATTCTAAAATGGCTCTCCAGCTCAGTGATGCATTACGACTGGAGTTAAATCCTTCACTGATTTATCTCTGAAAACACATAATTTTAAAAAATGGGTGTTCTTTCCCTTGCTATGGAAGGCAGGGCGACGAAAGGGTCTCATAGCAAACGATCCCAAATCACCCAAATTGGGAAGGATTTATCTTCACTCTTTTAGATCAGCTTAGGGGGCAAATTTTCTTGTCCTTCGACTTTTAGGCCAGGAACAATCATCATGGTAGCCGTTCCATGGGCTAATAGGTTTCCTTCAACTCCATAGATAGAGGCTTCCCCCAGAGCTAAGGTCTTTCCTGTTTTAATACTCTGACCCTTTGCAATAAGTTTTCCCTTCTGGACAGGTGCAAGATAATTCACCTTGATTTCAACCGTGGTCAGTCCCAATCCATCCTTTATTTGAGGAAAGACAGCCCAAAAAGCTGCAGCGTCCATGACCGAGGCGATCACTCCTCCATGGACATAGCCAAAGGGCTGAAGGTGCTTCACACTCAAATCCACTTCCAAAACAGCCATTCCCCATTCAAGGTCTATGAGTTTCATTGAGAGAAGGGAAAAATAAGGACTCTGATTTACCACTTTGGAGATGATCTCTATGTATTTCGGATTTATTTTCACTTTGGTCATCCCTTTTTATTGAAAATCAGATCTAATAGATCAAGGTGATCCTCGATATAAAAGTCGTTTTCAATCCCTCTATTTTTGTAAGCGACAAATTTCACTCCTGATGATCTGGCGGTTTGTTGGTCGATCTCAGAGTCTCCTATGAAGATCGTTTCCTCTTTCTTCAACTGAAAGGCCTTTATAATCTTCTCGATTGACTCAGGATGGGGCTTGGGGTTTTCAACATCGAGGGCGGTTACGACCATTTCAAAATAAGGCCAGAGATGGAATCGATCCATCACATATTTCATGGAGGTAGTGCGATTGGTATTAATCACCCGAAGGATCCCTTTCTCTTTCAATTTCTCTAAAGTTTGAAAAAGATGAGGCTCCATTCTTAAGTAGCTTACATAATCTTTTAAATCAACCTTTTTCCCTTTTAAATATTCTAAGGCCTTAGCCTCTAAGTCATTTTCTCTTCCAAAAATGAAGTGGATGGCTTCAAATACGGTATGCATATGGACATATTGGATCTCTTCCTCTTTCAAAGACTCTCTTCCCACTAAGGCACATAGGTCATTATACAATCTTGTGTTGGCTTCGAGAGAATCAAAGAGCACCCCATCACAGTCGTAAATGACACATCGTACCTCATCTATCATTTTTTGTTTTTCTACCCCCATCCGGATCTTTCTCCTTCCATATTCAAAGCTCTCAACTCAAAAGAGACATCCTCTAAATCTTTCTTCTATCCAAAGAACATATAACCCTTTTGGTCAACACCTGTCAAAGCAAGAATAGGGTTAGGTTCATTGATGGCCATTTATAACTTCATCGTTTCAGAGGAAGAATGAAATGAAGTTTGAGCTGATGTTGACTTCTACATCTAAGATTGATAAAATACTTAAAAATTTAAGATTTAATCCATTAAACATAACATATGATAGAATCCTCTCAATATACGATTCTTGTTGTGGATGATGAAGAATTAATAAGGAATCTGGTCGTAACCTTTCTCTCTAAGATGGGACATGCTTGCATCACGGCAGTGGATGGAGTGGATGCCTTGGAGAAGATCAAGGGGAATCAAATCGATGCCATTATCACAGATATTAAGATGCCCAATATGGATGGAATTATCCTTACCCGAGAGATCTCTAAACAATTCCCAGAACTTCCTGTGATGGTCATGACGGCTTTTGACGAAGAATATTCTGCAGGTGTGGCGATTTCTGTCGGGGCTCGGGAGTTCATTAAGAAACCATTCTCTCTTGATGAATTTGCTATCCGACTCCATAAGATGATTAATGAATCCAAAACCATCAAACGGATGAAGATTGAAAAACCCGTGGATGAGAATATCGAAGACCTGATGGATGAATTAGAAAAGACCCTAAAGGGTGATTAGATATTAAATCCTTCTTATGGCATTGGCAAAAGCTTCTACCGTTTGATCCAAATCCTTCTGGGTGTGGGCCAAAGAGACAAACCAGGCCTCAAATTGAGAGGGGGGAAGATAGATTCCTTCATTCAACATCTCAACAAAAAATCTGGCAAATAGTTTTGTGTCACTCATCTTCGCAGACCGGTAATCCTTGACCGGGCCTTCGGTAAAAAAAAGTGTAAACATCCCTGGGGCCTGATTGATCGAGAAGGGGATTCCTTTTTCCTCTGCACACTCAGACATCTTCTCTGTTAAATAACATGTCTTTTTTTCTAAATCCTGATATAACTTTTTCGACTTCAGGAGCCCAAGGGTCTCGACCCCGGCTCGCATGGCTAAGGGATTTCCAGAAAGTGTTCCGGCCTGGTAGATTCCTCCAAGGGGAGACACCAATTCCATAATCTCTCTCCTTCCGCCATAGGCCCCAACAGGAAGCCCCCCTCCAATAATCTTTCCGAGACAAGTCAAGTCAGAATTGATTTGATAGAGCTCCTGAGCTCCTCCATAGGCCACTCGAAAACCAGTAATCACTTCATCAAATATGAGGAGAATCCCTTTTTCATCACAGATCCTTCGCAATCCCTCTAAGAATCCCTTTTCAGGAAGAACCACCCCCATATTGCCCGCAATCGGTTCCACAATAATGGATGAAATTTGATTGGGATATTGATGAACCAGGGCCTTTACACTCTCAAGATTATTATAGAATGCAATCAGGGTGTGTTTGGCTAAATCCTCTGGGATGCCAAGACTATCCGGGATCCCGAAGGTTGTTGCTCCAGACCCTGCCTTCACTAAAAGACTGTCCCCATGGCCATGGTAGCATCCTTCAAATTTAATAACCTTATTCCTCCCTGTATACCCCCTTGCCACTCGAATGGCACTCATGACTGCCTCTGTCCCGGAATTGACCATCCTAACCAACTCTAAGGAAGGGAAGGCCCGTTTCAGTTTGTTACCAAGTTCTATTTCAAGAAGGGTGGGAGCTCCATAACTGGTCCCTTTTAGGATCTCGGATCGAAGGGCTGCCAAAATCTTCGGATGGGCATGCCCTAAGATCATTGGCCCCCACGACCCTACATAATCGATATATTGATTCCCATCCACATCAAAGATCTTAGACCCTTTGGCCCGTTCGATAAAACAAGGAGAAATGCCAACGGCTTTAAAGGCTCTGACCGGGCTGTTCACCCCCCCTGGAAAGACTCCCAGGGCCTTGTGATAGAATTCGATCGACTTTTTTCTATTCATATGGAATCTCCTCATCCTTCTTCTCCAATCACATAGTTGCTGAGCGTGCCAATCCCATCGATCATCACGTCGATCTGATCACCAATACTCATTGGGCCAATCCCAGAGGGAGTGCCAGTTGCAATCACATCCCCTGGAAGGAGGGTCATGATGTGAGAGATAAAGCTTACCAATTGATATGGCCCAAAGATGAGTTTCTCGGTATTGGAATGCTGTCGCCTCTCCCCATTCAAGTAACTCGAGATTTCTAAATGATGAGGATCAACCTCTGTCTCTATCCAGGGGCCTATAGGAGCAAATGTATCAAAACCCTTTGCTGTGGTCCACTGGCCATCCTTGGGTTGTAAATCCCTGGCCGTGACATCATTCAGGCAGGTGTATCCAAGAATATATTCCTTTGAATCCTCTTCTGAAACTCTTTTCGCCATCTTTCCAATCACCACAGCCAGCTCAGCCTCATAGTCCACCCTTTGAGACATTCTTGGATAGACAATGGGATCTCCAGGACCAATTACGGCAGTGGAGGGTTTAAGAAAGAGTAACGGTTGCTTGGGAAGAGGGGTTCTCATCTCCTCTGCGTGATCTTTGTAATTCACACCAAGGGCAACAATCTTTGATGGAAGGCATGGGGAAAGAAGCCTCACCTCTCTGATCGGTTTGATTCTCTGAGAAAGATGAAAAGACCCAAAAGGACTCCCCTCCATTTCCCTCACCTCATCCCCCTCAAGCACGCCCCAACTTATTCTAAGTCCATCTCGATATCTGATGATCCTCATCTTTTCAGTCCTAATACATCCTGCATATCATATAGGCCATTGGGTTGGTTCACCACCCAGAGGGCTGCCCTGACCGCACCCCTGGCAAAATTGTCGCGACTATGGGCCCGATGGGTAATTTCAAGCCTTTCCCCAATACCACCAAAAAGAACGGTATGCTCCCCAACGATGTCTCCAGCCCGAATCACCTGTATCCCTATCTCTTCCTTAGTCCTTTCCCCCACCATTCCCTTTCTGCCATAGACCCCTACCCTACTGAAGTCCCTTCCCACGGCATTGGCCGTGAGTTCACCCAATTTTAAGGCAGTGCCGCTTGGAGAATCCTTCTTCAAATGATGATGGGCTTCAAGAATCTCTATATCATACTCCGAGCCTAAGACTTGAGCGACTTCCTGAACGATTTTAAACATGACATTGACTCCGACGCTCATATTGGGAGATAAAACACAACGAACATTCTTGGAAAGCTCTTTAATCCGATCCATCTGCTCTGGATTAAAACCTGTTGTCCCAATGACAATAGCTGAACCTGTGTCCTTGGCAAATTCCAAACTCTCGATAGAGGATTTTGGATTTGTAAAGTTGATGATGACATCGGCTCCATCTCTTTTCAGTTCCCCTTCCAATGGAATGTCCATCTTTCCCAACCCAATGACCTCTCCGATATCTCTCCCGATAGAGGGATGATCAGGCCTCTCGATGGCTCGGTAAAGTGAGACAGAAGGGGTCTCATGAATGATGTGAATAATCCGGCTTCCCATCTTACCGGCTGCCCCCACCACAATGGCTTTAATCTCTCTCATTGATAAGCCTCCTCCCACATCTCAGCTTCATAGATGATGTGGACATCTCCCTGTAAAAAGACTCTCTTGATTTCGTTTGCCTCCATCTCATAATCCACGACCAATATCTCTCCCCCTTTCGTCTTAATAGAAACAGGAGGATTGACCAACCCTTTGAAGGCAGCAATCAAGGCTGAGGCAACCACTCCTGTTCCACAGGCGAGGGTTTCATCTTCCACTCCGCGTTCGTAAGTCCGGATATTTAATTGATTCTCTTTTTCCAGATGTAAAAAATTTACGTTCGTTCCTTGGGGTGCGAAATGGGGATGAAATCGGATGAGCCTTCCAAGGGAAAGGACATCTACCCTTTCCAGGTCTTCCACAAAAATGGTCACATGGGGAACCCCTGTATTGATACTTGAAATCTTTTGCTCCTTCCCATCGATCAGAAGGGTTTCATCAAGCCTTAGGTTATGGGGCCGAGTAAATTCTAATCTTACCCTTTTCCCTTCCACCTGAGCAGAGAGGATTCCGGCTAAGGTCTCAAATCTTAAAGAGGCACCGGAGATCCCCTTCAAATAGGCAAAACGAGCAGCGCAACGACCTCCATTGCCGCACATCTCTGCTTCACTTCCATCACTATTAAAGAAGCGCCACTTAAAATCTGCCCTCTCCGACCGTTCAATCAGGATGAGGCCATCTGCACCAACTGAAATCCTTCTCTGGCAAACCTTCCGGGCAAAATCCTTCATTTGCCCCTCGGACAAAATAGGATTCCGATGATCAATGAGGATGAAATCATTTCCGCTTCCGCTCATTTTCATAAAAGGAATCTTCATCTTTTCTCTCTTCACCGGTACCCTTGAGGAGTGAATTCAAAAACCCTCAGGGGTTTAAGAAATCAGGGATATTTTCTCCACGAATCAGATCTTCATAGCTTTCTCTTTCGCGGATCACAAACATCTGATCACCCTTAACCAGAACTTCAGCAATCCTGGGTCTTGCATTATAGTTGGAAGACATAGAAAATCCGTAAGCCCCGGCACTCATTATGGCAATCAATTCCCCTGCAAAGAGATTTGGAATCCTTCTTCCCTTGGCCAAAAAGTCGCTCGATTCACAGATCGGTCCAACGACATCAGCCACCATCTCCTCCCGAACCTCTTTTTTCACAGGGAGGATTTGGTGGTAGGCCCCATAAAAACTTGGACGAACCAGATCATTCATTCCGGCATCGACAATCACAAATCTCTTTTCTTCATTCTCCTTGGTGTAGAGAACCCTTGAAACCAAGATCCCTGCATTCCCCACAATGACCCGGCCAGGTTCTAAGATGAGGGTACAGCCAAATCCTTTAATCTCGTCAAGGATGGTGGAAGCGTATTCAATGGGATGGGGAGGCTCCTCATCTTCGTAGGTAATCCCAAGGCCACCCCCTAAGTCCAAATATTGAATCTCAATCCCATCTTCCCTTAACTTTTCAACCAATTGTTTAAGTTTCTTTAAGGCCTCCATGACAGGCTCTACTTTGATTAATTGGGATCCAATATGACAGTCAATCCCAAAAACCTTGAGATTAGGCAGTCGAGAGGCCAATTGGTAAGCCATAGGGGCCCGAAGGATATCAATTCCAAACTTATTCTGTTTTAATCCAGTAGAGATATAGGGGTGTGTTTTGGGATTGATATCAGGGTTGACACGAATGGCGATAGGGGCTTTTTTACCCATTCGACCTGCCACCTCGTTTATTGCTTGAAGTTCCTGGGAGGATTCGACATTGAACATGAGGATTTCTGATCTTAGGGCATACTCAATCTACTTTACTCCTTTCCC
>JBBIRT010000061.1:0-19549 GCA_037441725.1 Deltaproteobacteria bacterium | reverse complement strand
CCTGAAGGGAGGCCATCTCCTGTTCGGTCTTCTTCCGTTCAGTAATATCAGAGGCAGTGCCACGATAACCCACAAGATTTCCTTCCTTATCGATGAGGGGAATTCCACTCACCTGTTGCCAAAATATCGTACCATCCGGTCTTAATGTCTGATGCTCTATGTTACGAAATGGCTGTTTTTGCCGAGCCGTTTCAGCTATCAACCTACGCATGCGTCTTGCCTCCTCCGGAGGCATGAAATCGAAAGGCTTATGTCCCATCAGATCTGAGAGAGATCTTCTGTAAGTAGTTTCCATTCTTTCTGTACCATAACAGTATCGTGCTTGGGCATCGGTCTCCCAGATATATTCAGATGTGGCTTCAGCGATGTTCCGGAAACGTTCCTCACTCTTCCGAAGGGATTCCTCTGCCCTCTTTCGCTCAGTAATATCCTGATTGACCCCATAGGTTTTTACCGTACGTCCCTGATCATCTTTAACAATGAAGAAACGGACGGTAATATAACCAACCTCACCATCAGCATAGATGATCCGATGCTCCAATTGGCGACTGAAATAGGGATCAGTGGCTTCTAAAGCCTTTTTAATTTCCTCTCCCACTATTGGTCGATCCTCAGGGTGGAGAAAACGTTGAGCATATTGGGATGAGGACATGGTATAGCCTCCTTCCCTTTCAGCCGTGGTTCTAAAAATAGCATAGAAAGGATCATTAAATATAAACATGTCATTGGCCACATCATACTCCCAGGGGCCAAGATGAGCAATTCTTAATGCATTGGAGAGTTGAGCCTCACTGGTCCTCAAGGCTACCTCGGTTTGCTTTTGCTGTGTAATATCTATAATCGCAGCCTGAACAGCAGGCTTTCCATTA
The DNA here is from genome assembly GCA_037441725.1 of Deltaproteobacteria bacterium. Lineage (GTDB taxonomy): Bacteria > Desulfobacterota > BSN033 > BSN033 > UBA1163 > JBBIRT01. The sequence continues at coordinate 18,680 of JBBIRT010000061.1, read as the reverse complement.
TATTCTATGAAACTTGCAAACATCTCAATCCATCTTATTGACCCATCCTTTCTAATGCCTCGGTATTCATAATGGGCTGGGACTGTTTTCCCGGCCAATCGCTCTCGAAATCTCCCCCAGACCAATGCTTGATCTTCAGGGTGGACAAGGGCGGTCACCTTTTCAGGAGAGAGGGAGAGCAACTCCTCAATCGTATATCCCGTGATCTCTTCAGATGTTTTATTTGCAAAGACAATTCGAAAGTCTTGAAGGATCAATACCCCTTGTAGGGACTGTTCAATTAGACACCTATATTTCTCTTCACTTTCTTTTAGTGCCTGCTCCACTGCTTTGGCCCTGACCACCAATGGACTTTTTACCCCAATGATCACATCGATCTCTCCGGAACGGATGGCTCCCAGGATCTCTTCTGCCTGAGCCAATCGGGTCTCCAATTCTTTATAAGTGGGTTTCTTTTGCCTCATGTTTCCTCCTCAGATTCCCTAAGTCCAAGGGCATCGAGAATCTTACGGGTATCATTTAAAGAACCAATAATCTTTACCGGGGGTGGAGGGGAGATGACCATCAGGGTTGGAGCAAGGAAGATGTTGTTCTCTAAAGCCGTTTTATAGTCCTCTAACACGTCTACCACTTCTACTTTATATTTATTTTTGAGATGGGTTTCACACAACTTCTTGATAGTCTCTTTTGCCTTGCGTGAGTTTGGCTCTTCTCCTGCAACGAAGAGTCTGAGATGATAAGGAGCTGCAGTTTTCGATCTGTTTCTTTTTCCCCCTTTCATTTCTTCCCCCCTTTTATCCTTTGGAGAAGTTCTATTGGATCCTTTGCCTCTTTGACCTGCCTGGGTGTTTGAAGCCCCTTTGGTCCTGCATAGACATCGAGGATATGAATTCCATCCCCTTCAATCCTCAATTCACGAACCTGATTCGAATGTTTAGAACCCCGTGATTTGAGAACCTGAAGGGTGCGACTGGTTTCTCCTTCTTTATGGATATAGTCGATCAGAATGACGGTGTCTACCATGGAAGAGATACCATTTCCTGAGATCTCCATCTGGGCCTTTGATCCAGAGGTCTGGTTGGTCAGAATGGTAGTAATCCCCCGCTCTTTTAAGAAGTTTAAAAGGCGCATTAAAAATTCAAAGGCCGCCGGCTTCCCTCCCATCCGTTCACAGGCGGAAATGGCATCAATGATGATATGATGGGGTTTTATCTTATCCACGATGTCCATGATTCGAAGGAGATGCTCCTCTGCTCCTGTTGCCTCAGGCATAGAACCCATACACAGAAGCTTTCCGTTTTTTAGAAATGGTTTGAGGCGGATGCCAGCACTGGTGATATTTTGGATTAATGCTTCTGGAGACTCCTCAAGGCTAAGATAGAGGACCTTCTCCCCTTTACGACATACCTTTTGAGCAAAGGTTGAGACCAGCAAGGTCTTTCCTGTTCCTGGTTCTCCGGCAATAAGGATACAAGAGGCCCTATGGTAACCCCCTCCTAATAATAAATCAAGCTGGTTGATCCCTGATGAGATTCGGCCTCCAAATGGTTGGTGTCTCAATTCGAAGTCTGTAATGGGGATGGTCCGAATTCCCTTCTCTGTAATGACAAATGGATACTCATTTCTGCCAAAACTCGATCCTCTATATTTGATCACTCGGAGTCGACGTGTGGAGATCTGATTAAAAAGTCTTGCATCCAGATGAATGACGCAGTCAGCCATTGAATAAAAGAAATCCTGGAAGAGAACCCCTGGAGGACTCTCTTTTGGCTTGAGAGTGATCAGGGAAGTCAGGCCTGAATGTGAAAGCCAATGGTTCAATTGATGGAGTTCTGCACGGATCTGCAGGGGATCATCGAAGAGGCGGAAGAGGACATCCAATGCATCCAAAACAATCCTTTTGGCCCGCATGTCTTTGGCTTTCCCTGAAATGACCGAAAGCATTGGTTTGAGCCCAAACTTTCCACTTACGACCATTTCAGGATCAATGCGGCCCTCCATAAGAAAGAGATGATGTTTCTTCTCGAGGAAACCAAAGTTCCAGCCAAAGGTAAGGGCATTTTCCCTGAGACCTATGGCCGATTCTTCAAAACCTAAGAAGATCCCTGGTTCTCCATGTAAGGCGCCATGGTAGAGGAACTCCATTCCCATGACGGTTTTTCCACTTCCAGGTTCACCGACCACAAGGGTCATCCGCTGTGTGGGAAAACCTCCATTTAAAATGGAATCCAATCCCTGGATATGGGTCAAACTCTTTTTTAGTATCCCATTTCTCCCTTCTTTCTTTTCTCCCATCATCCTTCTCCTTTATGAATTTAACTTGAGAATTATTTATGAATCCATTATATCCTTTCGATCTAATAAATCAACTAAAATCGATAGGGTTGAGTAATGCCTCGCTCAATCGTTGAATTAAGCAGGGGTGTCTTCCCGCCAATCGCCAGAGGCGATCGCACTAAAAGGCTTTTCGGCCTATCCCCCCTTGTGAAGAGTAAAAAAATCGCTTAGGTTATATATATAATAACTGGTGGTTGGAGAGGTCTCTTAGGATCATCAAGGGAGTCTTTCATCGAGTCAATCCATGGATTGGACCACGGAGTTCAAAAAGAGATTTCGCCTTCTTTGGGAGGCATTTAAAAAATTTGATCAGAACCACGGATTTTTCCTCTCCTCAGGGATTACCTTTGGATTTCTCATCTGCCTGGTACCGATTCTCCTCCTGCTTTTAGCATTATTGGGAACTTACCTCTATAGTGATCAGGAGGTGTTGGCCCATCTCAAACATTATTTTGAGAATGCCTTTCCTTCTTTGGATCCGAGAATCATGAAGAGCATCCTAAAGATCATCAAAGATCGAAAGATTGTAGGCGTTCTGGGAGTTGGAGGACTGATCTGGACATCTACCTGGGTGTTCAGTTCATTAAGAACGGCCTTAAATATCATCTTCCAGGTCAAGAAAGGTCGAAGTATCCTTCGAGGAAAAGCCATTGATCTCATCATGATCCTCCTGGCAGGGATCTTTTTACTCCTCAGTATGGCCTTGACCTCTGGGATTACCCTTCTCCAGGGTTACCATTCCACTCCTTTTCTCAATATGATCTCGGTGCTCCGGTTCATCTTAAAATATGTCATCCCTTTCTTCTTCACCTTCTTAATGTGTTTCTTGATTTATAAGATCATTCCTAATCGAAAGGTTTTCATTAAACCTGCTCTAAAGGCGGCTCTCTTTACCAGCCTCTTCTGGGAGGTGGCCAAACACCTCTTCAGTTGGTATATCCTCCATGTGGGAAGGTTTTCGATGGTCTATGGTTCTCTCAGCACCCTGGCCATCTTTTTCCTATGGATCTATTATTCTTCGGCCATCCTCCTTCTCGGAGGGGAGATCACTTTTTTGTTGGAGAAGAGGAGAGGGGCTTAGCCTTTCTTAGCCCTGCTCTCCATAGAGATTTCTGGAATCGTCCAATTTAGGTTTTGATTTTTCGAGGACGAAGAGAAGCTGACCCTCCTGGACTGTGTCATTGAGTTTCACGCAGACCTCGAGGATCTGTCCATCAAAAGGGGCCATGATTGCGTTCTCCATCTTCATGGCTTCAAGATTTGCAATTTCTTCGCCTTTGTGAACGATGTCTCCTACTTTGAGAGAGCCTCGCTCTGGGTTTCCAATTCTCCAGACATTGCCATGGATGGGTGCGCCAATATCTCCCGGGCCTTTAGCCATCCTGATCTCAACCTTCTTCGCCTTTGGGGTTTCCACCGTATAATGCCTGGTTTTATTGTTTACCCTCATGACCACATGGATCAGACCATCATGCTCTGCTCCTATTGAAACCAATTCCACAGTATAAGGTTTTCCGAGAAGTTCAAATTCCACTTTATCTCCAGGTTTTTTTAAACCATTCCTCCACACATTCGTTGGAAGGACCAATGGAGCCTCCCCATATTTTTCAACAAACTCGATCCATTCCATGGCGTCCTTGGGATGCATGAGGTAGAGGATAAATTCCTCTTCAGTGGGCTCTCTTCCAATCCTCTCGGAGAGGGTTTTCCTGAGTTTTGGGAGATCTTCATCCTCTAATGAATCTAAAGGAGAAAGTTCCTTCCTTTCTCTGATCTTGGATTCCCATTCATCCCCAAAGGCGCTCCGATAAATCCAATCCGCTGGCCAGCCCATGGGGAGTTTTCCATAATCGCCTAAGAGGAGGTTTTTAAAATCTCCAGGTGCATTTTGAAAGAGGTCGAGAAGTTCTTCCTGCTCGGTCGGAGACATAGATTCGAAGGCCTGAGATTTTTCTTCAATAAATTTGGTCAGGAGCTTTAGGATGTGAGCCACTCCTGCCTCCCCTTTTTCTTTTGCATATCGGTTGATGATCCCGCTGCAGGTCACCCAGGTGATTTGGGAGCCAGGGGTCACATCAAAATAATGGATCATCTTGTTGTAGAGGGACATCATCTTTAAGATCGATGGCATTAAATGGAGAAACCCACCCTGATTTGCCTGCTCGAAGGAGCTGGGAAAGGCTCCTCCTGGCATTCGATGTTGCAAGACATTGTGGTTAAATCCTTTAAATGGGGATTCTGCCCATTCATATTGGCCGATCCATTCACGGACCTTCTGGACGGCCAATTCTGCTTGGGTTCTATCAATATTGACAGGAATCCCTGATTCCTCAAGATAGGCCTGTAAGCTCAGAATCGGTGCTTGGCCATAAAATCGGGTCAGGGAATCCTCCTCCACATCCACAATCTTAGCTCCGGCCTGAACAGCAGACATAATAGCAGGGATGGCCAATCCATCCGTGATGTGACGGTGATATTGGATGATAAGGTCAGGAAATTTTTGAAGGATGGCATCAATCAGGGTTTTAACCCGCTTGGGGCTTCCCACGCCTGCCATATCCTTGATACATAGGACCATCTCATCCACTCCTCCACAGAGGCTTACCGTTTCAGAGACGATCTCTAAATAATAATCATTTGAAGTCCATTCGGCTTGGGTAAAAGAGATGGCCGGTTGAAAGAGTTTTCCCCTTTTCATCACCACTTCAGCCATGGCACGCATATTTCTGATATCGTTGAGGAAGGAGAAGCATCGCCAGACATCGATGTCTACCCTTGAGACTACATATTCAATGACATTCTTTGGATAGGGGCGATATCCCCACAGGTTGGTTTCTCGCACCAGGGTTTGGAGCAAGACGTTTGGCATCAGCTCTCTGAAGGTTTCGATCTCTTCGAAAGGACTTTCCCTTCGATTTAAAATTCCTACATGCCAACGGGCACCCCCGTGGCATTCAGCACTGAAGAGCCCCATTCGATTGTAGTAGGGGGCAAGGGTCTTGAGGTCAAATAATCTTAAGCGGTTTTTATAATCTGACTGCCCCGCATCTCGCATTCCTGTAGAGGTAAAAAAGACACCAGGGGTTGAACGAACGGTCCGAACAATCTCTGCAGGAGACATTCCGGGTTTGATTAAGATCATCTTTTATGCTCCTTCTTACATCCATTTCTGGGGACCAAGGGCTGAAATCTCAGCTACATATTTTGCTACTTTAAGAACTTCATCTTCAGGGCTCTTCTCTTTAAACATGGAGATCAATTCATCCATATGTTCTTCAATAAAACGGGTTGAAAAGTCACCTGCGATAAATGCCGGGTGTCTGATGATGCTTAGGAGCAAAGGAGCCAGTGTTTTGACACCTTCAATCCGAAGATTTCTGCTGAGGGCCCGATCCATGACCCGAATGGCATCTTCACGGTCCACCCCTGCTGTCACTAAAAGCATGAACAGAGAATCATAGTAAGGAGGGATGTCCGCTCCCTCATAGATGCCTGTTAAGATTCTGACCCCAGGACCGTGGGGGACCTGAAAGCGGGTCACCGTACCGAAGGAGGGGTTAAATGTTTTTGGATCCTCTGCATTTAGTCGTACCTCCAGAGCCCAGCGATTGGGATGGATATCGGATTGGTTAAAAGGGAGTTTTTTCCCCATGGCGACATCAATCATAATCCCAATAATATCCAATCCTGTAATGAGTTCTGTAATGCTGTGTTCCACCTGGAGGCGGGTATTCACCTCAAGAAAATAGTACTTCTTTGTCCGGGTATCCAGAATGAATTCGACCGTGCCTGCTGAGGTATAACCCAACTCCCTCATCAGACGGGTGGCCATAAAACAGATCTCCTGTCTTAGGGTATCATTGAGGGTGGGTGCCGGAGCCTCTTCGATGATCTTTTGATTACGTCTTTGGAGCGTGCACTCTCTTTCAAAGAGATGAACGACATTGCCATATTCATCGGCAACGATCTGGACCTCAATGTGTCTGCCCCTTTCAATATATTTTTCTGCGAGAAGAGTTCCGTTTCCAAAGGATTTCTCTGCCTCAGAACGAGCCTGTGAAAAGCCCAGGCCGAGCTGTTTTTCGTTCTCAATCTTGAACATTCCTTTGCCTCCGCCCCCTGCAGCGGCCTTGATCATAATCGGGAAATTGATCTTTTCATCCTTCATCCATTTTTGAATCTGTTTAATATCACTGATGTTGCTAATTCCAGGAATGGTAGGGACGTTAGCCTTTTGAGCAAGCTCTTTGGCTTTGATCTTATCACCCATCAGCTGAATAATTTCTGGAGGGGGACCAATCCATATCAGACCCGAGTTGATCACCTTCTGGGCAAATTCAGGATTCTCAGCCAAAAATCCCCATCCTGGGTGGATGGCATCCGATCGGGTTTGAAGGGCTGCATCGATGATCCTGTCCATGTTCAGATATGATTCGAGGGGTGGAGCCTCTCCAATATGGATGGCTGAGTCTGCCATAAATACGTGATGACCGAGACGGTCGGGTGTACTATAGATCGCAACCGTTGGGATCTTTCGATCCCGGCAGGTATGGATGATCCTTACCGCAGGAACTCCTCGATTGGCAATGAGGATTTTTTGAATCTTCTTTTTCATCCTAATATTATATTTATCTCCTAATTTTAATTTTAACACTGGATAGGGGGTCATACAACTTGAAGTCATCCACGTGCTTTTCGTTGAAATTAAATGATGGACAGAATGAGAAGGATGGGATACCATTTGGAAGTGGAGGTTCGGAATGGAGATAGCTCAATGATCGTAAAATATCCTTGTAAGACCAAGATTGTCTGTACCATCGGACCAGCGAGTGACTCGCCTGAGGTCATAGAAGCCCTGATCCAGGCAGGGATGAATGTGGCAAGGCTCAATTTTTCTCATGGAAATCATGAAGAGCATTTAAGGAAAATCAAAAATATTCGACAAATCGCTAATCGTTTGGGAATGCCTGTGGCTATCCTTCAGGATCTGGGGGGGCCTAAGATTCGGGTTGGCTTAATGAAAGAGGGGGGAGTGGAATTAAAACAAGGGAATGAATTTTACCTCACCAATCAGGAGCTCATCGGGGATGAAAAAAGGGCAAGTGTGAACTACCCTACTCTTCCCAGAGAAGTGAAGTTAGGGGATCGGATTCTTCTGGCTGATGGAACGATTGAGTTAAAAGTCCTTGAGACGAGTGACCATGAAATTCGTTGTAAAATTATGGTTGGAGGAATCCTGACCTCCCACAAAGGGATGAATTTTCCGACTGGAACGATTCGGGCCTTAACCTTCACAACAAAGGATCAAGAAGATCTCATCTTTGGGATCGAGCATGGGGTCGATCTTGTGAGCCTCTCTTATGTCCGAGGGGCCATGGATATTGAAGAAGTTAAAAGATTCATTTTGAGAGCCTCTGCGGATATTCCTGTGATTGCGAAGATCGAAAGAAGAGAGGCCCTGGAGAATATGGATGAGATCCTTGAGGCCTCTGATGGAATCATGGTGGCCCGTGGAGATTTAGGGGTGGAGACTCCAATTGAAAAAATTCCCAATGTTCAAAAGAAGCTGATTCGAAAGGCCAATGCCTTTGGAAAACCAGTAATCACAGCCACTCAGATGCTTCGTTCGATGGTAGATCATACCCAACCCACCCGAGCAGAGGTTACAGATGTGGTTAATGCCATTTATGATGGGACAGATGCTGTCATGCTCTCGGAGGAAACAGCCAGTGGGAAATTCCCTGTTGAAGCAGTTCAGATGATGGTTAGGATTGCCCAAGCTGCAGAAGAAGAGTTTCCTCACCATCACTTTTTAAAGGGGGAGGCTGAGGAAACCAGAAATCTTCAACAAGCCATCAGCCATGCTGCTTCCTTACTGGGTGAGTGGGTAAAGGCGACCGTCATTGTGACTCCCACTGAATCAGGAAGTACTGCTCGGTGGGTATCGAGACTCCGACCCAACCAACCTGTTGTGGCCTTAAGCCGACACTTATCCACTGTAAGAAGGCTTAATCTCTGCTGGGGGGTTTATCCTGTTCATGTTTCAGATTGGAAGGATACAGATGAGATGTTGGAGAGGGCCAAAATCATCCCTCAAGAGTTGGGAATGGCATCCAAAGGAGAGAAGATCATCATCATTGCTGGAGTTCCCATCAGCATCCCAGGAACGACCAACCTCATTAAAGTAGAGACGCTGGAATAGTAGGGGCTTTATTTTCCTCCCTGACTTGGAAATAAAATCCTTTAATTAGTTTAGAAAGTGGAACATAAGGGTGAACGATTTTTTCCCCCTCCTTCTTTTGACATTTAGACCTCTAATTGATAAAGTAAGATACACGAATTTCCATATTGAAGGTTGATCAATTATATTCAGATTTTAAGAGTTTCTTTTATACATTCAGGTTTGAGGATTGGGGTAGGGGACAGTTTGATTGCCGATATTCTCTTTGCTGATATGGATGATGAAGATGCCTTCATAATATTCATGGTCTTCGTCACTTAAGCTCAAAAATTATATTCAATCAGTTGGTCCTTGGCTTTTCGGTAAACTTCCAACAGGAACTTACCATCTGGAGGCAAGCATCAGGGGAGATCGGAAAAGAATTTATGGAGTTCGAGTCGAAGAAGGAAGTCAAAGAGTTGTTTCTATGCAGTGGTAACTTAGGGAAGGGGGCAGATGTCTGAGTTTTGCACAGAGGAGAGCGGAGAATGAAATGGTATCAACTGGATTACGAAGAAGTATTTAAATCCCTTCAGACATCGGAGCAGGGACTCTCAGAGGCTGAGGCAAAAGAACGTCTTGAAAAACATGGACCCAATAAACTTCCAGAGGAAGAGGGCATCAGCCGGATCAAAATCCTCTTGCGCCAATTTACCAGCCCTCTCATTTATATCCTGATCGTGGCATCGGTGGTTACCCTCTTTCTCGGAGAATATATCGACACTGGCGTCATCGTAGCTGTTTTGGTCTTGAATGCCATCATCGGTTACTTCCAGGAATATCAAGCTGAAGCGAGTGTGAGGGCTCTCAAGAGCATGGTCGTTCCCAGAGCAAAGCTCATGAGGGCAGGAAAGGAGATCGAGATCCCCAGCGAATTACTTGTGCCTGGGGATATCGTTCTCCTCACATCCGGCATGAGAGTGCCGGCAGACCTGAGACTTTTTAAGGCGACGGAACTCAGAGTGGAAGAGGCTGCCCTGACCGGTGAATCGGTTCCTGTGGAAAAGAAAACAGGGCCCATCCCAGAAGAAAATCTTACACCAGGCGACCAGGCGAACATGGCTTTCATGGGAACGGTAGTGGTAAACGGTCGGGCGAAGGGGATTGTTGTGGAGACAGGTCCAAAGACTGTTCTTGGGCAGATTGCCCATGAAGTGAAGGAACTGTCCGTTACAAAGACTCCTCTTCAACAAAAGATTGTGAAGTTCGCCCATTTCATCGGTTTCCTTGTGCTGGGCAGCGCTGCAGCGATCTCTGTCCTGGGTTTCTTCATCGGCATGGCGATCGCAGAGATCTTCAAGATCGCAGTAGCCGCTTCAGTTGCAGCCGTTCCTGAAGGATTACCCATTGTAGTCACCATCACTATGGCCATCGGGATCAGTCGAATGGCTAAACGAAATGCCATCATCCGGAAGCTCCCTGCTGTTGAAACCCTTGGGAGTACTACGATCATCTGTTCTGATAAGACAGGGACCCTCACGAAGAATGAGATGACTGTAAAGGTGATCTATGATGGCCAGCATTCCTATGAGGTGACGGGGAGCGGTTATGAACCGAGGGGGAAAATTCTTCATGACTGGGAATCTTGCGATGAAGTTACTTTGGAAAAACTCTGTGGGGTTCTCCGGATAGGGATGCTCTGCAACGAGTCGAACATCATGGAGGAGGATGGACAGTTCCGGGTAGACGGAGACCCCACCGAGGGAGCGCTCATTGTCTCTGCCATGAAGGCTGGTCTAAATCCCGAAGAGGAGAGGAATCGTTATCCCCAATTATCCATTCTTCCCTTTGAGTCTGATCGGGGGTTCATGGCTACCCTTCACCAAAACAATGGGAGAAAATTTATTTTTGTAAAGGGAGCCCCTGAAAAGATTGTTGAAATGTGCTCCCAGACTTCATCAGGGGGCTCATTCGATAAGGAGAAGGTGTATAAGACAGCTGAACATTTTGCGGAGGATGGCTTGAGAGTCCTGGCGATGGCTTACAAGGAGGTGCCTGTTGAGCTCTCAGAGTTGACCCACCAGCATGTGGGAGAGAACCTCATCTTCGTCGGCATGCAGGGGATGATCGACCCTCCTCGGCCGGAGGCGATTGATGCTGTGAAGGGATGTCAGGAAGCAGGGGTCAGGGTTGCAATGATTACCGGAGACCATGCAGTGACGGCCTCGGCGATCGGAAAGATGATTGGGATCACCCATGCCACCGGGGAGAGTTCAAAGACGTTAAGCGGCAGGGAACTGGAGACGATGAATGATGAGAACCTCTTTGAAAAGGTAAGGGATGTCTCGGTTTATGCGAGGGTCTCTCCACAGCACAAATTGAGAATTGTTCAACAGCTCATGAAACACGGCGAGGTTGTGGCTGTGACAGGAGACGGAGTGAATGATGCCCTGGCCCTCAAGGCTGCCCATATCGGTGTGGCAATGGGAAAGACCGGCACGGATGTAGCAAGGGAGGCTTCTGATATGGTCATCACGGATGACAATTTTGCAAGCGTCTTTCATGCGGTTGAAGAGGGACGGGTGGTTTTTGATAATATCCGAAAGGTAACAGTTTTTCTCATCCCAACGGGTTTTGCAGCCATTGTTTCCATCCTGATCGCCATGGTCCTCGATATTCCGATTCCCTATGTTGCTGCCCAGCTTCTCTGGATCAATCTTGTGACCAATGGGCTCCAGGATGTGGCGCTGGCTTTTGAGCCTGGAGAGAAAGATGTGATTAAACGTAAACCAAGGAAGATGAAAGAGGGAATCATGTCCCGGTTGATGGTTGAGAGGAGCATCCTGGTGGGGCTCATTATTTCCGCTGGGGTCATCTTCAATTTTGTCTCAGCCCTTGAGGATGGGGTTTCTCTTGAACGGGCAAGGACGATCGCAGTCACCACGATGGTTCTGTTCCAATTCTTCCAGGCATGGAATTCCCGCTCTGAGCTCCAGTCTGTCTTCACGATCAGCCCTTTGAGCAATCCGTTTCTCTTTTACAGCATGGTGGCCGCATTTCTTGCCCAGATCGCTGTTGTCTATATCCCGACTCTCCAGTGGGTTTTTAGGACAGGGTCCCTTAATGGAGTGGAGTGGGTTCGGATTGCACTGGTCGCCCTTACTGTGGTGGTTGCCGTCGAGATCGACAAAGCGATTCGGAGACATAGCCGAGGCAAACCTGGAAATTCCTCGTACAGCTCGGTACAGGCTCTTCATTCTCATGAAATTACTGCACTTCGTCCGCAATGACAGGTTTATGGGTACCCATTTTTTAACGTTCACTATAGACAGGAGGAGGATTTATGGACTTTCAGGCTATCGTTCAAAAAGGAACTGAATGGTTGTTGTCGAGTGGGACAAAGATCCTTTTGATTTTGATCCTTGTGGGGATTGCCTTGAAAGCAGCAAAAGTTCTCTCCGGTCGTCTTATTTCGTTGGCATTGAGAAAGAGAGAAGATCCGGAGTTTCAGAAACGCACCCAGACGCTCGGCTCGATTATCCGATATGTATTAGTCATTGCCATCCTGATTGTTGCGGCTATGACCGTATTGAAAGAACTGGGCGTGGAGATTGGTCCAGTCTTAGCAGCAGCAGGGATTGTCGGGCTGGCTGTGGGATTCGGTGCGCAGAGTCTTGTTAAAGATGTAATTAGTGGATTCTTTATCCTATTAGAGGATCAGATCCGGGTCGGTGACGTGGTGGAAATCGGGGGCAAATCAGGTCTGGTTGAAAAGATAAATCTCAAGACAACCATTCTACGCGATCTGTCAGGGAATGTACACTATATACCCAACGGTCACATCGATGTGGTGACCAACATGACCAAAGAATATTCACGTTATGTCTTTGATATTGGCATTGCCTATAAAGAGGATGTAGATGAAGTCATCGAAGTCATCAAAGAGGTGGACGAGGAGTTGCGAAACGATCCTGACTATAAGGATGACATTATTGAACCCATTGAAGTGCTGGGTCTGGATCAATTTGCAAACTCTTCGGTCATCATCCGAGCACGGACAACAACCAAACCGATCAAACAGTGGCGAGTGGGCCGGGAGTTCAATCGACGGTTGAAAAAGAAGTTTGATGAGAGAAATATTGAGATTCCTTTTCCCCATATCACACTCTATATGGGACAGGACAAACAGGGGCAGGCACCCCCTCTCCGAATTGTAAAGGAGGGACCATGAAGGTTCTCCCTTTCATGATAGACTCGTTGGTCCAGGGAGGGTGGAGAAGGTTGAGCAGTCCGTTGATGAGTGAGCGATAAGATATCTGGAACTTAGAAAGAGTTACAGGGAAGAAGTGAAATGGAAAAGAGGTTCTGATTTTTTTACATTGGTGACGAAGTAACTTTAGAAGGGGATGGGCTGGTGTTGTGGGGGTAAATGGGTTTATCATTTTAGGAAACCAAAAAGGGAAATGAAAAAGAATTTAGAGAGGGGATGAAATCATTATGACTGTGAATCGATTCTATTTTTTTACTTTAATTGTTTTGGTCTTCCTCCTTGGGTATCTAAACTATCAGGTCTGGAAACCCTTTTTGACTCCCATTGCATGGGCGATCGTGTTTTCGATCCTGTTCTATCCCCTCTATACCTTTATCCTCAAGCTGCTCCGTCAAAGGGCGATCACCTCCGCACTCGTTCTCTGTCTGATCTTGATCCTCATCCTGGGTCCCTTCTCTTATCTCACTTTTCTGCTGGTCAAGGAATTGACGGCCCTGTCGGATACCCTGGCCAGCGGAAAACTGGATGCGATAAAGAACTTGCTTCAGCACCCAAGCGTGGTGGCTCTCATTGAAAGGGTGACATCTCTGCTGAACCTTCGGGTCAATGAGCTTGACCAGGCGGTGATGGATCAGATCTCCCGATTGGGAAAGGATTTGATCGGAGGACTAACCAGAGGGATCCGTGAGATTTTAACCGTGGCCTTTCATTTCATCATCATGGCATTTTCGATTTTTTTCTTCCTGAAAGATGGACCCACCCTCTTCAAGAAAGTTCGAGAATATCTTCCCTTTTCTGAAAATCAGAAAGAGGGATTGGAGCAACGGGTCAAGGATTTGATCATCTCAACGATTTATGGGGGTGTGATTGTTGCCATGGTTCAGGGAACCCTGGGAGGGATTGCCTTTGCGATTGTGGGGATCACATCGCCCATCCTGTGGGGGGCGATGATGGCCCTTGCTTCTTTCTTACCTGTGGCTGGTCCCTTTATTATATGGGCCCCTGCAGCCATTTATCTATTAGCAGAAGGAGCCATTTTCAAGGGAATATTGCTGGCTGTGATGGGAGCGCTCGGGATCAGTCTGGTTGACAATCTATTGAGACCCTTGATCATTGGCAACAGGACGAAGATGCCGTATCTGGCCATTTTCTTCAGCGTCCTGGGAGGGATCAAGCTCTTTGGAATCATCGGATTTATTATGGGTCCGATGGTTTTAGTCCTCTTTTTATCGGTCATTGAAATATTCAGAAGTATGGAGGAGTCAGCTCATAAAGAGCTTCGCAACTTTAACCATAACCTAAATACCCAATCAGAGGAGGAAAAGAGATGAATAAGGCTTAAGGAATACTGGGTTTATGGAAGATCATGAGGCTTGAGGGAGAGGAAGGATAGAAGGAAGATTATTTTGTGGATCTTTCGAGAAGGACGCTTGGGCCAGCCTCTTCTTCTGAGATGACTTCAACAATGGCATCTCGGTGAAGGCCATCAATGGTGCGGGTGCCTGATTTTCGGATTCCATCCTTTAACTGAATCATAGCCTGGTTGAGATAGCGTTCGAGGGGGCCCACATAGTCGACCCAGGCCTCCACGCCTTCATCAAATTCATAATTATATCCCCTTTTTTCTCGCCAGAGTCTTGCCCTGGCAGAGCCTTCACCCCAGTAAGGTTTTTTAGGTGGAGACATATTGAAATTGATTTCAGTTGGGCTTTCATTGGTCCCTGCCAGGAACCGGCCCAGCATGACCACATCCGCTCCAAGGGCCAGGGCCACCAGCATATCCCGAACGCTTCGTATTCCTCCATCAGCAATAATCGGGATATAGATGCCCGTTTCCTTAAGATATGCATCTCGAGCCTGGGCCACTTCTTCTATAGCCCGATCCTGACCGCGTGCAATGCCGATTTGATGAGGGGTGATGCAGATGGAGCCGATTCCCATCCCTGCCTTGACTGCATAGACTCCACAGGTTTCAACAAGAAACTTAAACCCTTCTGCACTGACCACATTTCCTCCAATGAAAGGGATTTGGGGATATTCCCTCTGAATATGTTTTGCTGTTTCCTCAACATAATCCGTCCAGCCTTGAGAGGTGTCAATCACTAAGAGATCGACTTCCGCATCAAATAGAGCCTTCGTTCTCTCCTTGTAATCATGGGTGTTTATGGCAGCCGCAACCATCAGACGCTTTTTGGAATCGAGTAGCTCGGTCTTATACTCCCGATGCTCTCGGATATCGCGTCTAAAGATGACATCCCTCAACCTTCCATCATCGTAAAGAATGGGAAGGGCACTGTGATGGCTCTCTTTGGCCAGATCATTGGCTTTCTTGATATCATATCCAATCTCATGATCATAGGCGACATCTAACTGGTTGACCGGTCGCATTCGATCCTTTACGGTCAGACCACGATGGATCTTTTCATCAAAATCATTGTCAGTGATCATTCCCAGAAAAAGGCCATGTTGCTGCCGACCTTCTGTGACAAAAAACTTCGAGTATCCGGTCTTCCTCATTCTTTCGGCCACATATTCGATTCTGTCTTCAGGGGAGACGACTTCTACCTCCACAAAAGCCCCCTTATGACGCTTGACCGTGCGGACCATTTCCGCCTGATCCGAAATGGGTTGACTGCAATAGATGACCGACATCCCTCCCAGCCTTGCCAGCTCTTTTGCCATCTGTTGACCAGAAACTGCTTGCATGGCTGCACTCATCACCGGAATGTTTAGCCTTATCAAAGGTTCGTCCTGGCCAGGTCTATATTTTATAAGAGGAACAGAGATATGGATGGAATCTGGTGATAAATCTCTCGGGATATAACCCGGAAGGGTGATGAGGCCCCGATAACCTGATGGTCTTTCGTTAAAAGGGACAACATCGTAGGAGGAGAGTGGAAAAGAAGGTTCTCTAATAATCCGTTTTGCCATGTTATATATTAAAAAAAAGAGAATTTTATGTCAAGAAAGGTTTTTGTTAACCTAATTCTTCACCAACTCTTTTAATTTTTCAATGGTTCTTTTTAATCTTTATTTTTTAAAATGTCTTCGTAATCCTTTGCTAAAAGGGTTATAATTTTTCTTTTAAAATGAGTGAGGAGGAGAAAGAAGATGGAACATGAAGATTGGGTAAGACAGAATTTGGAGATCATCAGTCTTTCACTGGGGTTTCAATATGTTCCGATAAAGGAGATTGAGAGCCGTTTAGCGAAGATCAGATCTGAAATGGAAAGGGAAGAGATCGACTCATTGTTGGTAATCCAGAAGATGAATTTCTACTATCTTTCTGGAACAACCCAAGAGGGTTTGCTCTTCGTTCCATTCCAAGGAGAACCCCTCTTGATGATCAAAAGGGAACTGGAACGAGCAAAGTTGGAATCCCCATTAAGAGAGATTGTCCCCTATAAATCCTCCCGAGAGATTCCCTCGTTGATTCAAAACCATCTGGGTAGCTTTCCCAAAAGGATGGGCTTGGAGTTCGATGTCCTTCCAGTAAGGGATTATTTCAGATATCAGGAGCTTCTCTCTAATGTTCAGATAGTGGATGCCTCAAACATCTTTCAAGAAGCCAGAAAGATCAAGACTCAATTTGAGATCAATCTTATGAGAAAGGCCGGGAAAATAGGGGAATCCGTTTACCAGGGGGCGAAAAAGATTTTAAAAGAGGGGATGACGGAGATTGAGCTGGGGGGGCTTTTAGAAGCGGTGGCAAAGAAAAATGGTCATGAGGGTCTTTTAAGGGTCAGATCCCTTAATTATGAGGCCTACACTTGGCATGTATTGAGTGGTCTTACAGGAGGAATTGTCAGTCAGTCAGATTCTCCCATGGGGGGGTTGGGACTTTCCCCTGCCTTCCCAGTTGGGGCGAGTTTTAAAATCATCAAGGCCCATGAGCCAATCCTCATCGATTTTGGAACATGCTATCATGGTTACCAAGTGGATGAAACCCGAATGTTTTCTATCGGGAAGATGGAACAGAAATTCATCGATGCCTATCAGGCCTGTAAAGAGATCCACGATGCCATGCTTGAGGAGACCAAACCCGGGGCAGATTGTGAGGAGCTCTTTATCAAGACGCTTCAATTGGCAGAAAGATTGGGTTACAAAAAAAATTATTTGGGACCATCAGGTTTACAGACCCGTTTTATAGCACATGGCATCGGCTTAGAATTGAATGAATTGCCTTTCCTCGCTCAAGGTCACTCCTATCCACTGGAAGTGGGAATGACCTTTTCTTTAGAGCCCAAGATGGTCTTTCCCGGAGAGGGATCTGTAGGAATTGAGAATACAGTAGTTGTGACTGAAAAGGGGTATGAAATTTTAACCCCAGTAGCACAAGAAATATTTCAGATTTGAATCAGGCGTTAATGGATTATCCATCAACCTCGGCCGATGAAGGGCATTTTAGTCGCCATGAGGGTGATAAATTGCACATTGGCATCTAATGGCAAGCTTGCCATGTAGACCACAGCACGGGCGACATATTCAACCTCCATGGTTGGCTCCACGGCAATGGAGCCATTCGCCTGAGGAACACCCTCCTTCATCCGTGCTGACATCTCCGTATTTGCATTACCAATATCAATCTGACCGCATGCAATATTATACTTGCGTCCATCCAAAGCAGTTGCTTTGGTCAGGCCTGTAATGGCATGCTTGCTGGCTGTGTAGGGGGCGGAGTTTGGCCGTGGGACATGGGCTGAGACAGAGCCATTGTTAATGATTCGACCTCCCTGGGGGGTCTGGCTCTTCATGATTTTGAATGCCTCTTGGGTGCATAGAAAAGCTCCCGTTAGATTGACATCGATGACAGACTTCCATTGCTCATAAGTCAAATCCTCTAAGAGGACATGGGGTGCTCCAGTGCCTGCATTGTTGAATAACAGGTCAAGGCGTCCAAATCTCTCTTTGGTTTTAGAGAATAAGGCACGGACCGAGGCAGGGTCCGTGACATCAGTCGGGATGACCAAGGCTTGGGATTCAAAGGGACCCGCCTCTTTTTTTGTCATTTCTAAAGGTTCTAAACGACGGCCTGCAAGAACCACGAAATACCCCTCTCGCAGAAGGGCAAGAGCGGTACACTTCCCAATCCCAGTCCCTGCGCCTGTGACAATGGCAACTTTTCTAAATGCATTCATTGCCAATATCCTCCTTGAGATTTTTAAGATGGGTTGACTATAGGGAAAAAAAGAGGATTTGTCAAGGAAGTGACTAAGCCTCTATTTGACCTCTGATAAACAAGATGATAAGCTTGAGTGGGTGAATCGATTTCTATCGCTTAACCCAAACATTCAAAGATTGGGAGGAGGAAATGGATCAGAGAAAAAAGCTGTTAGTCATCATTGAACACTGGATTGAACACAACGAGAGCCATGCAGAAGAATATAAAAGATGGGCTCAGACTGCTCAAGAGATGGGTATTCATCAAGTAAAGGAAGAGATAGAATTCGCCATGGAGAAAATTATAAGATCAAATGAACACCTGAAAAAGGCTTTAAACTATATGACCTCTTAATGATTTTTCTTTGACACTTTAATCCTTTTATACTATACTGCCTTTACCCTTTTATCCTGAAAGGACTGACTTTCAGGCTGAGGATGATATGAGGGGTAAAGAGGAATTCGACCATTTGGGGCGGGGATATGCATGGTTTAAATAAAAAATCAGGAGGTAATGAGATGAGAAAGAGGATGAGTCTTTGGAAGGGTATAGTGGTTTTTTCGACGTTGGCTCTTCTGTTGATCGCTTGTGGTAAGAAGGAACCTGAACCAGCTAAAGAGGAAGCAAAAGCTCAACCCCCTGCTCCGTTTGTTTTTGGGGTAATCCTGGTTGGTCCTTACAATGACCATGGGTGGAGTGAGGCGCACTTTACGGCTGGAAAATATGTTGAGTCAAAAATTCCAAATACCAAA
>JBBIRT010000060.1:0-19887 GCA_037441725.1 Deltaproteobacteria bacterium | reverse complement strand
GTTTTTCCATCACACCTCTCCATTCTATATGGCTTAAGATACTTTTTCAGAGATCGCTCAATCCTTCCTTGACATTCCACCTCATTCTTCGTATATTCAAACTACCCAAGAGGCTCTTATCCCATAAAATTTATTATAGGGTTTAAGGTCATATTCAATAATAATCGAAAGGAGTCTTCAAGATGAGCACCTGGTACGAATATTTAAAAGAACATGATCATGCACCCCATTGGCCGTATCCAATCCGTTTCGATCAGGAGCAGGAAATCGAGGCTGATGTCTTAGTGATCGGAGGCGGAATCGCTGGTTGTTGGGCAGCGATCAGCGCTGCAAGACAAGGGGTAAGGGTGGTCCTAGCTGAAAAGGGGGATACAATCAGAAGTGGAGCCGGAGGTCCTGGATGCGACCACTGGTGTAATGTCCCTGCCAATCCTTTATCCAATGTGGACCCGGATGAGTGGGCCCAACATATGGCTGAGCGGCCATACTGTAATGGCATTGGCATTCAGATCCAGTGGCGTGAGGATTATGATACCTTGCTTGAACTGGAGCAGATGGGGGGTAAGATTAGAGATATAGACGATGAGTATGTAGGCGCTGAAGGTCGTGATCCAAAGACCAAGTTTATGCTTTCCCCGCGTTATACTAAAACCCATAGCTATTTTGATGGAGAGAAACCCATTACTCTAAAGAGTAATCCAGATCATAAGCCGAACAATGTGGTTTTACGAGTCTGGGGGACCACTTTTAAACCTGCCCTGAAAAGGGAATGTAAGCGGCTGGGTGTAAAAATCTTTGACCGAGTGATGGTCACCAGCCTGCTCACTGAAAAAGGGATCCAAGGTGCCCGGGTCGTTGGGGCAACGGGTTTCAATAACCGAACGGGTGAATTCCTCATATTTAGATCCAAATCTACAGTCCTTGCCACTGCTGGTGCCGGGTCGATTTGGTTGATAAGCACAGAATTGGGTGGATATTCCAACATGATGTCCCGAACGATATCTGGCGATGGGACGGTCATGGCCTGGAGGGCTGGAGCTACGCTAACTAAAATGGAAAATACTTGGGTTTTACGGATTGCTACTGGGTATAAACACAAGTGGTATACCGGGGCAGGGGATGCCAGTTATGAAAACGTTCCCATTATAGATGCCAATGGGAAAAGACTTCCTTATCCAATTCAGGGTTGGGAAGACTGGGGGGCTATGTTGCCAGCCCCTGGGGTTGAGGAAAAAATCCGAGAGGGGATCCTGAAAGGAGAATATGTATTGCCTTTCTATGGGGATTTCCCTTCGATGCCAGAAGTTGAAAGAAGAGTGACCTGGAACTTGATGCTCGGGGAGGAAGCGACAACCAAGATCATCATTGATACGTTCAACAAAGCAGGCTATGACCCGAGTCAGGACTTGCTCCAGAGTTATAAATTTATCGAGGGCCCCAGTCTGCCCCAATGGCGTGAGGCTGGCTATGGAGGGGGCCTGCTTGTGGATTGGGATTTAAAAACAACTCTCGATGGACTGTATGCCGCTGGAACCCAGATGTTTGCCCCGGAGGATCATAGTTACGCAGCCGCTACAGGTAGGTATGCCGGAAGAAAAGCTGCTTCGTATGCTCGGCAAGCTGAGGAACCCAAAATCTCCCGTGATCAGGTGATCCTTGAAAAGGCACGCATTTATGCTCCAATCAAACGCACCCGAGGAATCGATTGGAAAGAGCTCCATGCAGGTATTGCCCGAGCCATGCAATACTACGCCAGTGAATTCAAAACAGAGACCTTACTGAAGATGGGGCTCAATACTTTACAAAAAATTGAAGAAGAGTCTGTTCCCTTACTGTTTGCTACGGATCCACATAAGTTGATGCGTTGCCTCGAGGATACCAGTCTTCTGACTTATGCCCAAATCATCATCCACGCCTCGTTGGCACGTCAGGCAAGCAGTTTTCATCTCAACTTCCATAGAATTGACTATCCCCAGATGGATCCTCCCCAATGGCATAAGTTTCTCACTCTCAGGCAAGAAAACGGTAAGATAAAGACTGGGGAATTGCCTCTTAATTTTTGGGGGAACATGAAAGAACAATATGAAACCCATAATAAAGACTACAAGGGAGTATACCAAAGAAAGCAGTAAATTTAACTAAAATATTTAAAAGCTAAAAACTCTTTTTTGATGAACCTATTTAGGGAGGGAAGATATGTCACAAGAGAAAGTAATCGCCATTCCTAATATGACCACACCCAGTCAGCCAGTGATTTTCAATGAAGAGATCTGTAACGGTTGCAATCATTGTGTTGAAGTTTGTCAGATTGATGTTTATATCCCCCACCCCCAGAAAGGAAAACCACCCATTATCTTACATCCTGATGAATGTTGGTATTGTGGTTGTTGTGTCAATGATTGTCCTAAGCCCGGTGCGATCACTTTCAATTGGCCACTCCAGCACCGAGGGTACTGGAAGAACAAGGCCACTGGCGAAATCCACCAACTATAGGAATTTTTACTCATAAACCCTGCTGGCAAAGGAGTCGGGAGGGGTCAGATATATTGGTTGGCCATTATGTCGGAAAAATATGATCAGGAGGAGAAGCTATGAAAAAAATATTTACCTTATTGGTCATGGTTCTTGTATTCCTTTCTTATATCATATCACTCGATGCTAAAGAGATAAAGATCGGTGTCACGTTAGGACTGACTGGCCCTGGATCTCAGATGCAGATATTGCAGAAACGAGTGGTCCAGCTTTGTGAGGAATGGATCAATAAAAATGGTGGAGTGAAGATCGAAGGAGAAAATTATCAGGTTAAGTGCATTTTTGAAGATACCAAAAATAATACTGCAGATTCCGCGACTGCCGCCACAAAATTAGTTTTTAAAGACAGAGTCAAATTTATTATCGGTGGGGCAGTCCCTGATTTTATTGCTGCCATTGCTTCTGTCACTGAGAAGAACAAAGTCCTCTATGTCTCAGGACAGATTGACCGGTTGCATCCAGAAAGGCCTTTATCATTTGTAAGCAACTATTCCTATGTTTCCCCTCTCCCAGGGCTTTATGAAACTATGCTTCAGCTTTATCCTGATGTGAAAACAATTGGTTTTATTATAGAGGATGAAACCGGGGCTCGGGCCATTGGCGGTATATCCCAAGACATAGCTAAGGGAAAAGGTCTAACTTTGCTGGAGCCTCAGATCCATCCCTGGGAAACGAAAGAATATCTTCCTCAATGGACCAAACTCTTGAGCATGAAGCCGGATGCGGTCGATATCGGGATTAAAATGCCTGATAACTCAGCCTCTTGTGTTAAGCAGGGACGCCAACTGGGTTTCAAAGGTCCAATGATTGCTACCACCTCATTGGATCCAAAATTAGCTTTAAACATGATTGGTAAAGATTATGCGACTGACCTAATCTGGCCTGCATTTGATGTGAATATTCCTGAGGCCCCTGAAATGACAAAACAGATCGTTAAACTCTGGTATGATTCTAATAAGGATCCAATCGATTCGGATGGAATAAATATGTGGGATAACCTATGGGTTTTAATCCAGGCCATATCTAAAGCCCAAAGTCTGGATCCTGTTAAGGTCGCTAAGACCTGGGAGAATATGCAAACGGTAGAGACATCA
Organism: Deltaproteobacteria bacterium; assembly: GCA_037441725.1. Taxonomy (GTDB): domain Bacteria; phylum Desulfobacterota; class BSN033; order BSN033; family UBA1163; genus JBBIRT01. The sequence continues at coordinate 16,261 of JBBIRT010000060.1, read as the reverse complement.
AGAGGAATTGCTAAAATGGGAGGAGCAAAGACCTTCGGGATCAACCATATGGTATTCAGACCTTGTCCGATAAGCCGAATGCGAAATGGGCAGGTAGAATTCGTAAGGTGGTTTGATCCTTGGGTACCCTAAGAAGAACTTCTCCAGCCCCTGTCCTATAATTCACTTAAAATCGGGCTTGAACTCTAATGGGATGGCTGGTTTGAAAGGTCCTTTTTTATAAACTTCCCTATCCTATAGGATAGTCAAAATATAATTCGAAAGGAAGATCATGAAGAGAAAAAAATATGACGTGTTCTATCCAGCCCCTGCTCCTGATGGAGTGATTCTCGAGAAGAATGTCCTGGTTAGAATGAGGGATGGTATAAAGGTTGCTGTTGATGTTTACAGACCATCCAATGGAAAAGGCCCATGGCCTGCTATTTTTGCCTATTCCCCATTCCAGAAAGAGCGATTTTTTGAGAGTGCCAAGCCAGCATTTTACTGCCCAAATGGATATGTATGCGTACAAGCTGCTGAAAGAGGCATTGGTTTTTCACAGGGCCAATTCTCATTTCATGGGTTGAAAGCAGCTCAGGATGGCTATGATATCATAGAGTGGATTGCCAGGCAGCCATGGTGTAACGGCAATGTGGCTATGATGGGAGCATCCGGATATGGTGTAATGCAATGGATCACTGCCCCCCTCAACCCTCCCCATCTGAAAGCCCTGGTTGTGCTTGCAACCACCGATAATTACAGGGGACTTTGTTATCCTGGGGGGATCTTACGGAGACCTTTTGTGCTTCAATTGATCTCAACAATCATGCAAGGAGCCATCTGGCCAGGACCAATTCCAGGTAAGAAGATGCCCCAAAATATTATGGCAGAAATTTTTTCAAACAATGAAGATGGGCCGTTTTGGTGGGAGCATGGTGGAGGGTGGAGAACAATAAAAAAGATAAAGGCCCCGATATTAAACATTGTTAATACGCCTAACCGGTTGCATGCTTATTATCATTTGAGATCCTATGGAGATATAAAATCTCCAAAGAAATTGGTCATCACTCCTTGGACAAATGAAAACTATCAGCCCTGGATTTTTGAAACCACATCTTTCAATCAATATATTCTCAGATGGTTGGATTACTGGTTGAAGGGAATTGACACGGGTATTATGGATGAGCCGGAGATCGCTATTTATGATAATGGGACAGGAAAATGGCGATATGAGAATGAATATCCACTGGCACGAACCAAATGGGAAAAATATTATTTACATAGTAAAGACGGATCATCAGAATTTGGATTGATCAGTAAGAATAAAGGGCATAGAGAAGAAAAACCACTGGTTTTTCATAATATTGGTTTAAATACCCAAATGATCGCTTCTTATGGAAGGTTTCTTGAACAGAGAAAAAAAGGAAAATCTGATCCAGAATCGAATTCTAATGAAAGCGATCAAAAACATTTTGTTGTTTATACCACCCTCCCTCTTGAAGAGGATTTAAGGGTTTGGGGTCCTGTTAGTCTTACTCTTTATGCTTCAACCACTGAAGAAGTTACTACGGATTGGTCATTTTTTGTAAAGATGGGAGAGATGGTCCCTGAGGGCATCCCCCTTAACCCGGTAACAGGAGATCCTGAAATCAAACCTGAAGTGACTGACCAATGGACACCCGATGAAGTTCAGATATGGAGTTGGGGATGCCTTAAAGCCAAATTTAGAGAGGTCGATGCAAAGAGGTCTAAACCTGGAATGCCATGGCATTCTTTCAGAAATCCTATTGAATTGAAACCAAATACGGTCTATGAGTTTCAGATTGAGCTCCAGCCTATATTTAAGACATTTAAAAAGGGATGCAGGATATGGCTAAAAATCGCATGCGATGATGCTCTCTACTCCACCTGGGATAGCTCTTCCAAATATGTCGAAAGACCTTTATCCCCCTTGAAAAATGAGGTTCTGATATACCATGGAGATAAATATCCGTCCCATTTGCTCTTACCGATTATTCCAGAGGCCCTTGAAATCACACCAGTAGAATCCCCTTTAAGAGATGCCGTCCCAGGTGCACCCCGTTTTACCGAGAAATGAAATCTAAATTATCATGACAATGTATTTTCAAAATCGTTAACTGTAGATTAAATATCGCAAGGCTGACGAAATGGAAACGGTATGGCAGGGAATATTTAATGGTTTGGTGATGGGGTGGATCTATATACTCGTAGCATTGGGGTTGACCATCGTCTTCAGCATTATGCGGATTGTACAATTTGCTCATGGGGAAATTTATATGCTCGGGGCTTATTGTACATACTGGTTCTCTGTTGTTTTTGGTCTAAATGTTTTCGTCGCACTATTTTTCTCAGCGATCGTGATGAGCCTCGTAGGAATCATCCTTGAAAAATTCTTATTTAGCCGATTTCGAGGACAGATTGATGGGAGTATTATTGTTGCGATTGGACTCATTTTGCTTTTGCAAACTATTGCTGCAATAGGTTTTGGTACTCAAGATAAGTGGATTCCCACTACGATACCTGGTTCCTTGAATATCTGGAATATTAAAATACCCTGGGAAAGAGCTTTATCGGTTATCACAGGTATCATTTTAGTATTTATCCTTTTCCTATTCATCCGGGGAACCAAGATGGGACAAGCGATGATCGCTACCTCTCAGGATATAGAAGCCGCTACGTTGCAAGGAATAGATGTTAACCGTGTCTCTATGATGAGTATGGCGATAGGTTGTGCTTTGGCAGCTATAGCTGGTGGCCTAATGGGTGCAATATTTGGGGTACAACCAGTGATGGGAAGTTATGCGATGGAGAAGGGAATTGCAGTAATCATTCTCGGTGGTTTAGGCAGTATCTGGGGAGCTGTGATAGGAGGACTGCTTTTGGGTCTCATTGACGGTCTGGTCCCTCTTGGATCAAATACAACAGTGGCGTCAATCATCGGTTTTACGATCATCGTTCTCATTCTGATCATTAAGCCTCAAGGATTTTTGGGTCATGAATGATGAGAAATCGGAGGCTGGAGAATTAGGAAGAATGAAATTGAATAAACATTGGGGTTATCTATTTCTAATTCTTATTATTTTTATCATCCCTGTATTCATTAAAAGCGAGTATTACCTCCATATTCTCATTCTCAGTGTAATCAACATTATCTTAACCTGCAGCTTGCGTGCCATTGCTGTAACAGGTCAAGTCTCCATAGGCCATGCAGGATTTAAATGTATCGGAGCCTACACCTCAACCCTCATCGCGATGAGATTAGGATTTTCCCCATACCTCTCCATGTTGATCGGGGGATTAGCTGCTCTTATGGTGGCTGGGATAATCGCTTATCCTATTACGAGGGTAAGGACGGTCTATTTCTCCATGTTAACCATGTTTTTGGGAATTGTAGTTACCTTGGTAACATCAGAATGGAGGTCCCTTACAGGAGGGACGACTGGTATTATCAATATTCCTTCCTTTGGGACCACAACAGTATTTGGAATTGGGATAGATTTCAATAACAAGCTACCAAATCTATATTTGGCATTGATATTGATGGTTGTCGTGCTCATTTTTCTTTACAGCTTAGATCGTTCTTATATAGGTATGACCTTAAAGGCCATCTCCCAAGATGAGTCTCTGGCTGCCAGCATTGGTATCAATGTGGCAAGATCCAAAGCTATCATATTCTGTATGGGTTGTTTTATTGCCGGGCTGGCAGGGGGCTTTTATGCACACTATTGGGGAATTTTAAATCCCGATTCATTTGGGCTTTTCCATAGCATTTATTTATTGATCTATATGATCGTTGGCGGAACAGATCGATTTATTGGGGCCGTCATTGGGGCATTTGTCCTCACACTTCTTCCAGAAGTATCTCGGGTATTTCAAGAATATCAACCTTTAGTTTTCGTCGCCGTATTATATCTTGTCGTCTTCTTGCTCCCCAAAGGCATGATTGACTTGCCCCACCAAATGAGATTTCTATTAAGAATGGTTTATCAAGATAGGGTTAAGCGAAATGCTTGAGACTAAGAATCTGACAAAAAATTTCAAAGGAGTTCAAGCGGTAAATCATCTTAACTTGATTGTCAATTCAGGGGAGATAGTGGGTCTCATCGGTCCAAATGGGGCTGGGAAAACCACCGTCTTTAATTTAATTACAGGTTATCTTCGCCCTACTGAGGGAAAGGTGATACTGAATGGTAAAGACATTACTGGCCAAAAACCACATGTGATTGCCATGAAGGGAATCATAAGGACATTTCAACTGGATAGGATATTTCATAATTTTAATGTGATTCAGAATATAGAAATAGCCTCTTATTTATATGCCGGGATTGGCTTATGTGAAGCCATATGGAATACCTCTGGATACCGGAATAAATATCATGAAACCTCTCAATCAGCGGAGAAGATTTTGAAATTCGTTGGACTGGAGGATAAGAGGGATGAAATGGCCCGTCATCTCTCTCACGGTCATCAAAAATTATTAGGAATCGCCATCGCCCTGGCGGCCAAACCAAAAGTCCTCTTATTAGACGAACCGTTGGGAGGTATGAATTCTTCAGAGGTTGAAAAGACTCTGGGGATTATTGGCGAGATCAGGAAACAGGGAACAGCCATTCTCCTTGTAGAACATAATATGCAGGCCGTGATGAAAATCTGTGATAGGATAGTCGTATTGAACTTTGGTATGGAAATCGCTCGAGGTTTACCCGAAGAAATACAGAAAAATCAGGAGGTAATTCAGGCCTACCTTGGAACAAAAAGATTACTCCCTTCGATTACTTGATGTGAAGGTCCATTACGGCAAGGCTGAAGCTATTAAAGGGGTCACATTGGAGGTCGGGAAAGGATCCATCACCGGATTGATCGGCGCCAATGGTGCAGGTAAAAGCACTATCCTGAAGGCAATCTCTGGATTAGTGCAAATCACTTCAGGTGAAATATGGTTCCAAAATAATAGAATCGATACCCTACCTGGACATAAGATTGTTCAATTGGGCATTGTTCAAATCCCTGAACGAAGGCGCCTCTTCCCCTATATGAGTGTCATCCAAAATATGCGAATTGGCGCTTATCTGAGAAATGATAAGATTAATATTAAAAGAGATATAGAAAAGAATTTTCAACGTTTTCCAAGGTTAAAGGAGAGACAGAATCAAAGGGCAGAGACTTTAAGCGGAGGGGAACAACAGATGCTGGCGATTGCTCGATCGCTGATGGCTAACCCCAAATTACTTCTTCTGGATGAGCCATCACTTGGGCTGGCTCCGATCGTTGTGGATAATTTAGCTACCGTGATAAAGGAAATACATGATGATGGAATTGATCTCCTTTTGGTAGAACAAAATGCAGGATTGGCCTTTCAACTTGTAGAGATGTTGTATGTATTAGAAGTGGGTCAGATCATTCTGAAGGGTAAAACGAATGAATTGATGAATGATGAAAAGGTTCAAAAAGCCTTTCTGGGTGGTTAAGGGTAATCACCGTTCATCGTTTGGCTGTAAAAAGGTGGGCGATGCAATAGGCAGAGAGTTTATCAATCCTCAAACTGACCTGAAGGCCCTCTATCCCGTTTTAGTTGAGAAGCTCGATCAATGATCTTACTTTCGGTCCACTCTTCAGGATCCTCAATACGCGTGACCTTAGGCCCGAGGTCATAAGAGCCTGCCTTTAAGATCGTTTCGATGGCGAGGGGAGCGGTCTCCTGACAATTGAACACCTCTGTCATCATCCTGTATGCGAACTCTGCGACTCCCTTCACCACCCGATCCCTGATTCCTTTGGGTTGTGCAAGCAATTTATTTTCGAATGGAAGGTTAAGGTTTTTATAATCCCCCTTCTTCCAATGCTTAGATCGGGCATAGGCCTCCATCTCAGACCATAGCTCCTCCGAAACCCCCTCCCCTCTCATCTTGGTAAAATTCCCATCCTCATCTAATATCGCATTACCATAATCATTGACCTGAACCCCCCATGAAATCATTTGAAGGGCGGTAGCCACATTCGCCTTTGTGGTATGGGTCTGAGCAACAATCTGACGGAGTTTTTCAGAGCTGTTTCCGGAGGTTCCATGCTGAGCACCTGAAACTTTATATCTCTCTAAGGCAGAATGAATTTCTGCGGTTAACTGGACCTGAATCCCTGAATCCTTTTCCTCAATGCCATGGGTCGTCCCATTATTGAGTGCAATCCAGTCAGGAAAGATCTCGTAGGCATTGAGCCCTTGGATGAGAAAGAGCGCCTCATCGACAGTGGAAAGGCCTTCCTCTCCTTTAATCTCTCCTACCTCGGTTTCAAGGCCTGCCCATTTCGGGATATAAGGATTGATGGTAATGTTGGCTAAAAGATTTTTATCATCGGTAAGGTGAGAGGCATCTATGGCAATTGAAGTCATTCCAGCATCAAAGAAACTTGGAATCTCTGTCTTAGCCGTTTCAAGATCTTCCTCATTCCTTATTCCATAATGGTCCGCATGGATGGCTACAGGGATAGTGATTCCGAGCTCATTACATATCGTATCAACAAGCATGGCAATATTCCAGTAGTTCACCGCACAATAGGCCTTGGTTCCTCCTTCTGATTTGGCAATCTCAATGATGACTGCAGCATTGGCCCGTTGAGCAGCCTGAAGAACCCCCCGGATGATAAATTGATTTCTTCCATTGGCAGCCATGGCCATTGCCTTTCCTTTTGCTCTCATGGCCCGATCGATCACCTTTCCACTCACAATCAGCGCTTTAGAATGGGGGAAAAGTCTTTTTACATTGGGGGGTCTCCCGATCTCGAGGGCTTTTTCAAAATGGGTTCTTGAAATTTTTTCCATGATCCTTTCTCCATTTGAGTCAGTGAATTTTACTTAAATCCCATTGTAATATAAAAACTCCGAAATGAAAAACCTAAATTGACTCTTTCCCCATTCTTCGACTCCATGGAAGAGTAATCCCCTCTCTGAGTCACTTCCATCCAGTTCTAAAAGGAGGGAGGTCACAGATTGATGATGAATGTTCTAAAATTAACCCCAAAAATAGTCCTTTAAGAATCGAAGCAGGGTCGGAAGGTTCAAATGATGCTTCCGGATATGATGCCAGATGTCCAGAATGGCCTTTTTGGATCGGGTATAGTAAAGGATATGGGCTTTGAGAAGAAGCCACTCCATTCGAATAAATGAAAGATGATCATGTTTAAAGACTAAGTGCTGCATATCAAAAAAGGACCAGGGAGCCCTCCATTTAAAGATTCGATTTTTTACCTCCTCATAGATCGCTGTACCTGGATAAGGAGTAAGAATAGAAAACTGGGCGACATTGGTATCCAGTCTCTTGGCAAACTGGATCGTTTGATGGATCATTTTGGAGGTTTCATGGAGCCCTCCGAGGATATAGGCGGCATGAATCTCTAAGCCATTCCTTTTGAGCATCTCCACGGCTTGGACCGTGTTCTCAACATCAATCCCTTTCCTTAATTCTTCAAGGGTCTCAGGATGAAAGGATTCAACCCCAATGAAAACGGACTTTGCCCCTGCCTTGACCATCTCTCTGATCATCTCTTCATTTTTGAGAAGCAGATCCACCCGGGATAAGCACCACCACCAGAGATCCAAACCCTTTTCTCTGATCCCATGACAAATTTCAATCACCCTTTGGGGATGGAGGTTAAAGGTATCATCCACAAAGGCCACGGCATTGAAATGATAATGGTGATAGATCTCTTCAATCTCCTTTAGAACAGAGGCAAGGCTTCTCAGCCTTATCTTCTTACCAAAGAAATGAGAAGAAGCGCAGAAGGCACATTGGTATGGGCATCCTCGGCTGGTGACGACTGGAGTGATCTCACGATCTCCCAATTTGGTCCTTCGATAATCATCCATAGAAATAAGATGACGAGCAGGCATAGGGAGGCTGTCCAGATCTTCAATGAAAGGTCTTGGAGGGGTTCTTGTGAGTTGACCGTTGGAGAGAAAGCTAATCCCCGGTATAGATCGAAGATTGGCTTTCCCCTTTTGTAAAACAGACAACAACTCCGAGAAAGTGACCTCCCCTTCCCCATGGACAATGAAATCCACCTTCTTTGTTGAAAGAATTTCTTGATCCACATAGCCAGGATGAGGGCCTCCCATCACAACCGTACAACCTTTCTCCTTGGCTTTCTTAGCCAATTTGAGGGCGGTTCGATGACGGGTGGTATCCGTAGAGATTCCTACCACATCGAATTCTTTAAAATCGATCGCATCTCGCTTCTTCCGAACGGCAAAGTCTCTCACCCTCACCTGATGACCTTCCTTCTCTGCATACGCTGCAACATAGAGGAGACCCAAAGGAGGAAAAAGAACTCCTGTTGCCTTCAATGTTCCAGAGGGAGGAGGATTGATGAGAAGAACCTTCAGAAGAAACTCCTATTCAGGTTAACTTAGGCAAGAAAATGTTTAATAGACCCAAGATTCATTCCAAATACACCCTTCCAAAGCTTTTTAAATCTTTTAAATTGAGTGATCTGGGGCTGAAACCATCTCTCCCCTGAGGGAGTGAGCATAACCCCTTGTGATTTTAACTTTGACGACCTTTCCCACTAAGCTCATGGCTCCAGGAAAATTGACAATCTTATTGGATCGGGTCCTGCCTGTGACTTCCTGAGGACTCTGTTTACTCTTGCCATCCACCAACACCTCTTCAACATATCCCTCTAATCCCTGATTCTTTTGAAGGGTGATTTCTTTCTGAATCTCCTGGAGCATGGAAAGTCTTTGTTGCTTCACCCTCTCTTCAACCTGGCCCCCCAATTGGGCTGCTCGGGTTCCTTTCCTGGGCGAGAATTTAAATGAAAAGAGATCATCAAACCGGACTTTCTGGATAAGCTTTAAGGTTTCTTCAAAATCCTCCTCCTCCTCCCCTGGAAATCCAACAATCACATCAGAGGTAATCGCGATGGAAGGGCAAGCCGCTTTGAGGCGGTCTATCTTTTCAAGGTAGGCTTCTTGGGTATATCCCCGATGCATGGCCTTCAAGATTCTATTCGAACCTGATTGGAAAGGAAGGTGAATATGTTCACAGAGCTTTTTCAATATTGAAAAGGCATGAATCAACTCCTCTGATAGATCTTTAGGATGGGAGGTGGTAAATCGAATTCTCTCAATTTCATCAATTTCGTGAATCCGGTAAAGAAGTTCAGAAAAACTGATCTTCTCCTCCAACCCTTTCCCATAACCATTCACATTTTGGCCAAGGAGACAAACCTCTTTGACTCCCATTCCTGCTAAGTGACTCACCTCTTCGAGGATCTCTTGACTGGGCCTGCTCCTCTCTCTTCCCCTCACATAAGGAACGATACAAAATGAACAGAAGTGGTCACATCCTTGCATGATAGTCACATAGGATTTAACCTCCCCAAAAGGTCTTCGGGGGAGAACCGTCTTTAAATATTCTCCATGAGCATCAAAACCTATCTCACAAATCCTCTCCCCCGACACTTCCATCCTTTGTAGCAATTGGGGTAGCATAGGAATGGCTTGTGTTCCAATCACCATATCTAAATAAGGGATTCGATCTAAAAGTTTTTCCCCTTCTTGCTGGGCAACACATCCAGCAACCCCAATGATTGTTCCCCTCTTTTCTTTTAGCCGTCGATATCTTCCCAAAGCGCTATAAACCTTATGTTCAGGTTTCTCCCGAACACTACAGGTATTGATCAGGATGAGGTCCGCCTCTCTGGGTTCCTTGGTTTCAGAGTAATCAAACCCCTTCAAGAGATAGAGGATTCTCTCCGAGTCATGTTCATTCATTTGACAACCATAGGTTTCGATATAGACCCGTTTCTCCATTGGGATCTCTTCCAACTTGGGTATCCTATATTCACGGGTAGGGAAATGGAGCGACTCTAATCAATGGGTTCCAAGTCATGACTTCCTTACTACAAACCTTTTATCCAGCATGGCCATCTTCTCAACAATTCCACCATACTCGAGTTCATTATAAGGCAACATGGCGGCTCCTGAAAAACCTTGTTGACGAAGTTCTGTAGCCTTTCGAGATACCTTGTCCCTCACCCAATCCCAATAGGGATGATCAAAGGCATCTGCAGGTTCGGTGAACTTACCGTTATGAACACAAAAGGCATGACAGGCTACGACAGGTGGGCCATCGAAATAAGAGATCGAAGAATTGATCCGAACCGGCATCAAAGGACCCGTATGACTCCCCCTCATAAATCCTGCCACATAATGTCCGATATTATATGGGGCAAGCACCTCACCTGTTGCAGGAAAGGCTCCCTGAACCCTCACCAACATCACAGGGTCATCCTTTCCGGTATACTTCCCGGCAATGTTATGGAGTCGTGTGGTGCTTACAGAAACAGCGATCTCCCCGTTGTTTCTGGAATAGATGGCTTCAATGACAAATCGTTGGTTGTCTCTTAAAAGGGCTGCAATATCGTAGATCTCCTCAGGGGCATTCAGTTCAATCACCCGATCCCCCTCTGTATAATTGACATCCATGATGACGAACCGAAACCCCTTGTTCATGGAGGGACTGAGAATTAATCCTGCGTTATACATTGGATCGGCAAAGGCTAAATAGAGTGGGAGATTATAGGCACCAGGATCGGTTTTATCTGCTGCAAAGAAGAGAAAAGGTTCATTCGGTCTTTCTTCAAACTCCATTTCGGCCACAGCAGGACCCATTCCCTTTACATTTCCTGAGAAGGAGTCCTTTAGCAGATCCTGTCCTGCTCCATAAAGCCCTTGATCCTTTGCCACTTTTGTTCCTGAGACAAAGGCGTCCCAGGCCAATTGATGAATTTTTTCACTCCCTTTCCCAAGGGTATGAGAGAAAAGAATGGCAATATCATCCCCCGTATAACTAATGAAGAAATCAGAAATGATTCCTTTGCCCTTTTGGGCAATGTAATTTTTGACCTCTGAGACCAATCTTTCGCTGGGTCGAATATGCCCCCCAATGCTCCCGATGTCTGCCTTAATAATACTCAATGTCGTTTTCATATTCGCCTCCTAAGATATTAGAATGTTAACACCCTGAAATTTTAATATTATAACCTCCACTTCTTTAATTCTCGAAGGGAGGAATAGTTAGTCAAGTCAAGGTTGAGGGGGGTAATCGAAATATGAGATTTCGAAATGGCTTCAATATCTGTATCTTTTCGATGATCTAAGAGGAATTGGCCTCCCCCGATCCAGTAATATTTTCTCCCCCTTGGATCCATCTTTTCGATCACTCCGCTCCCATTTCGAATCCACCTGCCCTGCCGGGTAATTTTATAGGATTTGATCTCCTTCTCATTGAGATTTGGAATATTGATATTGAGAAAGGTTCCCTCAGGAAGCCCCCGACGGATAATATATCGAGCCACCCTTAAGGCAAATCGAGCAGCCACATCAAATTTGAAATGGCTTCTCGAAACCAGGGAGATGGCAAAGGAAGGGATTCCTAATAGGGTTCCTTCAAAGGCTGCAGAGACCGTCCCAGAATAATTGATATCGTCTCCAAGATTTCCCCCCTTGTTAATCCCAGAAACGATCAAACAGGGTTTTTCAGGAAGGATCGAATTCACTCCAAGATGGACACAATCTGCTGGAGTCCCGTCAACAGCATAAAAGTTCTTTCTAATCCTTTCTACCCGTAAGGGTCGATGCAACGTGAGGGAATGGGCCACTGCACTCTTTTCACGGTCAGGGGCAACAACGAAGACCTCTCCCATCTCCTGAAGGGTCTTTGCCAAGGCAAAGATTCCTTTCGAGTAGATCCCATCATCATTGGTCACCAAGATAATTGATCGCTCCCTCTTCATAGGATCAATGGACAGGTTCAAATAAGTCAAAAGGACAATCTCTTATCGTTGTCCCTTCATAGCTGAAAATTTAGCATGTTCAATCAGTTTATGCAACCAAGAAGGTTTTAAAAGGACTTAGGAAGGGTCATTGATCAGGGTGAATAGGATAGGGAATCACTTGCTTCTTTTATTTGAAAGGATTGGATATCTTTGAACAAACCATTCATCGATCTGATCCTGTTCTTTCTTCTCCATCTCTTTAAAGAACTTTTTTAATCTTTTCTCTTTAATCTTTTCCAACATCTTCCTTTCCTTCATCAATCCGATTAGATTCTCCCGCTCCCCTTCGATCTCAATCTCTGTTCTCTTTTTTAAACCCTTTTTCAAAAGGAGATCTTCATAACTAACTTCCCCATACTGTTTATGGATCAGATATGCTCCAAGAGGGATCCCTCCCTTCATCTTTCGTTGGAGTTCTTCGTCGTTTTCGAACCTCTTCTGGACCAATGTTTGGACCTCCTCCTCCTGTTTTCTCAACCGTTCTATCTTCTTAGCCAACCTCATTTTGGATTGTTCTTCCAAATCTATTTTCCAATTTAGAATACTCTGTAATCGATAAGAGAATCGCATGTGAGACTATTGAAAAAGCGATTTTAATTGATTCACACTGTCTTCGAAACTTGCCTTCTCATTTATCCCCTGGCAGAGGAATTGATTGATTTGGGGCATCTTTTTGATGGCCTCATCGATCCTCGGATGACTTCCTTCGACATAGGCTCCAATCTGAATCAAATCCTCAGCCCTTTTATAAGTGGCCAGGGAGGAAATTAACTGATTTCGTGCTGAAAGATGATCCGAATCCACAATATCCACCATCACCCGGCTGATGCTGCTCAGGATATCGATTGCCGGGTAATGATTCTGATTGGCCAGCTCACGGGAGAGTACAATGTGGCCATCCACAATGGAACGAATCGTATCTGCAACAGGATCATTCATGTCGTCCCCTTCGACCAATACATTATAGATACCCGTGATGCTCCCTTGATCAGGGGTTGTTCCGACCCGCTCTAATAATCTTGGCAATTGGGCAAACACACTCGGAGTATACCCTTTTGAAGTGGGCGGTTCTCCAATGGCCAATCCAACCTCCCGAGAAGCCATGGCAAATCGTGTAATGGAATCCATCATCAACAGAACATCCATCCCCTGATCCCTAAAATATTCTGCAATCGCGGTGGCCAAATAGATCCCTCGGATTCGAATCAGGGGAGGTTGATCGGAAGTGGCAACAATGACCACTGACCTTCTCAACCCTTCTTCTCCAAGATCCCTCTCAATGAATTCCCTCACCTCCCTGCCTCGTTCTCCGATCAGGGCAACCACATTGGCTTGAGCACCCGTATATCGAGCCATCATCCCCAAAAGCATGCTTTTCCCAACTCCTGAACCTGCAAAGATAGCTATTCTTTGGCCTTTACCGAGGGTTAAAAGACTATTGATCGCCCTTACCCCAACATCCATTGGCTCTGAGATCCTTCTCCTTAATAGGGGATGGGGAGGCTCTCGATAAAGGGGATATTCTTCTCTTAAGGTAAGGGGACCTTTCCTATCAATTGGGTTTCCAAGCCCATCCAATATCCTACCCAATAAACCCTTACCCACCCTAACTTTAGCTGAGCCTCCTAATGGAATAATCCGACATCCCGGTTCTATCCCCTTCATCTCTCCTAATGGCATCAATAGCGTCTTATTCTCTTTAAACCCAACCACCTCTGCAGGAATTGGCCTTTCTCCTTTCTTCCCCTGGATATGACACATGTCACCAATGGCCGAGGCAGGCCCTGTCCCCTCAATCACCAGGCCAATGACCTGGCTCACCCATCCATAAGGTTTAATGGTCTTTGCATCTTGAATGAACCGATGATATTGAAACCAACTGGAAAATGATGGAAGGGTCATGGATTTGTCTGTTGAGTTAAATCGAAAGACTCTCTCCTCTTCCATATGAATGAAACAATCTCTTCAAATTGGCTTTCAAGCGTAGCATCTATTTTCCCATAGGGAGTCTCTAAGAGACATCCCCCACGAGTGATGGAGGGATCCTCCACCACCTTCACCTTTCCCTGATCCCCGAGGGGCAAGGGAGACTTTTCTAAGTGGGCGGATAGGTATTGATAATCCACAGGATTTAGGTGGAGGGTCACCTTTTTTTGGACGACCAAATATTGGAGGGCTTCTTGCAATGTTTTAAGAATGATTTCTGGTTGGATCGATACCTCATGATGGATGATCTTCTTGCTGAGGCTAAATACTAATTGGAGCATCTCTTTCTCATAGAGATGATAGAGGGCTTCCCTCTGCTGCTCAATCTCGTGGATGATATTCTTTAATTGATGGAGGATAGCCTCAACCCTCTTCTGCCCCATTTCCAGACCATCCCTTTCTCCTTGGGCAAATCCCTTCTCGTAAGCCTCCTTTTCGATAAGATTGACTCTTTCTTTTACTTCCCTTAATATCCTCGCCTCAACCTCTTTCATATACTGGGATAAGGCTGAGGAATAGGTCTTCGGGGGAAAGGAAGGCCAAATCTCTTCAAAACTAATCTCTGGATTGGGAGATGAAGAGAAGGGCTCTGAGTTGAATTTCTTAGACAAAAACCTCCTCCTTACCCTTGCTCATCAGGACAATCTTCCCTTCACTTTCTAATTTTTTTGCAATTTTAAGAATGGACTGCTGGGCTGCCTCAACATCTTTTAAACGAACAGGACCCATCACTTCTAAGTCCTCTTTCAGCATTTGGGCTGCCCTCTCTGACATATTTTTAAATAGCTTCTCTTTGAGCTCTTCAGATGCTGTTTTCATGGCCATCATCAAGGTTTCATTGTTCACCTCTTTCAAGATCGCCATAATGCTTTGATCATTGACCTGAATCAGGTCTTCAAAAACGAACATCAGCTTTCGGATCTCCTCAGCCAGCCCTTGCTTCTGCTCTTCAATCCCTTTGAGAATCGTGCTTTCCACAGAACTATCCATCTGATTGAGGATTTCTGCCACCAAACGGACCCCACCTTTCTGTTGACCCTCAAACCCTTTGATCATTGAAATCTCTTCCTGAAGGGCCTGGTCAATCTCCTCAATGATTCCAGGAGGAACGTCATCCAGTTCAGCAATCCGACGGATCACATCGGTCTGAAGGGTGGGAGGCAATTCTTCTAAAATATCTGCCGTCTGGGTTGTATCCAGATGGGTAAGGATGATGGCAATGGTCTGGGGATGCTCATGCCGAATAAAGTTGGCGATGGTCTTGGGGTCCAGTTGACGTATCTTCTGAAATAGATTCCATTTTCCTTTCTCCTGAATCTCTTCAAGGAGACTCTGGGCCTTGCCTCCCTCAACGGCTTTGGAGACCACCTTCTTGATAAATTGGGCTCCCCCATCATAGCCAATTTGAATGGGAAGGATAGAGGAAGCCAATTCATTAAACTCAGAAAAGACATTGTTTAAAATCTTTGGAGAGATGGAAGAGATCTTTGAAATGGAGGTCCCCAATTTCTTGATCTCATCCTCTTCCAATTGCTTCACAATGGTTGAAGCCGCCTCTTCTCCAACTGAAAAGAGCAAGATGGCTGCCTTTTGTGGTCCTGTTAATCTCTCATTCGCCATTAGAAACTTTAATCCCTCTCATGGAGCCATGCCTTAACAATCCCAACAGCCTTCGAAGGATCCCCCTGAACCAGTTGTAAGGTTTGTTGCCTAAGATCGACAGGATGAGTTGGCCTGGTCTCCTGCCCGGTCTCTTCTGGAATCATGGAAGAAGGCAAGGGTTGAGCAAGTGGAAGCTCTTTGGGCGAAACTAAGGGTCTCTTTTTAAACAAAGGCCTGACAATGAAGAGAATGAACAATAGAGCAATGAGAAGGCTGACTATTGGCTTGTAACCCAGCATGACATAAGTCTGCCATGGAATCCCTTTTTCTGGCAGGAGATCCTCCTCTAATCCTTGCCAATAAAAAGGCATCGTGATCACCTCCACCTGATCCCCCCTCTTCTCATCAAATCCAATAGCCTTTTTCACAATACTCTCCAGGTTTTTCATCTCTTCAGGGGAGCGGGGTTGATAGAGCTTGGTTTTCACCCCCTGTGAGTCTGTCCCTTCTTTATAGATCCCATCTACAATGACTGCAGCTGAGATCCTCTGCAGATTTCCCATTGGGCTTTTGATATGCTTGTTGATCTTTGAGATTTCATAATTTCGAATCTCATGTTGACGTTCTGAGGAATTACTTTGGATGGACGGAGAGGGGGGAGGTAAGGATTTGGGTGGGATTGATTTCTGATCAAGGGGTTGATTGATCTTTGCCTCGCTGGAGACTCCCCCTCCGGTCATGGCATTGGAGCGCTCAATATTTTTCTGCTCACTTCGGATGACCGTATTGGGATCAAACTTCTCCTCTGTGATATCGATTTGCTGGAAATCAATTTCCA